>JAKSTL010000023.1 GCA_024402595.1 Treponema sp. | reverse complement strand
ACAACCGCTTTAAGGAATATACAGCATTAGTTGATGATAATGCTCATCCACATACACTCCGCGCTATGCTTGATTTTGATTTCCCTGCAGAAGGAATCAATATTGATGATGTAGAATCAGTTGATTCAATTGTACAGAGATTTAAAACAGGTGCTATGTCTTACGGTTCAATTTCTGAAGAAGCTCATAAATGTATGGCTGCTGCAATGAACCACTTGCACGGAAAATCTAACTCTGGTGAAGGTGGAGAAAAACCAGAGCGCCTTGGAACAGAATACAACTCTGCAATTAAACAGGTTGCTTCCGGCCGCTTTGGTGTAACAGAAGAATACTTGCTTAGTGCCCGCGAAATCCAGATTAAAATGGCTCAGGGTGCAAAACCTGGTGAAGGTGGACACTTACCTGGTAAAAAAGTTTACCCTTGGATTGCTACAACTCGTTATGCAACCCCAGGTGTATCTTTGATTTCGCCTCCACCACATCACGATATTTACTCAATTGAAGACTTGGCTCAGTTGATTTACGACTTGAAGAACGCTAACCGTGCTGCTCGCATTTCTGTAAAACTTGTTTCAGAAGCAGGCGTTGGTACAATTGCTGCCGGTGTTGCAAAAGCTGGGGCTCAGGTAATTTTGATTTCTGGTCACGACGGTGGTACAGGTGCGGCTCCAATCAGTTCAATCCATCATGCAGGTCTTCCTTGGGAACTTGGTCTTGCAGAAACACATCAGTCTTTGATTCAGAACGGACTTCGTGGTCGCGTTGTAATAGAAACTGACGGTAAATTGATGTCTGGTCGTGATGTTGTAATTGCAGGGCTTTTGGGTGCAGAAGAGTTCGGATTTGCTACAGCTCCACTTATTACAATGGGTTGTGCAATGATGCGTGTTTGTAACCTTGATACTTGTCCATTTGGTGTTGCAACTCAGAACAGCGATCTCCGTAAGAAATTTACTGGTAAACCAGAATATGTAGAAAACTTCATGAAGTTTATCGCACAGGAAATGCGCGAAATTATGGCAAAACTTGGTGTTCACTCAGTTGATGAAATGTGTGGACGTACAGATTTGTTAAAGCTAAAAGATAAGCAGGGCTTCAAGCGTGCTGGTCTTGTTGATATGAGCAGAATTTTAGCTAATGCGGAATGCGGAATGCAGAATTCGGAATGGAAAAAAGATAGAAGTTTATATGATTTCAAATTGGAATCAACGGTTGATGTTAGCAAGCTTCTTCCAGAATTTGAAAAACTTACAGCTAAAATTAAGGGTGTGCCAGAAAAACAATTCCGAATTCATAATTCCGAATTCCGAATTGAAAGCACTGACCGTACAGTTGGTACAATCCTTGGATCAGAAATCCAGAAGAAGTTTGGTAATGCTCTTGAGGAAGATACATTTACAGTAAACTGCCAGGGTGGTGGTGGACAGTCATTCGGTGCATTCATTCCAAAAGGACTTACACTCCGTCTTGAAGGAGATTCAAACGATGCATTCGGTAAGGGCTTGAGTGGTGGTAAAGTTGTTGTTTATCCACCAAAGAAGTTCTCTGGTAAAGCTGATGAAAATATCATCGTTGGTAATGTTGCATTGTTTGGCGCAACCAGCGGACAGGCATTTATTAACGGTGTTGCAGGAGAACGATTCTGTGTTCGTAACTCAGGTGCTACAGTTGTTGCAGAAGGATGTGGAGATCACGGCCTTGAATATATGACTGGCGGTACAGCTGTAATTCTTGGTTCAACAGGTAAAAACCTTTGTGCAGGTATGAGTGGCGGTGTTGCTTATGTTCTTGATGAAAAGCACGACTTGTACAAACGCTTAAACAAAGAGTTGATTACAGTTTACGAGCTTGAAGACGAAATCACCGTCGTTCGCACAAAAGCCCGTGTCGGCGAAACTCCAGATGAATCGGTTCTAAAACAACTTATCGAAAAGCATGTTGCAGAAACCGGCTCAGAAAAAGGTAAATCAATTCTTGCAGATTGGGCAACCTACAAGAAAATGTTCAAGAAAATCATTCCAAACGATTACTTGAAGATTATGACCGAAATTGCCAGCGAAGAAAATCATGGTCTAAACCACGAAGATGCAGTTTTGGCCGCCTTTAAGACTTGTACAGCATAGAATAAAAGAGGGAAGAGTCACATCAGATGATTCTTCCCTCTTTTTATTTAAGTATCAAAGTTTGCCAAAAATACCCGTGACAATATAAGAAAAAATTATATAAAAATCAATTTTCTACTATTAAAATGCAAAAAAAAGCCATTTATAATATTTGTGTTAATTTTCATTGATGGAGGAATTATTAAATGAAAAAGACTCTCGTTGCTTTGATGATCGCAGCTCTTTGTTTGTCTGCTACAACAGCAGCTCCAAAAAAAGCTAAAAAAGCAAAGGCTAAAGTTACAAAAATTGGTGTAGTTCAGTTGCTCGAACATCCTGCATTGGACAAGAACTATCAGGGTTTTGTTGATGGACTTAAAGAAGCTGGTTATGTTGATGGCCAGAATGTTAAGATTGATTTCCAGAATGCTCAGGGTGAACAGGCAAACTGTGTAACAATCGCAGAAAAACTTATTAACGATAAAGATGATTTAATTTTCGCAATTGCTACTCCAGCTGCACAGGCTGTTGCAAACCTTACAACTACAATTCCTGTTCTTATTTCTTCTGTAACAGACCCAGAATCTGCTAAGCTTGTAAAATCAAACGAAATGCCAGGAACAAATGTAACAGGTACATCAGACCTTACACCATGTGCTGCTCAGATGAAACTTTTGAAAAAACTTCTTCCAGAAGCAAAAACTGTAGGTATGCTTTTCTGCTCTTCAGAACAGAACTCTCGCTTCCAGATTGACTTGGCAGAAGCCGCTTGTAAAGAACTTGGTTTGAACTATGTAGAAATGACAGTTTCTAACTCAAACGAAATCCAGCAGGTTACTCAGGCTCTCTGTGGAAAATGTGATGTAATCTATTCACCAACAGATAACATGATTGCCGCAGGTATGGCTCTTGTTGCTCAGGTTTGTCTTGAAAACAAAACTCCAACAATCGTAGGAGAAGAAGGAATGGTTGACGCTGGTGGTCTTGCAACTTATGGTATCAACTACTACGAACTTGGAAAGCAGACAGCAAAAATGGCTGTAGAAATCTTAAAAGATGGAAAGAATCCTGCAGAAATGCCAATCCAGTATCTTGATGTTTGTGACTTAAAAGTTAACGCAGAAACAGCTGCTGCTCTTGGTATTACAATTCCAGAAAATCTCTAATTTTTTAGGAAAATAACTTTTTAGTTTGTTCCCGTGGCGTTCTTTTTGGGGCGTTACGGGGCAATCAAAAAAGGTTTATCTTTTTTTAGATGAATCCTTTTTGATTGCAACTTATATTAAATGAAAATTATAAAATGGAGTAACCTATGCCAATATTTAATGCTATGGTGGGTGCCGTTTCTCAGGGAGTTCTCTGGGGACTGATGACATTGGGGGTTTATTTAACTTTTAGAATCCTTAATGTTGCTGATATGACTGTTGATGGAAGTTTCGCTGCAGGTGGAGCTGTAACTGCAGTTTTAATTGTTAATGGAATGAATCCGTTACTGACTTTGCTTTTTGTTTTCCTTATGGGACTTACTTGTGGTTTGGTAACAGGAATCATGAATACTAAGCTTAAAATCAATATTCTGCTTGCCAGTATTTTGACACAAATTGCCCTTTATTCAATTAACATTCGAATAATGGGAAAACCTAACACTCCGCTTTTGGGTGTTGATACAATCATGACTAAGCTTATTAAATTAACTGGTGGACACATGACAAAAACCGTCAGCTCACTGATTATTGGTACAGTTGTAATTGTGATTATTATTGCATTGATGTACTGGTTCTTTGGAACTGAATATGGTAGTGCAATTCGTGCTACTGGTGCCAATGAACACATGGTTCGAGCAATGGGTGTAAATACAGACACTACAAAGATTATTGGTTTAATGGTATCTAACGGAATGGTTGCCTTATCTGGAGCTTTGGTTGCTCAAAGTCAGGGTTATGGTGATGTTCAGATGGGAACTGGTACAATCGTTGTAGGTTTGGCTTCTATTATTATTGGAGAAGTTATTTTTGGTGCTCATTTTGGACTTTGGTGGACCTTAATTTCTGTCGTTTTTGGTTCAATCATCTATAGAATTGTAATTGCTTTTGTTTTACAGTTAGGTCTTAAATCTACAGACTTAAAGCTTTTGACCGCTTTGATTGTTGCCATTGCACTTTCGGTTCCAGTCTTTAAAGAAAAAATTGACCGAAGAAGAAAAGCCTATAAAGGTCCTGCCAACGAAGTAGATACAAGTCATAATGCCGATGAATACAAGCATTCCGTAGAAACTATCAGTGATGCAGAAGCTGTAAAATAGGATTGGAGGACAGAATTATGAGTACAATGTTAAAACTTACAGGCATAACAAAAACCTTTAATCCAGGTACAGTAACCGAAAAAAGAGCACTTCGAGGAATAGACTTAGATTTGGACGACGGTGATTTTGTTACAATTATTGGTGGTAACGGCGCTGGGAAATCTACTTTATTAAACTTGATTGCGGGTGTTCACTATGCAGACACAGGTTCTATTGAACTTGATGGTATGAATCTAACTGGAAAACCAGAACATATTCGAGCTCAGTATTTAGGAAGAGTTTTTCAGGATCCTATGATGGGAACTGCCGCCAATATGGAAATTGAAGAAAATCTTGCTATGGCTATGCGTCGTGGTAAAAAACGCGGTTTGGCATGGCATATTAAAAATGAAGAGCGAGACTTATACAGAGAAAAGCTGGCACTTTTGGATTTAGGCCTTGAAAAACGAATGAATGCAAAAGTTGGTTTACTTTCTGGCGGTCAGCGACAGGCATTAACATTACTTATGGCAACTTTACAAAAACCAAAGCTTTTACTTCTCGATGAACACACAGCCGCTTTGGACCCAAAAACTGCCAAAAAAGTTCTTGAATTAACCGAAGAGTTTGTTACTCAAGATAAACTTACAACTTTTATGGTTACTCACAATATGAAAGATGCAATTCGTTATGGAAATCGTCTTATTATGATGATGGACGGAAAAATTGTTTACGATGTTCGTGGTGAAGAAAAGAAAAATCTTACCGTTGAAGATTTGCTTGAAAAGTTCAGCATAAGCGGTGTTGTTAGCGATAAACTTTTAGGATAAAACTTAAAAATACGCATTGTAAACCAAAAATATTTAAATAGGTTTACAATGTAAAAAAAACTCATTATAATCATCCTTGGTTTTAGGAAATACCTTAAAATCAAGGATTTTTTTATGAGCGTTAAAAAAAATAATAAATCAATTTTATTTACTGCATTTATTGCTTTGTTTGCGGCCATTATTTGTATTGGCTGCTTTTTGAAGATTCCTTTAGGACCAATTCCAATTGTTTTGCAGAACGGTTTGTGTATTTTAACAGGTGTTTTAATGGGAAGCTTCCTTGGTGGTGCTCCTACCGCTTTGTTTTTGGTAGCAGGTTTAATTGGATTGCCAGTTTATTCTGGTGGAACTAGTGGCATTGCGGTTTGGGCAGGTCCAACAGGTGGATTTTTACCAGGATATTTGATTGGTGCAGTTCTTGCTGGTTTTATTGCGGGAAAACCTTCTGTAAAAGAAAAAAAACTTTCTTGGAAAGTTGCATTAAAAGTAACTATTGCTATGTTCGCCGGAATGATTATTCTTTATGTACCAGGAATAATTCATTTTGCAAGATGGGCAAATGGGGCTGGTAAAGTTCCAGTAGATAAATCTGCTTTTGCCTATACAATGGGTGCTTGTGTTATTCCATACCTTCCAGGCGATTTGGCAAAAATTATTGTTGCTGTTCCAGTTGCATTAAAAGTTCGTCCAATACTTGCACAATATTTGTATGATGGCAAAGAAAAAAAGACAGAATCAACAAAGGTAGACTTGCAAGAAAACAGCGCAAATAATCAGGCTGAATAGTTGAAAACCTTGGAAATTGAATGTTTTTTGGTTTACAATTATAAAATAGATTGCATAGGTTTATAAATGATAAAAATAAATAATCTTTCCAAAAACTTTGAAACCGCTGATGGAACTGTTGAAGCATTAAAAAATGTTTCTCTGAATGTAGAAATTGGGGATTGCATTGTAATTGGTGGCGAAAACGGTTCGGGAAAAAGTGTTTTAATGTCCATTATTGCAGGACTAGAAGAACCAGATGAAGGTTCCGTAGAATGCGTGGGAAAGGTTGGTTTAATTTTTCAAGAAGCAGAAACTCAGATTTTAGGTGAAACTCCCAGAGAAGATATTGCTTTTGGTCCAAAAAATATGGGATTAAAAAGTGCCAAATTAAATGATTTGGTAAAGGAGGCCTTAGAAAAAACAGGTTTAAAAGACAAAGCAGATTTTCCTGCAAGATTTTTGTCTGGTGGCGAAAAACGACGACTGGCTGTGGCTTGTATGCTCGCTATGAAGTATCCTGTTTTAATTTTTGATGAACCTTATGCCAATCTGGATTTTTCTGGAGTTAAGATGGTTAATTCCTTAATAAAAGAATTACAAAAGGAAGGAAAAACCATAATCATCTTAACCCACGAAATAGAAAAATGCCTTGGGCTTGCAAACCGATTTGTAGTTTTATTCAGAGGCGAAAAAGTTTTTGACGGAAATCCTGCAGAAGGAGTAACTAAAAATCTAGAACTTTGGAACATAAAAAATCCTTTGGTAAAATATCAATCGGTTCAAGATTTACTCTGGTAATTTAGGATTCACATGAAATATTCAGCGTTTTCTTATAAAAAAGGCAATTCCTTCCTGCACAAATGTCCATCCTGGTGTAAATTGCTTTTTATTCCACTTATAAATATTCTTTTCCTGTTTTTGCCAGTTTATTTTGCCCTTTTTTTAATTTTAATTCAGACCGTAATGGCCTTTTATCTTCATTTTTCCTTAAAAGAACAACTTGCAGATTTACGACCTGTATTATTTTACGGAGTTCTTCTTTTAATTTTTAAAATTATTTCTTATGCTTTTTCGGGAACAAGCTTTTTAGAAATAAAAGCCAATTGGTGGATAGAAGAAAAAGAAACAGTTTTTTTGTTAATAAAACTATTCTGCATAATGCAATCCGTGTCTTTGATTTTTAAAACTTCAACCTCTCTTGAATTGCGGGAAGGAATAGAAAAAATTGAACTTTGGGTAAGAAAAAAATTGCATCTTAAAGAAAAGCGAACTTTTACAAATGCAATTTTTATGTTTTTGAACTTTATACCAATGGTTTCCAAAATATGGCAACAGTCTCAGCGAGCGTGGATTGCACGAGGAGGAAAAAAAAGTTTAAAAATGTATATGATTTTACTGCCCGTATTATTTTCCGTGGGAATGAAAAAAGCCTACAACATGGCTAGAGCAATAGAAATCAGAAGCTAAAGATTGTTGTCCTAGTAGTGAGGTGGCTTACGGTTCGGTATTTCTTCCCCAGAGTTTTCTATTAATTCGTTCATTTTTTCTGAAAGCAGCTTGTTTTCGACTTTTAATCTTTCAATTTCCTTTGCCTGTTCTACAGCCACTTCCTGAATCTGATTCATAAAATCTTCCATATAAGATAACTTAATTTCTAAGTTTGTTAATCGTTCTTCTTGCTCCATATTTTTCTCACAAAATCTTTTCTATATAATAGATATAATTGATGTAATGAATGACTTAAAACGCTAAAACTGGGAGGAGTGCAGACTTACTTCGCCAGAATTAAGAGTTCGTTTTGAACCGTCAGATAATTCAACCACAAGACCCGCGCTTTCATCAATATCAATAGCTTTTGCCTGATAATCTTTTGTATTATTACCAATAATGGGATGCACTGTAATTGTTTGTCCAATTAAAAAAGATAAATCCTTGTATTCCCGTATTACTTTTGCAGTTGGTTCTTCCATTATAGAAAGCACTTCTCCTGCAATTTCTGCAGCCAGCCTACATCGTGTAACTTTATTTTCTTTTTCGCTAGAAGCTTCTGTAATCGATCCCGCAATTTTAGCTACTTCCTCTGGAAAATACTCTGGATTATCCTGAATATTTATTCCAATTCCAATTACCGCAGATTCAATGGTGCCAGTTTCAAAATTAGTAAAACCTTCCGTCAAAATGCCCGCAATTTTTTTTGGTGAAGAAAAGTCGTTTCCCGCAAAAATATCGTTAATCCATTTTATTTGGGCCGAAACATTATACAATCGTTTTATAACCCGACACACTGCAACCGCACTAAAAGCCGTAAGTTTTGCAGGTTCAGTAATTCCACCTTCTGGACAATAAATTACAGAAAGATAAATACCTGTTTTTGCCGGTGAATAAAAAGTTCTTCCAAGCCTTCCCCGACCAGCAGTTTGACATTCAGAAACAATAATTGAATTGTGATATTTTTTTCCGCGTTCGGTTAAAGTTCCATCTAGCAATCTAAAACTTCCATTTTCCGATAAGATTTTTTTTGCATAAGTGTTGGTAGAATCAATTTCTTTAAAACATTCAATATGGCTGTTTTTTAAAGAAGGATAAGCTTTTTCAAGAGAAAGGGAAAGATTCTCCAAAGAAAAAACATCACCAGTTCCAGTTAAAACATAACCACCATTTGTAGTTCCCTGAATATCAAAACCTTTATCCCTCAGTGATTTTACCGCCTTCCAAATGGCCGCTCTACTAATTCCACATTGTTCCGCCAAAAACTCTCCAGAAACAGGCATTTCCTGCTTGCTCAAAAGAATCTCAAGCACCTTTTCCTTTGTACCCATACTCTTAGCATAACAGATTTTTTCCAAAAGGTTTATATCAAAGTTAAAATGAATTGGAAATAATCCTCACTCTGGAGAATATCTCATCTTAATAGGCAGATCTTTTATTCTTTCAGCGACTGCAACAGGAACCCATTCAGATTTGTTTAATCCCCCACGTCATGCTGAACTTGTTTCAGCATCCCACAAAAAAACTTATAAATAACCCGTTACATCCTTCTTGATCATTAGTCTACATATGACTTTTGACATTTTTATGCTATAATAATAAACAGGAGATTTTCATGAAAAAGAAAATGTGTATTGTAAAAAAACTTTTATCAGTTTTTGTTTTGGTAACTCTAGTTGCATTTTTAGGATGTGGAATTGGTGCTGGAGATTTACCATCTGATTATCAAAATACAACAAATAATACAAACGAAAAAAATGATTCAGATAATCATATTTGCAGCGACAGTTATTTCTGGGGAACTTGGGTTCGAATGGATAACGGCAAGCAGTATGAAGTTTTAGAAGATAAAGTGATTTTTGAAGGAAGACAATATTCTGTAATTTCATCTGCTTCAACAGAACTTCAGGTTAAATCCTTGGGAACTTTTAAAAAAGAATCAGACAGTGTAATAATAAATGGAAATATACCATACTTTAGAAATGGTGGAGCAAATCTGGAATATAGTCTTAAACTGGTTGGATTTACAGAAGGTGCTGGACGGGCTGCAAGTTCATCAATTTCTGGAATCAAAGGAAAATCAAAATCAGAAAAATATACAAGTTTTACGAGTGAAGGAGAAAGTGAAAGTGATGGAACAATTACTTTTACAGCTCCAACTGCCAACGATACACAGACTGTAACAATTGAAAATGGAACTGATTTAGTTGTAATACCTGGATTAAAAATCAACAATAAGGGAGACTACATGGGAACAGTAGCACTTGTTGGAGAAGATGATTACAACTTAAAAATAACAGGCGTCATCAGCGAGGACCAGAAAGATGACGGATATTTGTATGGAAATAATGCTAAAGTTTATGACATGGTAATTACAATCACAAATGTCAGTAAAAATAACTGTTCTTCTTCAATATGTATAATAGAATCACAATCTCCCGCTGTAACTGTTTTAGGCGAAAATCTTTCGGGAATTACCATTTCTACTTTAAAGCCAAATGCTACAAAAGAAATAAAAGTTAAGGTGGTTTGTTCAGACCTTTCAGAAGCTTATATAGATACTGGTATAAATGTAACAATACGAAATCCAAAAACAAAACAGGAATGGGCAGACTACATACCATTAAGATTTTTTAAAGGACTAATTCCAATAACAGTTGCCGCACAAAATCCAGAGGAAAACAATGAGGCAGCATTAAATGGATTTATTATTTATCCTGATGGAAATAATCAGTTCTTTAGTGTAAAAAACAATTCTTCTTCTATACTTATGGTTCCAACATTTGGAAATAACGGAAACTATATGATGGTTTTCAGTGGTGCAACAGTAACATCGGAACTTTCGGATAGTACAGAAATGTATTATTCAGTTGCAGCCGGTTCAAGCAAAATGAAAGATATAAATCTAAGTGTTGGATGGGAACTGCTGGAATCTTATATGACTTATGGAGGCGATAACAACAGTGAAAATAATGCATATTTTGCTCATGAAGATTTTACCAGTTATTTAAGCGAAGGTGAAATAGATTATTATACAATTACAGCAGACAGCGAAGAGTTTTATGCACCGGGAGCAAAAAACTTCTGTCAGGTAACTTATGAATCTGAATACGCAACTGTGCCAACTTCTTTCTATATTCCCGAAGGAAACAGTTTATCGGCTGAAAAATTACCTGTCCTCGAAGAAAAAGGCATGTCCTTCCTCGGCTGGTATGATGGCAATATAAAGGTTACTAACGGATACAGAATTAATTCAGATACAAAACTTACTGCAAAATGGCAGATTTCTTCATATAAAATAGAATACAAACTAAATGGTGGAACAAATGCAGCTTTGAATCAGACGGTTTATACGGTTATGAGTGATACAATTTCACTTCTTGATGCAGACCGAAACGGTTATACATTTGAAGGCTGGTATATAACAGAAGATTTTACAGGAAATCCGGTTCTTACAATAGAAAGTGGTTCAGTTGGGAATATAACTTTATATGCAAAATGGACACCTGTTATTTATACAATTACATATTATCTAAATGGTGGAGAAAATGCTTCTGAAAATCCTAACTCATACACGGTTGAAAATAAAACAACTGTTTTGGCAGAGCCAATAAAAGAAGGTTATTATTTTGACGGATGGTATGTAACAGAAGATTTTAGTGGAGATGAGATAGAAAAGATAGAAAGCGGAAGTTATGGAAATATTACACTTTATGCAAAATGGCTTAAAGAATGTACAGTAACTTATGTCAGTGATTACGGAACTGTACCACAAAGCATAAAAGTTGGTGAAGGAAATAAAATCACAATAGACCAGCTGCCTGTTTTGGAAACGGAAGGAAAGTATTTTGCAGGATGGTATGCTGGAGAAACTATAATAGAAGATGGAAAGTATACAGTTACAGATGATGTAACATTAACTGCAAGGTGGATTAATAAATATCAAGTTAGTTATGTCAGTGATTATGGAACAGTACCACAATTAATTGAAGTTGCAGAGGGATCTTTATTAGATACACAAGCTTTACCACAATTGGCAGAAAAAGGCTGGAAATTTATTGGCTGGTATGCAGACGCTTCTTATACACAAAAAGTTGAAACCGGTTATTTTGTAAATATAAATATTACACTTTATGCAAAATGGGAAGAAAAACAAGTCCTAGAAGATGATTTTGTATTTGTAGAAGGCGGAACTGTTGTTGGAAGTAATAGCTATAATCAATATTATTCAGGAGCATTCCCCGAAGGAAGAACAGTAACATTAAGCGACTATTATATGAGCCCTTATGAAGTTACAAAAAAACTTTATGAAGAAGTAATGATAGAAAATATATATGGACTTGAAAGTGATCCTTCAGATAGCTCACATTATCCTAACTCGTTTATGAAACGAACTTGTGAAATAGACAGTGAACGAGCTGTTGAAACGGTTACTTGGTATGATGCAATATATTTCTGCAACTTATACAGTGAACAAGAAGGACTAGAGCCAGTATATACTATTGAAATTTTATCAATAGCTAATGGACATATAAACAGTGCTATTATAACCGCAGATCACACTAAGAATGGCTACCGTTTGCCAACAGAAGCAGAATGGGAGTATGCCGCAAGAGGTGGAAAAGAAACTTATGGTACAACAGTCTTTGCAAATTATTTTGCAGGAACTACAACAACAAACTATTATGATGATTCAAACTTTGTACTGGATGGATTTGCGTGGTATGGATTTAATACTTGTAACGATGGAATGACTGGAGATTTCTATGTCAGGGGCGTAGAAGGATCTGGAGCACACCAGGTTGGACTCTTGGCACCAAATGCCCTTGGACTTTATGATATGAGTGGAAATGTCTGGGAATGGTGCTATGACTTGTATGGCAGCATTAATACTGGAATTGTATCTAATCCAATGGGTGAATTAGAGGGAGATAGGCATGTTTTTCGAGGGGGATGTTGGGTTAACGAAGCTTATTTTTGTTCTGTAATTAATCGTAACTTTGATGTTCCTTCTGATATGGCTAATGGCCTTGGCTTCCGCCTCGTTCGCTCCGCACCACGAGAAAATGTTGTAATAACATATTCTACTGAGCATTCTATTGCTCCAGAAAGTGTTGAAATTATAAAAAATGGAATATTAGTAGAAGAAAATCTACCACAATTAACAGAAAACGGCTGGAAATTTTTTGGCTGGTATACAGACGCTTCTTATACACAAAAAGTTGAAGAAGGCTATGAGGTAAAAACAAATATTACACTTTATGCAAAATGGGAAGAAAAACAGCCTGCAGCTGACAATTTTGTATTTGTAGAAGGTGGAACCTTCAATATGGGAGAAGGCACAGCCAAACACAGTGTTACTGTAGGAAGCTTCTACATGTGTCCCTATGAAGTTACACAGGAGGAATATGAACAATACGGCATTTATGGAGGCCCTTCACCAAGTTCAACTTATGGAGTTGGTAATAATTATCCTGCTTATAATGTAAGTTGGTATGATGCCCTCGTATACTGCAATAAAAGAAGTATAGCAGAAGGATTGACACCATGTTACACAATTAATGGTTCAACAAATCCGTCAGACTGGGGAAATGGAAGTATACCGTCTTGGAGCGAAATAAACTGGGACTCAGCAACCTGTGATTTTAAAGCCAGCGGATATAGACTGCCTACAGAAGCAGAATGGGAATATGCAGCCCGGGGTGGTAAATACAAGAATGAATACACTTACAGCGGAAGTAATTCAATAGATGATGTTGCCTGGTATTATTATAACTCTGGCTACAAGACTCATACTGTAGGTGGAAAAACAGCAAACAATCTTGGAATATATGACATGAGTGGAAATGTGAGGGAATGGTGCTGGGACTGGTATGGAAATTACAGCACTAGTGCCCAGACTAACCCGACTGGTGCTGCGTCAGGCTCCTCCCGCGTTCGTCGCGGTGGCAGTTGGTACGACAGCTCCAGTGGCTGTTCGGTTTCGTCCCGGTACGGCAGCTCCCCGTATAGCCGGGACAGCATCTACGGTTTCCGCCTTGTTCGTTCTGCTCAGTAACACCCAAAGAGAGGCCTTTTCCATTGCAAGTGAAGCAAGCGGTAGCGGCGAACGGCTATGGAAAAGGCCGGGGTAGGATGTTATAATTTGATTAACGGTAATTCCTAAGGAAAACGGGAGTTATGGTGCTTTATTCCAGCTACCACCGCGCGCGGTGGTAGCTGGAATAACAACGCTGTAAGATGTCATTTATCCATCTGTTATGACTAATCTATTATTAACTGTTGGACAAGATATTCGTTTACAAACAACTGTTCAAATTTTTTTGTTTGTACCATATTCGCAATCTCCTTTGTAAAATCTGATTCTGCCTTGTTGCTTTTAACAAATTCAAGAAACTCTTTCAAATCTGGATTTTCTTCTTTGTCGGCAGCTGAGCAGTTATATATTACATGGTGAGTCTGGTCGCCCAAACTTACATCCTTATTTTCTGTACAAGTTCTTGTGAAACTATACACTGGAAGTCCAGCCTTGAACGGGTCATTCAAACAAAGGTAAATTACATAACTTTCCTTCAGTTCTGAATAGTCTGCACCTTTCATCAGGCTGTCAATGTCAATCATGCTTTGGTAATATCTGGTTCGCTTTCTAATATTCGAAATATCATAGGACTGAAATTCAACATCAAAAACCCGATTTGAATCAGCAACATACACATCAAGTCTGACTCCCTTCTTTGAATAGAATGGACTGATGGCTTTCTGCAATTCAGGATACTCAATGTGGACAATCTTAATCTGAAGAAGTCTTTCAATTACTCCTTTGCAGATTTTTGGATCACGCATTACTGCACCAAACATATAATGAACGACGGCAACGCCGGAAAAACTCGTAAGACGAGTTTTTAGTGAAGCACCGAGCAGCTAAGCTGCGAAGTCTGAAAATACAAGTTGATCTACAGGCTTAATTTCGTGAGTTCTTTCCATACTTATAATATAGCACATTTTACAAAAAACTATTCAAAAATTACTATATTTATAAAAATCTTTGGAGTAAGCATTTGAGCGGGGAAATTATTATGCAAAAAAAACTCCCCTCAGAATTAGTCAGACTATCTTGGTGATAATTTGTACAAGGTGCGCTAATTTTAAGTCTAGAATATTTTATTTATTTTTCTTGACATACTACTTCTATAGAAGTACTATTTAATAGTGGGGTTAATTAGTTTATATCATGGATCGCAAAAAATAATACAAAAGCCTGAATTCGGGAAAGGAAAAGCCTGGAATGATTATGGTAAAGGGTTTTATTGTACTGAAAATGTGGAACTTGCAAGAGAATGGGCTTGTCCAGAACAGACTGATGGATTTATAAACTCGTATGAGATTGATACAGAAAATTTGAATATTTTAAATCTATCTGATTCACAAAGTCAATTTACAACACTTCATTGGCTGACAGTTTTGATTTCTAATAGAATATTTGATTTAGATACTCCAATATTGCGGCGAGGAGTTCATTATCTTAAAGAAAACTTTACGATTAATTTAAATGAATGTGACATTATTATTGGTTATAGGGCAGATGACTCTTATTTTTCTTTCGCTAAGGCGTTTCTTTCAAATCAGATTTCATATAAGCAGTTACAGATTGCAATGAAACTTGGAAAACTTGGAGAGCAGGTTGTGATAAAATCACCAGAAGCTTTTGATAGATTGAAGTTTATAAATTATGAAATTGTTGATTATAAGCAATGGTATTTTAAGCGAAAAAATCGAGAAGCTGAGGCAAGAGATGATTTTTATAACCTTATGAAGCAAGACGACATTTCTGGATTATTTATTCGTGACATTATTTTGAATGAGGTAAAAGCTGATGATTCACGCCTACAATAAAAATCTGCTTTCGGATGCTCAGACAAATCTTGGTTTTGCTTTTGATTATGCGGTTAATTGTGTTGGGCTTAAAATTGACGATTTTAATGATTTTTTTATAACTTCTAGGGTTGCTGCTGCATTTGGTGATGGAAGTCCAAAGTTTGTTTGTGGTTTAAGTGGAACTGAACTGGCTCTGGAGATTTTTGACAGATTAAACTTGATATATTCAATTACTCCCTATGAACAATTTGATAGAACTAAGGAATATTGGACTGGATGGATTTTAGCTTACTATCAATGGTTTAAAGGTATCTCTTTTGAAAATATTCGGGATATTGTTCCTGCTTCCATAATTTGTGAAATGTATAATCCTTTGCACGAAGCTGCTGAAGAAAAATTTGTAGAAGTAATGGATAATATTATAAAATCGAAAAATAGGGTTACAAATCTTCAACGCTTACGGAAACAAGCTGGTTTGACTCAAAAGCGGCTGGCAGAATTATCTGGTGTTAATTTACGAACTCTGCAAGAATATGAAATTGGTGCAAAAGACATAAATAAAGCTAGTGGTGAAACTATTAATACTCTGGCAAAAGTTCTTTGCTGCAATTTTTATGATGTGATGGAAATGTACTGATATTTTTGTTATTAAGGGGTTTTAGGGGGAAACAACTTGTTGAGGCCCCCTAGGAGAAGGGGTAGCGGAAAAGGCCGGCGGTTGAGCTTGTCGAAACTGGCGGCCTTTGGAGTGAGGGGAAGGCTTTCCCCCTTTTTTGTGATAATAAAAATAATTTTGTCAATTTTAACTTTTGCACCTATACTATATTTGTAGGCGGAAATATTTTAATTAGAAGAGGTATTTTATGAAGTTGTTCTTTATGATTGATATGCAGAATGATTTTTTTACTGGCAATTTACAAAATGAAAGCGCTGTAAACTTACTGCCAAAACTGGTTGAAACAGTAAAGAAATATAAAAAGAATGGCTATGTTATTTGTGCAATTCGAGATACCCATGATGAGTCTTATTTTGGAACGGATGAAGGTAAGAGTTTGCCTATAATTCATTGTATGGAAGATACTGCGGGTTGGGAAGTTGTTGATGAACTTCAGCCTTTTGTTGATATTTATTGTAATAAAAAAGGGTTGGCTTATAATAGCTGGAGAGATTTTGAGCCTTTTGGAATGTTGTCTTTTGATATAGATATTGTGAATAAGGAACTTGGTTCGATAACCGATGTTGTTATGTGTTCTAGCAGAACGGCTTCTTCTTTAGTTGCAAATTATGCAAGTTTTAAAGCTAGTTATCCGGAAGTGGCTGTTACTATTCTTAAAGATTTATGTGTTTGTGATTCTGATGAATCTAATGAAGCGGGATTAACTGTTTTGGAAGCTATGCACGCGGCAATAAAATAAACTGTTCTAAAACAAACTTGACCCCAATCTGATTTTTCATTATTATATATAGAAACACGGCAAAGAGGTCGTAGAAAAAATTTTGTGTAAATTTGCATAAGTTTTTTTTCTACGGCCTCTTTTTTTGTTTAGGGAAGATTTGCATTGGTCTTTCTGGGAACCTTATAATTTGATTTGCTGTGACGAATAAAATTGGAGGCGTAAAAATGGGTAAGCCAACAGGATTTTTGGATTTTGAAAGAATTGAAAATGGAAATGTTCCACCAATGGAACGAATATGTAATTTTGAAGAATTTCATCCAAAGTTGGACGAAAAAGCCAGAAGGGAACAGGCCGCACGATGTATGAATTGTGGTGTTCCTATGTGTGGCAGTGCTATAAAACTGGCTGGTATGGTTACTGGTTGTCCACTCCACAATTTTATTCCCGAATGGAATGATGCTTTGTATCAGGGGCAGTTTGATATGGCTGCCTGGCGACTTTTAAAAACTTCTAGTTTTCCTGAGTTTACTGGTAGGGTTTGTCCTGCTTTGTGTGAAAAAGCTTGTAACTGCGGAAATCCAAGTGTTGGTGAAGGTGCTGTTACTGTTCACGACAATGAACTTTTTATTATTGAAAAGGCTTTTGAAACTGGATATATGAAACCTCAAGTTCCTCTTGTTCGTTCTGGAAAAAAGGTTGCTGTTATTGGTGCGGGTCCTGCGGGTCTTGCTGTGGCTGATGCATTGAATCGACGAGGACATTCTGTAACTGTTTATGAACGAGATGATAAGGCTGGCGGTCTTTTGATGTATGGTATTCCAAATATGAAGTTGGATAAAAAAATTGTGGACCGTCGAATTGAATTGATGAAGGCTGAAGGCGTTGAGTTTGTTTTTAATGCTGATGTGGGAAACGGAACAGAAGCATATCCAATTTTGAATCTTTTTGACGCGGTGGCACTTTGTTGTGGTGCAAAAAAAGCTCGTCCTCTTAGCGCAGTTGGTGTAGAAAAAATTGATGCAGATAAAGAAGGTGCTGGAGCAAAAGGCGGAATTATGCTGGCAGTTGATTTTTTGAAGCGAGTAACAAAAACTGTTATTTCTTCTGAAGCGGCTGGAAAAGACAATGCAGATTTGGCTAAAATGCTTTATAAAAATTACGGCATTGAAGTTGAAGGAAAAGATGTAATTGTTCTTGGTGGTGGTGATACTGGTAATGACTGCACAGGTTCTGTAATTCGTTTGGGCTGTAAATCTGTTACTCAAATAGAAATGATGCCTTGTCCTCCTGTAGAACGGGCAGAAAATAATCCTTGGCCACAGTGGCCTAAAACTCTTAAAACTGACTATGGTGCCGAAGAAAGCATTGCAAAGTTTGGTCATGATCCACGGGTTTATAAAACTACAATCAAAGAAGTTTATGAAAAGGATGGCCGTGTAGCTGGAATAAAAACTGTTCAGGTTGAGTTTAGAATGGTTGACGGTCAGCGTAAGCTTTGTGAAATTGAAGGTTCGGAAAAAGAACTTCCTGCAGATTTGATTTTGATTGCGGCTGGTTTCCTTGGTTGTGAAGATTATACTGCAAAGGCTTTTGGAACAAATCTTACTGCTAGAAATACTGTTGAATCTATTGGTGAAGCAACCCCAGATTTGGCAAGTCCAAATGGCTATAAAACATCTGTAGAAAAAGTGTTTACCGCTGGTGATATGCATCGTGGTCAGTCGCTGGTTGTTTGGGCAATTGCCGAAGGTCGAGAATGCGCCCGCCAGATTGATGAATATTTAATGGGTTATTCCAATATGTAAATACAGAAGATGTGGGGCGCATAAAAGAATCTCCCTATCTAAAGTGCTTAAAAAAGTAATTCTTTTTGTACAAAAAACGAACTGTATAAACTCTGATTTTGTGATAAATTCATTTATATGGATAAAAGTAACTTGTTTGAAAAAATAAGGGAAAAAAATCTCAAAATCAGAGTTTTTTTATATTTTTTAGGACTTTTTCTTATGACTACGGGAATTGCTTTGTCGGTAAAGGCAAATCTTGGAGTGTCGCCAGTTAGTTCTATTCCTTATACTATGACATGCATTTTTGGACTTGAAATGGGAAAAGGAACTATTCTTTTTCATAGTTTTCTTGTTTTGCTGCAAATTATTCTTTTGCGTAAGAACTTTAAGCTCATAAATCTTGCACAGGTATTGGTTGGTATTGTTTTTGGATATTTTACCACCTTTTGCAATTGGGGCGTTTCCCAAGTTTTTCCAAAAGCCATTACCAATTATCCTTTAAGAATCCTTCTTTTGATTTTAAGCATTATTTTTATTGCCTGGGGACTGTTTTTTTATGTTCCCGCAAATATTATGCCACTGGCTGGCGAAGGATTCATTTCTGCTCTTTCTGAAATTACAAAAATACAATTCCATAAATGCAAAATTATTTTTGATATGTCGCTGGTTGTTATTTCCTTTGCTTGCTGTATGATTTTTATCCATTCAATTGGCAGCGTTGGGCTTGGAACTTTGCTGGCGGCATTCTTTGTAGGTTTTGTGTTGGGATTTTTGAATAAATGGTTTGGAAACTGGCGGGATAAGATTTTGAAAACTAAAAAATTAAAAGATTGAAAAAAAATTGTCATGCTGAACTCGTTTCAGCATCTCATATTTAAAATATTCGTATAATTTTTGATGAGATCCCGAATCGAGTTCGGGATGACATAGGTGTTATAAAAAATAGGAGGGTTTTAACATAAACGCAAAATGGTGCGTTTATGTTACACTTGGAGTTTATAAATAAACTCCTTATATACATGTTCGCTCACGCGAACGTTTTTTATAAATCCTCGATTGTTGAAACAATCTCCGATTTATAAAAAATAGGAAGGTTTTAACATAAACGCAAAATGGTGCGTTTATGTTACACTTGGGGATGTCCAATAAGTTTGCTTACGGTGGTTGAGTTTATCGAAACCACCATATTTAGTGTAGCAGTCATTTCGACGAGCTCAATGAGCGCTACACGCATTACTTTTGGGACATCCCCTTATATACAAGTTCGCTCACGCGAACGTTTTTTATAAATCCTCGATTGTTGAAACAATCTGCGGTTTATAAAAAAAAAGGAAGGAAATTATGAAAACAATTAAAGAATATTTGATTTATCACGAAAATCCTGAGGTTTTCCATGTAAATACTGTGGAAAATCACGCTTATTTTATTCCATTTGGCAAAAACCAGAATCCTTTTTTGGATAGAACTGAATCTGAAAAGTTTGAACTGTTGAATGGTCAATGGGATTTTTCTTTTTACAACAGCATTTATGATTTGCCAGATGATTTTAATACCAAAACCCTTTCTGCAAAAATACCTGTTCCTTCCAACTGGCAGCTTTTTGGTTATGATAAGCTTCAATACACCAATGTAGATTATCCAATTCCGTATAATCCGCCCTTTGTTCCCGATGAAAATCCTTGCGGCCTATATTCAACAGTTTTTAATTTTACACAGTCTAATGCCGAAGAAAGACTGCATTTGAACTTTGAAGGGGTAGACAGCTGTTTTTATCTTTTCATCAATAATCAATTTGTGGGATATTCCGAAGTTTCCCATCATACTTCCGAGTTTGATATTACAGATTTTTTAAAGAATGGCGAAAATGCACTGACAGTTTTGGTCTTAAAATGGAGTACAGGCACTTATCTTGAAGATCAGGATAAAATCAGAATGTCGGGAATCTTCAGAGATGTATACATTATTAGACATTTTAAGAAAGATATTCAAGATTTTCGCTTGGAAACAGAGTTAAATGATGAAGTTCAAGGGGATGGAAAATTAAAATTGTTTATAAAATCCTTTGAAAGTCAGCAGTCTTTAAAAACTTCTTCTGAAAATCCTTTGGTAAATGTAAAACTGTTCTCCCCAAATGGAACAAAGATTTTTGAAGATAGCATTCCTTTTTACACAGAATATTCCATTGCAGTACAAAATGTTCAGCTTTGGTCTGCAGAAAATCCTGTTTTGTACAATCTGGTTTTAGAAACAGAAAATGGAATAATTGGCGAAAAAGTTGGGTTCAGAAAAGTAGCGGTAGAAAATGGCGTGGTGCTGGTGAACAATAAGGCAATCAAACTGCGTGGTGTAAATCGTCATGATTCTTATCCCGATACAGGTTATGTTGCCAGTGTTGCTCAAATTAAAAAAGATTTGGTTTTAATGAAACAGCATAATATAAACGCTATAAGAACTTCTCATTATCCTAATGCTCCAATTTTTTATCAGCTTTGCGATGAGTTTGGTTTTTATGTTATTGATGAATGCGATTTGGAAATGCACGGAAGCGTTTCTGTAAATAATCATTTTAACTGGGATTGGTCAGATTATTCTGGTATTGCTTTGGCCGCTGGAAATCCTTTGTTCGAAGCCGCAATTATGGATAGGGAACAGCTGCTGGTTACTCGTGATATAAATCGTCCTTGTGTAATTTTCTGGTCAATGGGCAATGAAAGTGGCCTTGGTGAAAGCTTTATTAAAGCCGCACAATGGATAAAATCTTTTGATAAAACTCGTCTGCTTCATTATGAAAGTGTTCACATCCAGGATAACACAAGCGATGCAATTTTTGATGTTGTTTCTCGAATGTATCCAGATACAAAAAGCTGGCATGATAATTTAATGAATAAAGAAGAAAAGCGCCCTTATATTATGTGCGAATATTGTCATGCTATGGGAAACGGTCCTGGGGATTTGGAAGATTATCACAAGGTTTTCCATTCTAATCCTCGTTTTTGCGGTGGACTTATTTGGGAATGGTGCGATCATTCGGCAAATATTAGTCAGGATGATACAATTAAATATGGTTATGGCGGAGACTGGGGTGAGCGTCACAATGATGGTAATTTCTGCTGTGATGGTTTGGTTTATCCAGATAGAACGCCGCATACGGGCTTAAAAGAAGTTAAGCAGGTTTACAGGCCAGTTCGTATTTCTAAAACTGATGATATTTTTACCTTTGAGTTCTGGAATCTTCTGGCTTTTGTTAATCTTAAAAATCAGTTTGAATATTATTATGAAGTTTCCAAAAATGGTGATGTAATTTATACTTCAGATTTGTTCAAGGCCGATGTAGAACCTCTGGAAAAGAAAGCAATTATTCTTGAAAATCTTAAGACTTTCCTTAATCAAAGTAAAATTGAAGAAATTATGGAAAATCGGGAAGAATATTTTATTCGTTTTGTGTTTGTGGCATTGGAAAATACACTTTGGTGCAATAAGGGCTTTGAAGTTTGTTTTGACCAGCTTGGTCTTGGAAAAGATAATCCTAAGGATGAAGCAACTATTCTTAAAAATGGAAACTGGTTGCCAGATGTAATTCCAGTTCCAATTCCACAACCAGGTATGCGGGATGAAAAGGGTGTGCAGAAAAATGCTCGTGAAGAAATAGACAGAATGGTTAATTGGTACAAAGATTGTATTCCTGGAAAAACTTCTGCTTTATCAAAAGAAAATTGCTATAAAATTACAACAAAGCTGGCGGAATATATTTTTGACTGTAGAAAAGGCGCCTTTACATCCATCAAACTTACAACCAAAGATTCAAAGCAAAAAGAAATATTGAATCAGCCATTGAAGTTTAATTTTATGCGGGCTCCTACAGACAACGATTCTCAACGAGGAGAATGGTATAGAAATCATCTTCACGATTATGATATTAAAACTTACGCTACAAAGTATTCTGAGGATAAAAAAACTGGAGAAGTGGTGCTTTGTGTAAAACAGTCTTATGGATGGAGTCAATATCAGCCTTTTGTTTATGGTGATGTAGTTTACAGAATTGATAAAGAAGGGGGATTAACGGTTTGCTTTGATTTTTATGCTTCTTCAAAAGTTACTATGCTGCCAAGAGTGGGAATACGATTGTTCCTGGACAAAAGCTTTGATTCTGTTGAATATTTTGGTTTTGGTCCAAATGAAAGTTATATAGATAAACATCAGTCTAGTTATGTGGCAAAGTTTACACAGAAAATTGCTGATATGCATGAAAATTATATAAAACCACAGGAAAATGGTTCTCATTATGACTGTCGTTATGTAAAGATTTTGTCGCCAGAGTGTACAATGGAGTTTTCTGGTTTAGATGATGAAGGAAACTCAAAGAAAATCAGTTTTAATGCTTCTGAATATACTCAGGAAGAATTGTTTACAAAACGCCATAATTTTGAACTTAAAAAATGTGAATCCAATGTTATCTGTATTGACTGGAAGATGGCGGGTGTTGGTTCTAATTCTTGTGGGCCAGCTCTTGCACAAAAATACAGAATCGGTTTGCCTGAAATTAAGGGTGGATTAAAGCTTAAGTTTTGCTGATTTTTATAATGAAGGTTGTCATTGACGGTTAGCAAGAAAACTGATAAATTATAAGAGTAAGCGACGAAGAGGCCGTAGATAAAAGCGTATGGGTATGCCTATGCGGGATTGTCTGCGGCTTCTTTGTTTTAAAATTTGGAGCATGTTCTATGGGTTTACATGATGAATGTGGTGTAGTTGGGATTTACGGCGCGGAAAATGCGGCTTCCCTTACATATTTTGCTTTGGTCGCTCTTCAACACAGAGGACAAGAAAGTGCAGGAATTGCCGTAAGCGATGGTCAGAAAATAAAACTTCATAAAGATATGGGGTTGGTCGGTGATATTTTTGATCGCAGTCATTTTGAAGAACTCAGTGGTAGCGTTTCTGTTGGTCATGTTAGATATGCAACTGCGGGTGGTAGAACTATAGATAATGCTCAGCCCTTTTTAAATACTTTTAAGCTTGGTGGAATTGCCCTTGCGCATAACGGTCAGTTGGTAAACTATGAACCTTTGCGAGAAATGCTGGAAGATTCTGGCTGTACTTTTTCGTCTACCAGTGATACCGAAGTTATTCTTAAACTGATTGCACGGAATTATAAAAAGGGACTGGAAACTGCTTTAGTAAACACAATTCAGCTTATAAAAGGGTCTTATGCTCTTTGTATTATGACAGAAAATTGTTTGATTGGAGTTCGAGATCCTAACGGAATACGGCCTTTGTGTTTAGGAAAGGTTGGTAATGGTTATATTCTTGCCAGTGAATCCTGTGCTATTGATGCAGTAAATGGTGAGTTTGTAAGAGATATTGCGCCTGGTGAAATTGTTATTTTGAATGAAGAAGGCGTAAAATCAATTCAATTGGGAGAAAAAACTTCTAAACAGACTTGTGTTTTTGAATATGTTTATTTTGCCCGTCCAGATTCTGTAATTGATAATATTCCTGTTCAGAGTGCCCGTTATAAAATGGGAGAAATCCTTGCAAAAGAAAGTTATGTAGATGCTGATGTAGTTGTGGGCGTTCCTGATAGTGGAATTGGTGCTGCTATGGGATATTCCAAACAAAGTGGCATTCCTTATGTAAAAGGTATTATTAAAAATAAATACATTGGTAGAACTTTTATTGCGCCAACTCAGGCTGAACGGGAAAATATGGTGTTTGTTAAATTAAATGCCATACGATGCGATTTGGAAAATAAAAGGGTTGTGGTAATTGATGATTCAATTGTGCGGGGAACAACCAGTCGTCGTTTGGTTCAGATTTTAAGAAGAGCGGGGGCAAAAGAAGTGCATTTTAGAGTTAGTTCGCCACCTGTTAAATTTCCTTGCTATTTAGGTATCGATACACCAAGTAAAAATGAGTTAATTTCCAGCACCCATGAACTTGAAGAAATTAGAAAAGAAATTGGTGCCGACTCTTTAGCTTTTATTACTCTTGAAGGTATGCTCGAAGCTTTGGATTCTGCGGAAATCTGTACAGGAAATGGCAGTTCAGGATGTAAATCTGGTTTCTGTAAAGGTTGTTTCTGCGGTGAATATCCTGTAGCGGGAAGATAATTTTATAAAGTCAGATTAAAATTAGTTGTAAGTTTCGATAATTTTTCCGGCCATGGCAGTTCGTTTTATACAGCGGTCCATGGCTTCTTTCTCTATATAGCGGTGAGATTCCTGTTCCGTCATATTCAGATTCTGCATTAAAAGCATTTTTGCTCGGTTTACAAGACGGATTTCTTCCATTTTTTCTTTAAGCTTTGTTGTCTGGCTGGAGAGAACTTGTACTTTATATTGAACCGCTATAGCAATTTTTATCATATTGTAAAAATAGAACTGATCGAAAGGACAGGTGATTGTTAAAATGCCAAAGGATTCTACTTTATAACTGATTTCTTCATAATGCTGGGACGGAACCAAAAGCAGAATTGTACTTGTAGAACTGGAAATGTCTGTAGCAAAATCACTGCCTTCACCATCGGCAAAATCGACAATTACAATGTTAAATACTTGTTCCGAACACCGTCTTCGTGCCTCGTTAAAATCTGATGATAACTGAACATCAAAAATTGGCGGAATAAGCATGGCGGTTATAGATGAGGAAAGTTTTGAATCTTTTGTAACAACCAAAACGGAATGAGTATCAAAGTTCATTTTACAATAAGATTCCTCGTACAAATGGACTGTTTTCTGCTATTTCTTTTGCCATATCCAAGGTGTCTGGTAAAGATTGTAAGTCATATTTTTTTATAATTTCATCAATTTGACTATTATCAAAGAGATTTTCTTCAACTGGTGCTGGTGGCTGGAGATTATTTTTAATTCCATCAAGAGCGGCGTAAAGTAATAAAGCTATGGAAATATACGGATTACAGTTTGGATCTGCGGAACGGATTTCTATTCGTTGGGCGTCTTTTGAGGCGGCTGGCAGTCGAATTAAAGTGGAACGATTTTCATAACCCCAGGAAATGTATTTTGGAGCTTTACATTCGCCTAATCGGTCGTAAGAAGATTCTGTTGGATTTAAAAAGTATGTGATTTCGGCGATGTGTTTTAAAATACCGGCAATTATCTGTGGTGTTTTTGATGAATCTGAGCAAGAAAGATTTATGTGCATTCCGCTTCCGGCCTGTGATGGCAATGGTTTTGCAGAAAAATCGGCGTAAAGTCCATTTCCGGCAGCCTTTGTTCTAACAACCCATTTGAAGGTGGCGGTGTTGTCTGCGGCGGTCAAAGGATTGGAGTAGTGGAAGTCAATTTCATTCTGTCCTGGACCTTCTTCGTGATGACTCGATTCTGGAGAAATGCCCATCTGTTCCAAAGTAAAACAGATTTCTCGGCGAATATTTTCACCCTTATCTTCTGGGGCGATGTCCATGTATCCAGCTTTATCAAATGGAGTTTTTGTTGGCTCGCCATTTTCGTCCAATTTAAAAAGATAGAACTCAATTTCGGAGCCAATGTTCATTTGCAGGTTGTATTCTTTTTTGGCTTCTTTTATAACTTTCTGTAAGAGATTTCTGCAATCTTTTTCATAAGGAGTGCCATCTGGGTAGGTAATGTTACAGAACAGACGGATAACTTTGCCTGTGTTTGGGCGCCACGGAATTATAGAAAGTGTGGATGGATCTGGATGGAGAAATAAGTCGGACTTATTAGGAGATTCAAAGCCTGTAATTGCCGAAGCATCAAAGGAAATACCGTCCCGAAATGCCCGTTCCAATTGATTGGCCATAATAGAAATATTTTTTTGTTTTCCAGACAAATCGAAGAAAGCCAGTCGTATAAATTTAACATCCTCTTCATTTACAAAATCCAGAACTTCATTTTCGGTATAATAAGAATACATCCTTTACTCCCATAACACATTTAAAAAACAAAAATTTAAAAAGGCGCTCATTTTATTTTTCCGAAATTTTCAGATAGTCGAATGAACGCCTTTGCTCATAAAATAAAGGATAATATAATTATTATGTCTTTGTCAAATGATTTTGGTGGAAGAGATAGTAAGTACCAATCATAAATTAGTAGTATAACATAATCATTTTAATTAAAACTGAAAACTAAGTGTGAAGGAAATTATACGGCTTATTTAGTTCCAGATTGGCCTCGTTCTCCATCAATACCTGGTTTACCATATTCTCCCCACCTTCCTCTATCTCCACTTTCACCAGGGCTTCCACGATTACCTCTTATACCAGCACTACCTCCAGAACCGCTTTCTCCGAAATGTCGTTCAATATTTTGTCTGGAAGTATCAAAATCTCCTGTTATGGAGTTAGCTCCATCTCCACCTTTACCACCATCGCCTGCTTTTCCACCATCGCCACCATTACCGCTGCCATGTTTTCCAAACCATTCTATTGCAGAATCTTCGCCACCTTGTCCCCCGTCACCTCCATTTCCACCAGTACCGCCTTTTCCTCCATCGCCGCCAGATAAAGTAATACTGCCAACAAGCATTTCAAGATTCCCAACAATGGCGCTTCCACCATTTCCACCATTTCCACCTGAAAAACCATCTGTTCCATTACTTCCATTTTCAGCAGTGTTCCAAGTCATAAAGTTCCAAACGTCTCTGTTTCTTCCAGTGGATCCATTATCTCCGTGTGCACCATCAGAACCATTTCCACCATTCCCTCCAGTTATAATTATTTCACCTGATTCAACAGAAACATCACCACTAATTCCGTAACCACCATCACCACCTTTTCTACCATTTGAATAAGAGAAATATCTTCCAGTAGCTCCAGCTCCGGCTGTAATATTTACAACTGTTCTGTTTTTAAATATAGTCTTATCTGCTTTTATACCAGAAGAACCGTTTCCACCTGAATTATTGGCTCCATCAGCTCCTTCAATTGTAAAATTACCACCATCAATTATAACCTCTTTAGCTACAATTCCGATTGAACCGTCGGTAGAACTTGTAGGCGTATTTGGTTTTATTATAAATGAACTATTATTATTTGCCTTAATTTCGATTTTGAAGTTAGGATTACTAATTAATTCAATCTGGTTCCGAGTTAATGATGTTAATCTATTTTGACCGAAATACTTAATTGTAAGATTATTAGAAGCTTCAATTAAAGGTTTATTTGCAGATGAACTAAAGGAGAAATTATTAAAAATAATTGTTGCGGTGGAAGTTGTAGACCAATCATTTAATTTTATACATAAATCATTGAAAGTCTTCTGATTTCCTTTAAAAACAATAGTTTCAATTTTTCTCTCCTCTATTTGTTCTGGTATATTTAAAACACCATCGCGATATTCATTATATTGTTTAAGCGATTCTGCGATGTTTTTTACATTTTCACTTGAAAAATCAAAAGTGAGGGTTTTAGTATCATTTTCATAAGAGATAAACTTATCATTGTCTAGGAACTCAAATTCTCTTAGAACTTCTGGGCTATAGTATTCATTAGAATAGGAAGAGAATTGAAAAAAATCTATTTCTCCATCTTCCAAATAACCAATAAAAGGTTCATCTACATTGAAGGCTGTGTATTCTGTGTGATTATTTCCTCCAAAGGTAATGCATTCATACATTTTCTCAATAGAGTTAAATTCAGACATATCTATTTCTTTTGCTGTAGATATTCCAGGTGCAACTGAATAGTACATCTCTGTACTATCTGAAAGGGTTTGATTTGTTTCAGCGCCACTAAATACAAGTATATATTTTTCTGTATTTGTAAACGATGGAACCATTAAGGTTTTAGAACTATAGTTTTTCACAGTAAAGAACTGATTGTTTCCATCAGGATAAATTATGAATCCATTAAGTTGAGCTCTCGGATTTTCCAGTGTGCTTCTTGCAGAAATTGTTACAGGAATTAACCCTTTGTAAAATCTCAATGGAACAAAATCTTCCCATTGTCTTCCTTTATTATCTAATATGGTGATTTTGATACCTGTATTGATATATGGCTCTGTAATTTCGTTGCATTCTATTGATAATTGTATATTAAATGTGGCACCTTCCTTCATTGTTGGAATTTGGAAAACATCGAGTGAACCTGATAGATTTTCGTTTGTTGAGATTGTAAGATTTGGAGATAATGAGGTAATAGAACAAACTGCAGATTTACATGGGTTTTTACTTATGTTTGTAATTTTAAGATCCATTATGTATTCTTTGTTACAATAAAGATATCTGTCGTTTTTTTGATTTTCACTAATGGTACCAGTAATTTTAAGGTTGTAGTCGTTTTTGTTTACCAGTGCAACTGTTCCAAGAGAATCTCCATTATTAATAATTTGTAAGCCTGGAACTACAATCAATTCACTCCCATTTTCTATTGTTACAGTTTGAATATCTTCTGGAGACGGAGCATTAAAAGTGATTATTCCTTCAGGATTACTTTCACTTAATTGTTCGTAACTTTTATACTTTGTAGATGTTGCTTTTCCTTTAATTCCAGATGCTGAGATTCTACCATAATCATTTGCAAAACCTACAAATTTAAGGGAATATTCAAGATTTGCACCGCCATCTCTAAAATATGGAATATTGTTATTTATTATTATTCTGTCTGATTCTTTCTGAAACTTTCCGAGACCAGCTGCTTTAATTTCAGTTTTGTTTGATGAAATAATTGCATATTCAGAATTTTCAAAAAGGATTTTATCTTCTAGTATTTCGTATTGTTTCCCATTGTCCATACGAACCCAGTGTCCCCAGAAATAAGAATCACAAATAATTGTAGGTTTTGATGAATTTTCAGTTTTACAACTTGGAAATAATAGAATTACTAAGAAAAAAGATAATAATAAATTTTTAGTAATAATACTATTTTTGTTTTTCATAATAAGTATCTCCTGTTTTCTTGTAATATGAAAAGGAAATAGGTGTCAACAAATAGAATGAGTGATACATCATTATAACAAAATATTATTTCAAGAAAATAAATCATCAAAGGCGTTGCGGAAATGTGTTCCGCTGGAAGGGGTAGCGGAAGACAACTTTGTTGGCTGGAGCGAGGGGAAGGCCAAGGAGCCAAAAGCGACTTTCCCCTTTTGAATTATCTATATTTTTCTTTATGTCATTGACATTAGTTTTATAAGCAAGTTAAATTATCTCTATATTGTTGCATTATTATTGCATTTTTGGCGGGGTATGATATGAAAATCAATAAGCACTTTTTAGAGCTTGAAGCAAATTATTTGTTTTCTACTGTTGGAAAGAAACAGCGGGAATATCAGGCAGCACATCCAGACGCTGATGTTATTAAACTTTCAATTGGTGATGTTACAAAACCTTTGGCACCAGTTGTAATTGAAGCAATGCATAAAGCTGTTGATGAATTGGCTGATGAAAAAACTTTCCGTGGTTATCCACCAGAGACTGGTTATGATTTTATTATTGAAAAGATTTTGAAATACGATTTTACAGATCGTGGAATTAAAATGGATAAGAGCGAAATCTTCCTTTCTGACGGTGCAAAATCTGATTGTGGAAATATTGGCGATATTTTTGCTGTAGATAACAAGGTTGCAATTTGTGATCCTGTTTATCCAGTTTATATGGATACAAATATTATGTATGGTCGCAAAGAAAACATTATCATTATGCCTTGTACAGAAGAAAATGGTTTTATGCCTGCTATTCCAGCTCCAGATGCTGAAGTTCCTGATATTATTTACCTGTGCTTCCCAAACAATCCAACTGGTTCTGTGGCTACTAGAGAACAGCTTAAAGAATGGGTTGATTATGCAAACGCTCATCATTCAGTAATTTTGTTTGATGCCGCTTATGAAGCTTTTATTACAGATAATTCAATTCCAAAATCGATTTACGAAATTGAAGGTGCACGAACTTGTGCTATTGAACTTCGCTCTTTCTCTAAAACTGCGGGCTTTACTGGTGTTCGTTGTGGATATACAGTTGTTCCTCACGAATTAGTTTTTGATGGAACTGAATTGAATGCTTTGTGGTTCCGTCGTCAGTCTACAAAGTTTAATGGTGTTTCTTATGTTACACAGCGTGCCGCAGAAGCCATTTATTCAGAAATTGGACAGAAGCAGATTCGTGAAAATCTTGATTATTACCGCGAAAATGCAAAAATTATTTTTGACGGACTTACTGCAGCTGGTTTCAAATGCTATGGCGGTATTTATTCACCATATATCTGGTTTAAAGTTCCAGAAGGTTATACATCATGGTCATTCTTTGATGAACTTTTGGACAAATGCCATGTAGTTGGAACTCCAGGTAGTGGTTTTGGTGCAGCAGGTGAAGGTTTCTTGCGTTTAACAGCTTTTGGTAACAAGGAACGCACAATTGAAGCTGTAGAACGAATTAAGAACGCATACGGAAAATAAAAAGATTTTGATTTTATTTTAGCGAAACTTTAGCGGTTTATCTTACAATTTATCTTTAGAATTATATTTAGATTTGTGTTCGGATTTATTGTATAAATCGCTATAAAGTAGTAAAACTATAGAGGATTTTTTTCCAGCAAATAAAGAGGTTAAAAATGAACGTAGTAGTAATTGGAGCCCAGTGGGGTGATGAAGGAAAAGGTAAGATTGTAGATTATCTTGCTGAGGATGCAAAATATGTTGTTCGCTATGCTGGCGGACCAAATGCAGGTCACACAATTGTAGTTGATGGAAAGCAGTACGCTCTTCATCAGGTTCCATCTGGCATTCTTTATGCTGATAAAAAGGTTTTCCTTGGTTCAGGAATGGTTATCGATGTTGAAGCTTTCTTTGACGAATTAAAGATGCTTAAGGACAATGGAATTAACTGGGAAGGTCGTGTTTTCATTTCTGATAGAGCTCAGTTGATTTTGCCATGCTATCGTCAGATGGATAAAGACAGAGATGCTGCTCGAAAACGACCAATTGGAACTACAGGTCGCGGTATGGGAATTGCTTATGCAGAAAAAGCTCATCGTGACGGTGTTCGTCTTGCCGACTTGGATTGGCCAGAAAAAATGGCTGAGTTTGAAGGCGAAGATAAAGCATATCTTGATAAATATAGAGACATCCTTATTAGTATGCGCGTAAATATGGCTGCTGAAATGCACAAAGTAAAAGGAGAAAATATCCTTTTTGAAGGTGCTCAGGGTGCAATGCTCGATATTGATAGTGGTACATATCCTTATGTAAGTTCTGGTGCTTCTTGTGCTGCTGGTGCTTCTACAGGTTGTGGAATTGGTCCTCACGATTTGGATAAGATTGTTGGTGTATTCAAAGCTTATCAGACTCGTGTTGGAAATGGTCCAATGCCAACAGAGTTCAACAACGAAAGTGAAGGGGAACTTTGTCAGTATGTTCGCGATACAGGTCGTGAATATGGTGTAACAACAGGTCGTGCTCGTCGTTGTGGTTACCTCGACTTGGTTGCATTGCGTTATGCTTGTCGTGTAAACTCATTGGACGGTCTTGTTCTTACACATCTTGATATTTACGATGCAATGGATCAGATTGAAGCTTGTGTTGCTTACGACATCAACGGAAAAGAGGTTACAGATTTCCCTGCAAATGTAAAAGAAATGGAAGCTGCAAAACCTATCCTCAAGAAGTTCGCTGGATGGAAAAAAGAACTCAAAAACTGCCGTTCTTACGAAGAACTTCCACAGCAGGCAAAGGATTATATCAACTTTATTGAAGAATACACAGAAACACCTGTTACAATCGTTTCTGTTGGATATGAACGAGATGATACATTCATCCGCCAGAATCCTTGGACAAAATAAAAGCTTCAGTTTTTGTAATTTTTTGTAATAATTGCTGTTTCAACTTTCATTGGATTTAAAATTCGTTTTGAAAAATGCAAACAGCAATAAATAGTAAAAACCACTTGACAGTTTTTCGTATAAACTGTATAAACAAAATAACAAACGACAATGGGGTCGCAGAAACATCGGTAACGGTATTCCTGCGACTTTTTTGTTTTAAATTAGTACATACAGACAATGGCGTCGTATTAGTTCTGAGAATATTTCTAAGAATATCTTTGGAGTTATTACGGCGCCATTTTGTTTTATTAGTGTAAATCATAAAAGGAGTTATCTATGGATAAGGTTACTGCAATTTTTGGTGAAAACGTATTCAATGAATCAACAATGAAGGCTCGTCTTCCAAAAGAAACCTACAAACAGTTGATGAAAACAATCGAAGGCGGCGAAAAGCTTGATCCTTCTGTAGCAAACATCGTAGCAAATGCTATGAAAGATTGGGCTATTGAAAAAGGAGCTACCCACTTTACACACTGGTTCCAGCCATTAACTGGAGTTACAGCAGAAAAACACGATGCATTCATCCAGCCAACAAAAGACGGCGGAATCATCATGGAATTCTCTGGAAAAGAACTTGTTCAGGGTGAACCAGATGCTTCTTCTTTCCCAAGTGGTGGTATTCGTGCAACTTTCGAAGCCCGTGGTTATACAGCATGGGACCCAACTTCTTATGCATTTATTAAAGACGGTACACTTTGTATTCCAACAGCTTTCTGTTCTTACACAGGTGAAG
>JAKSTL010000022.1 GCA_024402595.1 Treponema sp. | reverse complement strand
AGTGAGCGGCCGTAAAAAGGCGAAGACATGGAGCGTTTTTAGGGCAATTTTGCCAAGGATGGCAAAATTAGAGCACGAAGCCGGCCGGAGGCGGAGCAAACAGGAGGTTTGGGACAGAACCGGCAAATCCTGTCTGCCCGACTTAAAGAGAAAATTGTTAATAAGAACAGATAATGCTGTCATCCTGAACACTTCGATGAACTCAGTACACCGCTTGTTTCAGGATTTCCCCCAAAATATAGTAGGATAACGAATCTAGTTTAGTAAAATAAATATATAACTTGATAAATAGTTTTATGTAATAAAAGTTCAAACATCTTTCTTCACAATTTTTGGTTTCCTTTAATAAATAATTACGCCACTGCAAAATGGTAAAAGCAAAACTTATCTTTTCTTCATTTGCTAGTTCACCGATTGAAAAACTCTTAAAAATAATTTAAACATATAAATAGGATTACTCATCTTTTATTTATTATAATAATCGCATTATTTTGAAATATGGAGTTTTATATGTGGAATGAAGAATCAATTGGTGAATTGGTAAAAAAGCAGCGTGCATTTTTTAATACAGGAACAACCTTAAGCACTAAGTGGCGAGTTCAGCAGTTGAAAAAACTAAAAGCCGCAGTTCTTACTAATGAAAAAGAATTAACAGATGCTTTAACAGAAGATTTAGGCCGAAGCTATGCAGAAGGATATTTTTGTGATATTGGATCTGTTATTCTGGAAATAAACGAAGCCTTACATGGATTAAAAAAATGGGCGAAACCAGAAACTCATTATAGCGGACTTTTGTGTTTTCCAAGTATGGTCACAAAGGTTTATAAAATGCCTTACGGTGTTTCTTTGATTATCAGTCCTTTTAATTTTCCAATTTTACTTAGCCTGGGAGTTTTAACAGCCAGTATCGCTGGAGGAAATACAGCCGTCATTAAGACCAGTTCAAAATCTAAAGCTTGTACCGAAGTGCTCAAGAAAATTATTTCAGAAACTTTTGATGAATCTTTTGCTTGTGTCATCGATGGTGGACATGATGTAGCAGATATTTGTCTTGCTCAACGTTTTGATAAGATTTTTTATACAGGTTCTCCAAAAGTTGGTGTTCATGTTCTTGAAGCGGCCGCAAAAAATCTTACATCTACAGCTCTGGAACTTGGTGGTGAAACTGGTAACTGGTGTATCATTAGAAAAGATGCTGATTTAAAAGATGCCGCTAAGAAAATAGCCTTTTTCAAAATCTGTAATGCAGGTCAAGTTTGTATAAATATTAATCAAGTTGCAGTAGCAGAAGAAATTGCAGCAGATTTTATTGAAGAATTAAAGGCCGCTTTTATTAAACAAATTGGTGAAATTGCAGAAAATAATCCAGAGTATCCAAAACTGATTTCAAAAGCCGCATACGAAAAATGTGCTCAGGAAGCAGAACAGTATAAAGATAGAATTGTTTTCGGTGGCCACGGAAATCCAGAAAATAAAAAATATTCGCCAACAATAATTTATCCAGTTGATATAAATGAAAATATTGTTTTACATGAACTTTTCTGTCCTTTATTGCCTGTAGTTACTTACAAAGATTCTGAAATTGGTAAGCTTTTAAATACAGTTACAGAGCGAGAACATGGACTTTCATTATATCTGTTTACAAAGGATATAGCTTGGGCAAAAAAAATCATGGCAACTCAGCAGTATGGTGGAGGCTGCATAAACGAAGTAATTTTACATTTAATGGTGAAAGGCGTTCCATTTAATGGCACTGGACATTCGGGAATGGGCGCTTATCATGGTGAATGGGGCTTTAGAGAGTTTACACATCCTTCTACAGTTTTAATTGGAAGCCGCTTCTTTAATTTACCATTAAGAGTTCATCCTTATGTAAACTGGAAGCTTAAACTTATAAAACTTTTTGAAAGATAAGCAATAATTTATCATATTAAAAAAACAAAAACTTCCCAATGACCTTGATTTGTCGGGAAGTTTTTTGATAAAAACATAAATAAATCAGAAATACAGTAAGTAGTATAATTCTGTGTGTTACAAAATAAAAATCCACTGATTTTTTGAACCAGTGGACTTTTTTTTATGAATGTTTTGATATTTTATTCACTAGATGCCAATAAAATGTGTGTTTACCTTATCCTGCACATATTTTACAAAATCGTCAACTTTCATAGTTTCCTGTGGCTTTTTACTAGAGAATCTGTATCTTACGCAAACAGAGCCTTCAGCTTTTTCTTTTTCGCCCACAACCAAAATATATGGAGTTCTGTGTTCCATAGAAATCTGCTTAATCTTAGCTTTCATGTTTTCGTCTTCCAGATAAACATTTGAGCGAATATCAGCAGCAAGAAGGGTTTCATTTACCTGTTTTGCATAATCATCAAATTCAGAAGATACAGGAACAACAGCAACCTGTTCAAAAGCAAGCCAAGTTGGGAAGGCACCAGCAAAGTTTTCAATCAAAATACCCAAGAAGCGTTCAAAACTTCCCAAAATAGCACGGTGGAGCATAACAGGATGATGCTTCTGATTGTCAGAACCAATATAAGTTGCATCCAATCGTTCGCTGGAAGGCAACTGGTAGTCAACTTGAATTGTACCACACTGCCACTCACGACCAAGACAGTCATAAAGCTTAAATTCCAATTTTGGACCGTAGAAAGCACCTTCACCAGGCTGAATTTCATAATCGAGACCAGCTTCGTGACAAGCATCAGATAAAGCCTTTTCTGCTCTTTCCCAAGTTTCCAAATCACCAACATGATCTTCCGGCATTGTAGAAAATTTTACAACCAAATCATCAAAACCAAAATCGTGGTAAACAGCTTTCAAAAGTTTACAGAATTTAGCAACTTCTGGACCAATTTGTTCTTCGGTACAAAGAATATGTGCATCATCCTGAACAAAACCACGAACACGCATAACTCCATGCAAAGTTCCGCTAGGTTCATTACGAACATCATGCCCAAATTCTGCCAAACGAAGTGGTAAATCCTTGTACGAACGCTGACGACTCTTAAAAATTTCCAAAGCACCAGGACAATTCATAGGTTTAATGGCAAAAAGTCTCTTTTCAGATTCCGTAATAAACATATTCTGCTGATAATGACCCCAGTGACCAGAACGCTCCCACAAAGTTCTAGGCATAATTGCAGGTGTATTAACTTCCTGGTAACCATCCCGACGAACCATTTTGCGCATATAATCCTGCATAGTTGTATAAACAGTCCATCCATTTGGATGCCAGAAAATCTGACCTGGATCTTCAGGATCAAGATGGAATAAATCCATTTCAACGCCAAGTTTTCTGTGATCGCGTTTTTCAGCCTCAGCCAGCATAGTCAAATAATCCTTCAAATCATTTGGCTTAGCAAAACAAAGCGCATAAACACGAGTAAGCATAGGTCTATTAGAATCGCCACGCCAATAAGCCCCAGCAATTTTATCTAGTTTAAAAGCCTGACCATTTATTTCTTTAGTATTTGCAACATGTGGTCCACGACAAAGATCAAGGTAACCATCCTGTTCATAAGTTGTAATAGTCGCATCCGAAGGTAAATCGTTAATCAATTCAATTTTATAGTCCTGATCAGCAAAAATCTTTAATGCTTCATCCTTTGAAACTTCTTTTCTAACAAAATCGTGATTACCCGCAATAATACGACGCATTTCTTTTTCTACAGCTGGAAAATCGGTTTCGGTGAATTTGGTGTCCTTTGGAAAATCAAAATCATAGTAAAATCCGTTATCAATAGCTGGTCCAATCGCAATTTTTGTACCAGGGTAAAGCTTTAAAATAGCTTCAGCCATAACGTGTGCACAACTGTGTCTAACAGTCTGTAATTTTTCGTCAACAGCCATTTTCAGTACCTCTTTTCAATAAATTTAAATCTTATTATATAACTTTTTGCTATAAGTGAGAAGTGGTATTATTTTGACTATTCATTTAATAAAATTAAGATTTTTCTCTCGTAGGGCGAACCCATAAGAATAAAAACCATTGATTTCCACAAAATACAACTTATAAGTACTAACGGCCTTACAGCCTTCGCTACCGCTCATCCGCTTCCTTCAGAACTAAAAACAATTCCAAAGTCATTGTTTTCACTTCTTCAGTCCAGTGGACTACGGGCTTCCACGCCTTCGCAAGACCCTTGAACAATTTTGTTTGAATCCTAAAAATTATTTCCAGTGGTATTATTATAATTTTCTTGCCCCTTTTGTAATAAACAATTATATTTGAACTATGATTAAAGCAGACATTTTAGATAAAGACCTTTTACAACATCTAGATTCCCTTGAAGAAGATAAGCTTCATATTTTTACCATGGCAGAAGGACGAGTTCGTGGAGCCTTGTTTCATGGTACAAGATTTGTAAATCAGATTCGTGCGCAGCATAAGCTTGGCATATTGGAAACTTATATTTTAGGACAAGCTTCTTTGTGTGCCGCATTAACAATTCCAATGATGAAAGATATGGAACATACAGCCATAAAATACGAAGGTGCCGGCCTCCTAGATGGATATTCGGTAGAAGCTGATTCAACAGGATATGTACGCGGCTATTTATACAATGAAAGGATTCCTGTAACAAAACCTTTGGAAAATTGGGATTTATCTCCTTTTATGGGCCCTGGAAACCTAACTTTTTCTAGAATCCATAAAGACGATAAATATCCACAAAGTTCTTCGGTCGATGTAAATGGCGAAAATATCGCTCAGGATTTTGCATATTATTTTGCCCAATCCGAACAGATAAACACCGCCTTTAATTCCAGCATTCAGTTTGACAAGCAGGGGAAAGTTATAGGCGCTGGTTCAATGTATCTACAGATTATGCCAAAAACTGGTGGAACAGCAATTCTTGGAAGCCAGTTGGATAGTCATCAAGACGAGACAGAAGAAGATGAAGTTTTATTGCAGAAAATAGAAAATGCCTTTAAAGCCTGTCCAAGCCTTGGTTTACTTTACAGCGAAAAAGAAGTCGATTCAGAAGATATAATTATTGGGCTTTTTAGAGAGTTCAAACCAATTATTACCTTAAAGCGAGATATAAAGTTTGACTGCCCATGTAACGAAAACCAATATTTGAACTATCTGCAAAATCTTCCAAAAGATCAGATTGAAGATTTTAAGAAAAATGGACCTGATCCTTTGGAAATAATTTGCAGAAATTGTGGAAGCGTATATAAGATTCCAGTTTCTAAGATTTAATTTCTTAAGAGAATTGGGCTTGTCTTAAATTGTAGTAAGCGCCTTTTTTCTCCATAAGTTCTTTTGGAGAACCGCTTTCTACAATTCCTCCCTGATCAATTACAAAAATCCTGTCTGCATTTTGAATTGTAGATAATCTGTGAGCAATAACAAAACTAGTACGACCTTTTAACATACTTTCAATACCAGCCTGTACAAGCAATTCCGTTTTTGTATCAATGCTTGAAGTTGCTTCATCAAGAATTAAAATCCTTGGGTTAGAAAGCATAGTTCTTGCAAAAGCAACCAGCTGTCTCTGACCATTACTTAGTTCCCCGCCACGAGCAGTAAGTTTTGTATCATATCCATTTTCGAGATTTTTTATAAAATCGTCAGCATGAACGGCTTTACTTGCGGCAAGCATTTCTTCTTCTGTTGCATCAAGCTTACCATACATAATATTTTCTCTAATAGTTCCCGAAAAAATATAATTATCTTGAGTCATTATGCCCATTTGTGTTCTAAGACTTTCTAAATCTACACTTCTAATATCTTTTGAATCAATAAAAATAGTACCTTCATTAATATCATAGAATCTGCTAACAAGATTTACAATTGTAGATTTTCCAGCTCCAGTTGGTCCTACAAGGGCAATAGTTTCACCTTCCTTAACATCAAAAGAAACATTTTTTAAAACCTTAACTTCATCATCATAGCCAAAAGTAACCTTATCAAATCGAACCTGACCTTTTACAGGAGGCATTTTTTCACATCCTTCTGGACTAGTAATTTGTGGTTTAGTATCAATAATTTCAAAAATGCGTTCTGCACCACTGGCGGCATTTACAAACTGATTGTAAAAATTACTAAGATTCATAATTGGCTGCCAGAACATTCCCACATAACTTCCAAATGCAATATAAGTACCAATAGAAACATTATCAATACCAAGCATTCTTATACCAACTAAATATAAAGCTGCAGTTCCAACACTCCAGCAAATATCAATCCAGGAACCAAAGCCATCACACCAGCGAACAGCTCGAATAAACTCTTTGCGATCATCCCAAACTAACTGCTGAAAAGTTTTATCAGTTTCTTGTTCTGCCCTAAAACTCTGGATAATTTTAATTCCAGACAAATCTTCATTTATAAAAGCATTCATATTTGAAGATTTCTGTCTTTTAGCCTTCCAATGTTTTTCTGCCATACAAGAAATAAGAAAAACTCCTCCAATCATAAATGGTGTACTACAAAGAGCGGCTAGGGCAAGTTTCCAGTTTTTTATAAACATAATGACTGTAACAGCAATAACCGTAATAAGATTAGGAATCAGTGTTGTAACAGAGTTTTCGATAATATCCTTAAGAGAGTTTGTGTCTCCAATAATTCTAGCCAGAATCTTTCCCGATGGACGAGAATCAAAAAAAGCTAAATCTAAACTTTGAATATGTTCATAAAGTTGTTGACGCAATTCCTGAATAATTTTATTACTTGTTTTTGCCATAACAAGCATTCGGGTTTTTATAGCTAAAACAGTCAAAAGATTCAGGATAGCACCAATAGTAACAATTCTAATTAATCCTGCTATATCTCCAGGAATAATGTATTTGTCAATGGCTCGTTCATTTAACAGTGGATTTATTAAATCAACCGTAGTTCCAAAAGCCATCATTAATAGAACAATGGCAATTCTTCCTTTATATTTAAAAAGATATTTAAAAAGTCGAGGCATGGTTTCAAAGTTCGACTTTTTTACCTGTGTTTCATCTATTTTGTAACTATTCATAACTCTTCCTTTGTAAATTAATATTGAGATTTATAAGTTTCCCAATACAAACCTTGTTTTTCCATTAACTCGTCGTGAGTTCCCATTTCTGCAATTTGACCCTTTTCAAGCACAATAATTTTATCAGCCTTTCGAACAGCACTAATTCTATGAGCAATGATAATTTTGGTCATTCCTTTAAGTTCGCTTAGAACTGCCTGTATTTCCTGTTCTGTTTCTGTGTCCAGTGCAGAAGTGGAATCATCAAAAACTAGAATAGGCGTTTTTCGGGCTAAGGCTCTGGCAATAGTAATTCTTTGTTTCTGACCACCACTTAATCCAACGCCTCGTTCACCAATAACGGTATGTTCTTTTTCATCCATTTTATCTACGAACTCAGAACTTCTTGAATGTTCAAGAGCAGTTCTAACTTCTGTTGTAGAGAGCGAATCTTTTGCTCCCAAGCGGATATTTCCATCAATGGTATCGCTGAAAAGAAAAATATCCTGCATTACACAAGTAACAGATTTCCGCAAAGTATGGAGAGGTATTTTTCTAATATCAACTTCATCAATTTTTATAGAGCCTTCTGTAACATCATACATTCGCTTTAACAAATTAATAATTGTTGTTTTTCCAGAACCTGTTGCTCCCATAATTCCTAAAGTTTGTCCAGCTTCAATAGTAAAGTTTATGTCCTTTAATATATCCCGATCACCAGATTTGTAACTAACATTTTCAAAACTAATTTGACCAGAAATATCATCAGCGGTAAAAAGAGCCTCTTTCAATTCATTATCTGCCACTTCCGTTTCAATTTCAGAAAGATTAGATTCATCGTTAATTTGAGGCATTTCTCCATAAATCTTATTCAATCTCTTTACACTAGCTTTTGCGCTGGAAAAACCATTTGTAAGCCAACCCAACATTTCCATAGGCCAAACAATGCCACCTACATATTGGAGAAGGGCCATTAATTCACCAATGGTCATAGAGTTTGATTCATTTTTTTTGATAACCAAAAGACCACCCAACAATAGAATAACAACTGTAAGCATTCTGGTAATTATTTGTATGAGCGGATTGTATTTTACAAAAACTCTTGATAAATCAATATTCAGTTCGTAATACTTTTGATTATGCTTATGAAACTTCATTATTTCAAAGCCTTCACGAGCAAACGCTTTTACAGTTCTTACTCCTGCAAGATTTTCTGCAGCAGTATTGTTTAATTCTGAGTTTTCCTGAGCAACATTTCCATACAATGAATCTAACTGTTTTTCCATTTTTATTGCAATAAATGCGGAAGCTGCCATTCCCACAATTGGAATTATAGAGAGCTGCCAATTTATCTGAATCATAAAATATAAAGAGGAAACAATTCTAATTACAACTTCTGCCATTAAAATGCCCATAAAAGCAGCAATATCCCAGATACGGTCAACATCATCTTTTACACGGCTCATCAATTCACCAGAATTAATTCCATCAAAAAAGTTAGCACTTAAACTTTGTATTTTCTGAAATAAATTAATTCTTACTTCACTGGCAATTTTACTTCCACACCAATCGCAGATAAACTCTTTTGTGTACTGGAAAACTAATCGTCCAAAACCAATGCCCAATATTCCCCATAAAAGCAGATTCAATGGTTCAAGGTTTTTTGCAATTAAAACATCATCTACAATATGTTGAACAATTTTTGGTGCCAGCATATCAAGAATTGTGCCCGCAATCATAGCTAAAAGGGCCAGTAAATACATAAAACTGTATTTTTTAAAATATGTTCCTAAATTAAGTTTGTTCATTTGACTCCCCATTTACTTCAATTTTATATAATATCTGTTTAAAGGAACTTAAAGATATTTTTAATTCAGAAAAATAAAAATGCTGTTCAAAAAGATTCCATAACAGTGAAATATGGAATTATTTTCAGCATAAAAGATACTTTTATACATTTAAGAAATATATCAAGCAAGTTTACGATTTCCAAATATTATATCTAATAATATAACAGAATTATATAACAAAAAGAAAAACAAATATTATTAAAATATATCCGCCTAAAAATTACCAGTAATTAAGATTGATGATATAGAAAAATAAATGAACATTTCAATAAACTTGTAATTTAAAAGTTTTGCCTTATAGAAATATCTTTATCATTTGACAATTTATAATTCTTTAACTATATTAAAAGTACTAATGGGGGTGTCCCGGTTTCGACGGAATTGGGAAATCTTTTACTGCAAGTGAGGGTGAAGGTCCTCTGAACTGACAAAAAAAATAACTGCAATTTTCGCAAGAAAAGAAGAAGAAGTTGTTGAAGCTTCTTCAGCAGAAGCACTCGCTGCTTAGTTAGCGGTGCAGGAACTCTCTTGGCTCTGTTCCGCGTTGAGAGATGTTCTTTTACCTATCGGGACTTGCTGATTATAGTTTCTGTAATGTAGTCAGGACTTTTTAACAGAATAGGTCGCCGACGCTTGTTATGCTGCTACCGGAGATCAACAATCACCTCGCATAACTAAACCTGTAGATGTAACTGGTTTACTTTTTCGGACGGGGGTTCAATTCCCCCCACCTCCATATTTTACAAACAATATTTGTGCAAAAAAAAACGCTATTTGAGAAATCAAATAGCGTTTTTTTATAATAGCTATGAAAGTAAGTTTTTATTCGCCATCATTGTTTGCATTATGGAATTTCTGCTGATATTTTTTAAGCATTGCTACAGCATTTCTTTTTCCATTATAAACAAATCCACCATTCCAATATTCAAGAGCGGCAAACAAAGCATTACCACCATCCTGGCTATCAGATTCTTTTGTTTTAAATGAAACATAATTTGAAAGTTCAATAAAGTCGTTTTTGTGAAGACAATCAAGACGTTTTCTGTTAAATTCATTCCATTTTTCCAAATCTTTAAAACCTTCACCTTCATCCTGAACAATAATGTGTGCATGAGTAGGGCTGAATGAATACCAAACAGTTACCTTTTTGTTAATATCACAATGGTTTCCGTGTTTTACAGCATTTTTAATAACTTCACTAATCTGCTGTTCAAGAAGATTTAACTCTTTAATTTCTGTTGGTGCTGATTGAACAATCAACAGTGTAAAATATCTAATCTGTCTAAAATCTGAAGGGAACTCCTTCTTTAACATATTTGTTTTATCGAACAATGGGTCGTTTTCATCTGATCTAAGTTCTTTAAGTTCCTGTGTCATGCATTTCCTCCTAAAAACACATCTCCGTAAAAATTATTTACATACAAAAAATGAATTGCAAAGCAAGATATTAATCAAATAGGATTAACTGTTACTCTTTAACCATTAAGAGACCTTCTTCTACGCTGTTAGCAATAGGGAAGTATCCCATTAACTTTGTAAGTTCAATAACTTTTTTTACAGAGCCATGGATGTTAGAGATTGCAAGTTTAAGATTCATTTTTTTAATTGTAGAACAAATATAAATTAATGCACCAATTCCAGACGAGTCGATGTAATCAACTTGTTCAAGATTGATGATGAAATTTTTTACATTTTTTTCCAGCATCTTCATAACAAGTTCTTTTAATTTATATGAGTTATAAAGATCCATTTCTCCGGTTACGTCGATAATATAAACGTCACCATTTTTACGTATTTTCAGTTCCATACTTCAAAACGCTCCTTCTAAATATAAATATTGATATATAACCTATACTAAAACTTAAACAAAGTGTTTTTATTTAAGTAAACACCACATATACATTTATTATAATATGACTTCTTTAAGAATGCCATATTATTTTTATGTATTATTGAATCTTTATTACCAAAAGACTCTGATCATCATATTGTTGGGTAGTACCGCAATACTTTCGAAGATCATCTTTAACTTTATTTGAAATATCTTTTGCACTGGCATTGCAGTTTTTAAGAACAACCCTTGTAAGATTTTCTTTTGCATATTGAGCTCCGTTTTCATTTAAAGCTTCAATCACACCATCTGTACAAGTAATAAGAATATCACCAGAGTTTAATTTAAGATTGATGTCTGTATAGACTGTATTTTTTTCTACACCCATTGGTTCACTAGGAATAGAAATCTGATTCAATTTCTGCTCAGAAGCAACAAAATGGAAAACAGGGTTGTTACCACAAGTTGCAATTTGGGCCTCATTCGTATTGCTGTTATAATTGATTAAAGCAACGCTGGCAAAGTGGTCAATTTTTGAACTATCAAGACAAATGCCTCTGTTAGCCCATGAAAGAATTGTAGCCGCAGACTGCTCTGTATTTGTAGTAAGACGAAGAATTGCACGAATCATAATCATAACAACCAGAGAGTTCATACCCTTACCGGCAACATCGGTCATTACAAAAGAGATTCTGTCTTTTCTTGAAATTAAAACATCATAATAGTCACCACAAACGCCTTCAACAGTATTGGAGAAACAACCAATTGTGGCACTAGGAATTACAGGAAGTTTTGCTGGCTGTAAATCTTTCTGATATTTAGAAGCAATAGTACCGTCTTTACTAAGTTCTGCATGTTCTGCGTATGCAAGGAAACTGTAGAGTGGTTTCATTGCAGAAGAAACTGCATCAGTAAGGATGATTGCTGTATCAAAGTCTTCCTTTGTAAACTTAGCTTTTCCAGGAAGTCTTGTAAGTGCAATAAGACCAACAACGCCTTCCTGCTGTCTAATAGGAACAAAAATATAGCTTCCACATTTTAAGAAATCTTCTGGTCCATTCTGATAGATTCGTGGGTCTCTAACTGAGTCTGTAATAAGAACAGGTTCTCCGCCAGAGAAGATTTCACCAAAGATATTATCTTTAAGTGGGAACTGGGCAAAACGAAGATTTGTTTCAACTCGGATTGGTTTGTGTGGCAAATCTTCAGGCAATTTGTATGGAGGAGGGAAAGAACCTTTTAATGATTTTACGGCAAGCATATTGTCATAATCATCAGAAATAAGAATAACACAACCATCTGCAGAAATCTTTTCAGAAATCATTGTGTTACAGTATTCAAGGAAGCTTTCCATAGAATTGTCACGAGAGAAGAAGGTTGAAACCTGAGCAACAAGGTCTTTATTAACTTCAAGAAGTCTCTGGTTTTTAGCTTCGATGGCAGCAATGGCAGCTTTTGTAACTTCACTGTTTTCGATTGCGGCTTTTTGTTCTGCCAGTTTTTTAGCGGCTTTCTTTTCTTCTCGTTTTTGAGGATTATCAAAAGCCTTTAAAATTGAATAAGGAATAAGAATTACAACAGAAAAAGCAACCGCAACTATAAAATTAAAAATGTGCTGTGTCGCTAAAGCAAACAATGCTCCCGCTGTAAGAACTCCTGCTGATATATAAAAAATAAAGCTAGGTTTTGCAGTATTTCTTAATTGAATAAGAACTAGAAATAACAATAACAAGGCACCCATTGCAGCAACAACAATCAGTGGTGTTTTAATAAATGCGTCAATTGTAGTTGTACCCAAGTTAGTCTCCTTTTTATAAATAATTTTATCAAAAGTAATTAGTTTCTTTTTTGACTTAAATATCATTTTAACATTGAAAAGAATACCCGTCAAGAAAATTGAGGATGAGGAATGAGGATTTTGAAATGAGGAATACAGAATTGTCTTAGTTCTACGAATTATTTGGGTGGGGCATCTGGGGTGCTGTTGTTATAGTCTCGGGTGCCTCGGTGGAGGATAATACGATTGAACTGGTTTTTGATGTGTCGGTAGAATGGGATTTTATATTCCTTTTCAAAATCTACGACAGCTTTTTCAATAGGGATTTCTGTACCATATTTTTGCTTAAGCTCATCCCAATAGCGGACAATCCAAACATATAAGTCTCCGTAAGTTCGATGGCGGAATTTCCTAAGGATTTTTTTCTGGCGGATAACGGTTACAATTGGCAAATAAACTTTATTAAACCAGGAGAGAATTGCATCTTCCATAGTAACTTCTTCTTCCTGATGTTGATTCATGTAATATTTGTGAGTCAAAATATGGTTGTAAATTACATCGTAACGGCCGGTGGTTGAAAAATCCAGAACCCAATAATCTGTAATGTCACCGAAATTGGTTTCCATATAAAATTGGCGTTTTTCATAATTGATAATCTGAGTAATAATATCTTTGATGTTGTCTGGCTGGCGAAGTTTGATTTCGCTTTGGAGACTTACAACTTCTGCATCTATAAACTCTGTACCACGGGCTTTTGCTACTGAAACTCTGTGATTTCCATCTCTGACAAAATATAATCCAGATATTTCGTAAACTTTAATTGGTGGAAGAATTATGGATTTTATGGCAGCATCATCAACTCGTTCCCATCTCTGGCGCATAAAAGAGTTTTTTGGTGAAAAATGATTGTCAAAATCTTTATAACGACCTTCACTGCCTATGATTTTTTCTATTGGAATAACTTTCATTCCAACATAAGTTTCGGCTCGTGGTTTTAAAAGGCATTTTACATCATTTAAAGATATTAAAGATGCTTCTTCTGGCGAAAGTAAATGCTGTATTTCATTAAATAAGGCTTTGTTTCTTGCTTTTACAAAATCTTCTTCTGTTTGTGAAGCTGAATAATTCATTGTTGTGTTCCTGTTAAATGCTGTTAAATTTGTTTACGATTAAATTAAATGACATCAATTAAATAAAATAAGTTTAACAAGTTTTAAATAGTAATTTTGTTTGTATCTGTTATATTCGTTTCGGTAGAAGTTTTTGGCGGAAACTCAATAACACAGTGGGCATAGGCATTGACTACTGTGGTTCCTCCATAAACTCCAGCTCGTTCTTCCCGCATGTCATAAAGATGAATGTGTCCGTGTACCAGATAGGTTGGTTTGAACTTTTCAATAAACCAGTTGAAACAATCAAAACCTTTGTGGCAAGGATCTTCATGGTCATGAATATGTCTAGGCGATGCATGAGTTAGAAAAATATCAAGGTAAGTACCATATTTAATTTTATTTCTTATCAGTTTTGGAAGCATCATCATAAGGTGAAACTTCATTTGCTTGTCGGTATATTGGTTTAATCCATTGTTATATTTTAAAGATCCAGAAACACCTGCAAGTAAAAGCGGTCTTTTTTTACCTGTTATTGGGTCTTCAACAACAAGTGAAAAATCTTTGACAGTTTTGAAGCCGAGATAATTTCCTCCGTGGTAATATGCGGGGTTGTTATAATCTGTTTGAACTGTTCCCGGCATATTTCGCGCACTTTTGTGGTATAGATGAAAATCCTTTAAGTTATGATTTCCAAAAATGAAGTAAGTTGGTTTGCTCAGAACTGTAACCACAAAATCTACATAATCCATAGGTAAATCTCCGGCGCAAAGAACTAAATCTACATCGGCGAAATTATTTTTTACTTCCTGATTGTAAATTAATGGATCAACATAATCTGAAATACAAAGAATCTTCATTTTTAGAATCTTTCCTTTTTTCCAAGCTCACTTTCGCGAACGAATTATTTAATTAGACAAAAGAGCTTCCAACTTTGGCTTGTCAAACAATTCTGCAGGTCGGTTTTCTGCATATCTTTTTGCCACTGGAGAAAAACCTGATGATGAATAAAGGAAAACTTTTACAGAGTTCAGGTTTTTTAAGGAATCAATTCCCATCTGAACAATTTTTTCATCCAATGGTTCTGGTTCTCGGTAGAAGCGGTGAAGGGTAACCTGTTTTCTAACCGCCATCCAGTCTTCCTTTTTATCAATGGCAGTAATCTGGCAGCCCCATTTTTGCGCATCACAAGTTACTACCTGAAGTTTTTGATTATTTTCAATTACTTTTTTGCAGAAATTAATAAACTCTTCGTTGCTGCAGGTAAGATAATCTTTCATAGAATCATTGGATTCAAGATCTTTATATTCCGAAAGTTTTGCAGAAACATCACGGAAGCCTTTATTTTTCTTGTAAATAATTTCCCACTGTTCAATGGCTTTATCAAGCTTTCGCATTTTTTCAAAACAAGTCGCCAAAAAATATCTGGCATACAAGGTTTCTGGATTTGTACCATCTTTATCCAATTCAATTGCCCGCTGAAAATCTACAATAGCATTATCGTAGCGATTGCCCATCATATAGCAGGAACCGTGTTCAATAATTGCTTTTAGTTTAAATTCAGGATCTTTCTGTGCTCGTTCAAAAGCTTTTATGGCCGAAACCATGTCCTTTCCTTCCTTTTGGATTTTTCCTAAATAATAGTAAGAACTGTAGGTTTCAGGACTTAATTTAATGGCTGTATCAATCTCTTTTTTTGCTTCAGGATAATTTTTAAGCTTGTACAAAAGAAGACCCGTTTCTGCATGAGCTTTTGCGTGTCTTGGATTCAGCTGAATTGCTTTTTTCATATATCCCAGAGCAACATCATTTTTATTATTTTTTTCGTAAAGAGTGCCTGTGTTGTAATAATGTTCTGCATTGTTTGGTTCCATTTTTGTAAGCAGAAGATTATTGTTCAAAGCTTCCTTATATTGGTGAAAGCGCATTAAAAGCTGGTTGTATTCTTTGCGGAATTCAATTTCGTTTATACCATTACCAAAAAGTGCATAATCGTTAACAATTTTATATTCCAAATTAGCAAGTTCAAATTTGTTATCTTTTGCGTAGGCTTTTCCAAGATAATAGTGGGCTGTATAATTTTTGCTGTCTTTTGCAATAATCTGTTTTGCCAGCTTTATGGCATTTTGGGTTCGCCCTTGTTTAAGCAGTTTTGGAATATTATCAACTTTTTTTGGCATAAGAAAATTCTTGATTATCAGAAAGGAAAGTGATGAAATTACAACTGCAAGAATACTGATGATAACAATGACTAATGGATTCATAAAAACTCCGCCTTTTTTAGGGTGAAAATGTAATTTTATACTTTTGGAAATGTTTATTTTATGAATAAAATTTTTTCAAACACCGATAAATAAGAGTATTAAATTTAAGTAAGTGTGTCAAATATTGGGAGATAACATTGATAAATAGAAAAAGTCTTTTTGCGCTTATTACCTTATTTTTTCTCTTAAATCCTTTGGTTTTTTGTGAATCTGAAGGCGAAAAAGCGTTTAAAGGAAATAAACCGGAAAGTGCAGTTATTTTGCTGGAAGAAGAAATTGAAAGTGGTACAGCAAGTCCTATCTGTTATAATTATCTTGGATTAGCATATTATCAGTTGGGAGAATATAAAAAATCAGCAGAAGTTTTTGCAACAGCCCTGACAGTAAGCGGAACAAATAAAAAAATCATTTCTTACAATCAGGGAAACTCTTATTTTGCTATGGGAGAGTATGAAAATGCCGCCAAAAGTTTTTCTCTTACTTTGACAGCAGATTCTAAATATACAAAAGCGTTGATAAATCGTGCCAATGCTTATTTGATGGCAAAAAAATATGCAGAAGCTATTTCAGATTATGAAAAATACATTATATTAGAAGAAGATGATGAACAGCGTCCTAAAATTGAAGAATTGCTTGAATTGTTAAAGCGGGAAAAAGAACGACTTGACGAAGAAGAACGGATTGCCGCAGAAGAAGCAGAACGAGCCGCAGAAGAAGAAAGAAAGTTCCTTGAAGAAATGGAAAGACAACGAAAGGAACAGGAAGCAAAGGAAGCAGAAGAGCGAAGAATAAGAGAAGAGAAAGAGGCTGAAGAAAGACGCATTCGGGAAGAAAAAGAAGCCGAGGAACGAAGAATAAGAGAAGAAAAAGAAGCCGAAGAAAGACGCATTCGTGAAGAAAAAGAAGCTGAAGAACGAAGAATACGAGAAGAAAAGGAAGCAGCAAGAAAAGCGGCTGAAGCAGAAAGAAGACGAAAACTTCTTGAAGATGTGGCCAATTCATTGCAAAAAACAGATTTGAATAATATGTCCGCTGGTTCTGGAGACTTACTTAATTTTGATTATGAAGCGGAACTGGATTAAAATACGAGGAATTGAAATATGGGATTGTTTGATAAGAATAACGATAAATCGGTAGATACAAAAAATACTCAGATTGCAGGTGGAAAAATACCTGGTTCAAGTATGGATTTGGGAAGTAACATCGATAAGGATTTTTTGAATAATGTTTCTGGCGTTAAAAACTCTTCTTCATCAACTTCCGCCAATGCCTATTCATCTTCTGCCAACAGCACAAATCTTGGTGCTGGAACTGCACAGAATCTTGGTAATGCGGCAAGACAGGTTACTCTTACACCAGCCAGTTTGTCAAATAAACAAAAGATTCTTGTGTCGGTACTTGGTGGAATGCTGGGCCTTGGAGTTGTAGCGGGAACAAGTGTTTACGGTGTTGTAAAAACAAAGAAAGAAAAAGATAATCGGGAATCGGTTTATACTCTCGCCAGAACATATTTTGAGCGTGGGGAATATAATCGTGCCCTGGATAAACTGGATGCCTATCTGGAAGAAAATGGGAATGATGAAGATGCATGGAATCTTTGGAATGAAATTATTTCCGTAAAACAGCAGAAAGAGAAAGAAGAAAAAGAAGCCATGGTTGCCGCCGCCTATGAAAACGGACAAGGTGCAAATGCAGGTTCCTTCACAATTGATGTAGACGCCTCTTCCATTTCTAATGTTATGCAGGATTCAATTTCTTCTATGAAAGATGCTTTGGAACAGACAAACAAGCAGGCAGAAGATAACAGAAAAGCCATGGAAAGTCTCATTAAGTTTCAGGAAGAACAGAAAAAAGCAGAACTGGAACGAAAAGCAGAAGAAGCAAAGGCAGAAGAAAGAAAACGGAAATTAGAAGCAGAAGAAAAGAAACAAAAAGAAAAGGAAGCGGCAGAACTGGCTGAACAAAAAAGAGTAGCAGAAGAAAAACGCAAGGTAGAAGAAGAAAAAAAGAAGATTGCTGAAGAAAAGCGAAAAGCCGAAGAAGAAAAACGAAGAGCAGAGGAAGAAGCCTTAGCAAGAAAAAATGAAAAAATAAAAAAAGAAATTGAAAATGTAAATGAAGATATTCAAAAAGGAAAAACTGCTTTGGCTACAGGTAATCTGGAAGAAGCAATGAAATATTTCCAGAAGGCAGAGGAAAAAATGCCAAATGAAGCTGGTGCAGAAGTAATAGCCAATAAAGCTTCTGAAATTGCACAATCTCTGTTTGATGCTTCTGAAAAAACAGATGCTCCAGATAAGAAAAAAGAACTTATGGAACAGGCAATTTCCATGGCAGAAAAAGCTGTTCAAAATGATGAAAAAGATGCTGGTGCTCATTATATTCTTGCACAGGATGCCTTGAATAAAAAAGATTATGAAAAGGCGTTACGAGAAATGAAAGCCGCGGTGGAATACGATCCTACAAATTACTTGTATTTTTACAATTTAGGAAAGATTCAATATACCACAAGAAAATATAGCGAAGCGGCCAGTTCCTTTACAACATCCTGCAAGTTAAACGAAAAGTTTGCTCCAAGCCGTTATAATTTAGGATTGACTCAAAAACAACTGAAAAATGATACCGCTGCCTTAGATGCCTTTAGAAAAACCATTGATATTGATCCTCGCCATGAAAAGGCTTATTTGGAAGAAGGTAAGTTATTAAGTGCCCGTGGAGATTTTACAGGTGCAATTGAAGCCTACAATGCGGTTTTAAAAATCAATAATATAAATGTTCAGGCGGCAAATCTTCTGGCTGGAGTTTATTATCAGAAGAAAAACTATAGTGAAGCAGAAGATTGTTATAGACGAGCCCTTACCATGCTTAGTCCTAGTGAAGAAATGACTATGACAAAATATAATCTTTCTTCCGTTCTGTTTGATGCAGGAAAAATCCATGATGCAGAAAAATATGCAAAAGAAGCTTACGAAAGTGAAGAATATGTAAAAAGTAAAACTTCCAAGGCTGAAATTACCTATAACTATGCTTTGATTCTGGATAAAACTGGAAAAACAGATGAAGCAATTGATATGTATCTAAAGGTTTTGGAGTTAAATCCTGACCATATAAAAACTAAGCTTAATCTTGGAAATATGTATTTAACTTTGGATCCACCAGATACAGAAATGTCCCTGGCTCTATTTTTGCAGGTTTACCAAAGCGACAGCACAAATGTGGAAGTTAATAATCAATTGGGAAATGTTTATTCTTTGCGTGAAGATTTTGCCAATTCTATTAAGTTTTTTCAGAATGCCCTTAAGCTGGATTCTAAAAACACTGTAATCCGTTCAAGTCTTGCTTCCGCCTATGCAAAAAGTGGTGATTATGATAATGCAAAAACCACTTACACAGAATTGCTTAAGCTGGATAGAAATAATCTTGATGCATACATTGAACTGGCAAAGGTCTGCCTTCAGCTTAATGATAACAAGAATGCCGAAGCTTATCTTATAACAGTTCAAAGTAAAGATCCTGGATACAGAAAGCCAGAAGTGGATAATCTTATGTCAGGAATATCAATACCTGAATAACAGAAAGATATTTCCGAAGTTGTCTGTTTAATAAAAATTATTTGATGCTTGGTAAATAGAACGGTAATAAATCAAAAGGTTTTTAAGTTCGTTTTACCAGCTCAAAAAGTTTTTGTCTTGAAAAAACAGTATAGATTGGGCGTCCGTGAGGGCAGTGAGGATCTTCCAGCTGAAATGCAGTTTCCACAAGCTTTGCCGCAGTTTCGTCATCAAGATAGTAGCCGTCTTTTACCGCTGCATGGCATGCCGTCATTGCCGCAATAGAACGAATGATTTGTTCTGGCTCAACCTGTTTTACAAAAATCAAGGTGCGTAAATCGTATTCTGTTCCTGTCCATCGTTCAGGAATGGAAGTAATTTCCCAACTGCCACTTTCAATCTGTTTAGTTTCAAAACCAATTTCAGTAAGCCTTTTCTGAAGTTTTTCCAGCTGATTATCCTGAGATTTTGAGTCTGTTTTGATTTTATATGGAATTAAAAGGGGCTGTCTGTTTCCTTGAGAAGCCATAATTTTGTCAAATAGAATCCTTTCGTGAGCGGCATGCTGATCAATTACATAAAGACAATTATTTTTTTCTGCCAGTAAAAATGTTCCTAAGGTTGAACCCAAAAACTTAATTTTATCATTTCTTTCCTTTGATTTTTCCTGTTCTGCAATTTTTTCTGCAATTTCTGGATGAAAAGCCGCCATAGCTTGCTGAGTATAATCTTCATTTTCAATAGATTTTGACTCAAAGAATGAATCAGAGAAGGCTTTTTCCGATTTTATTCCAAGATACTTAGAGCGAAAATCACTAAGACTGGCTGCGGTAGTTTCCGAAGTTTTATAATTCAAATGTCGTTCATAAGTTTTCTTTTCTGAAGAATAATCTGGTTTAACTTCTGTTGTGTTTTGAGAATTGTAATCTGAGTATGCCTTTGATTGAATATTTTGGCTAAAAAGAAAATTGTCCGGGGCAGAATCAGAAGAAGAAGCTTTAGAAGTTGCATCAGGGAATGGGTTTGTGATAAAAAAATCATCCTGTCTAGGTTCATCGGCAGCTTTGTCTTCCTCAAAATTACTTCTTGTATAATTTTGGAAAAATGCTCTGATGTTTGAACTTAATCCATGGTGTAAATCTGAAATATCATAAAAACGGGCTTCTTTTTTAGCGGGATGAATATTAAAATCAACCAATTGAGGATTTACCTTTATAAAAACTGCCGCTACAGGATAAGTTCCATTAGGAAAAAAGCCTTGACCACCATATTCCACAGCCTGTACAAGTGAATATTCCTGAATCCGTCTGTTATTTGTATAAATAAAAATATCTTTTTTAGAAGAACGGGAAACTGCCGGTTCACCAATTACAGCGGTAAAACTCCAGTCAGGATTTTCTCCAGGAGCTTTTGCAGAAACTTCGTAAAAAAGATTTTGAGCTTCAAGAATGCTGTTAGCAAAAATAAAACGGTCTTTTAAACTTTGATTAGGAGGCAAGTCTAATTTTGTAACGCCGTCCATAACTAATTTAAATCCAATTTGTGGATTCGACATGGCTTTTTCAATAAAGGTGTTTTTGCACATAACACCTTCTGTTGCAGCTCTTTTTAAAAATTGTCTGCGGGCTGGAAAGTTTTCAAAAAGTCCTTCAGATTGAACAATTGTTCCTTTTATTTCTGTGTAAGGTTCCAAAATGTGGTCTTCTGTAAGACTGGCACGCATTTTCCATCCGCCGCTTATAATAGAAAGTCTTGCAACCGCCGCAACAGAAGCAAGAGCCTCTCCACGAAAACCTAGAGTTGAAAGATTCATTAAATCAATTTCATTGGAGATTTTACTGGTAGCATGAGGACGGGCGCAGTTCTGCAAATCTTCTTTGGTCATTCCGCAGCCATCGTCGATAATTCGGATTTTTTCTATACCTCCACCATTTATTTCAACAATTATGGAAGTGGCTTTTGAATCTATGGCATTGTCCAATAATTCCCGAACAATGGCGCAGGGTCTATCAATAACTTCACCAGCGGCAATTTTTCTTGCAACTTCAGGATTCAAGCTGCGAACAGGATTTTCTATACTCATCGTCGTGTTCCATTTACTTCGCTATCATCAGAGAAAAGGTCTAAGGTTGGAGGATTATCTTTTTCCATAGGCTCTGGTTCATTCATCAAAATCTGAATCTTGCCTTCAATTTTATCCAGTTCTTTTTCCATTCCCGATGCCAGTTTAATTCCTTCTTCAAAGGCTTTTAAAGCATCTTCCAGAGAAATATCTGTTTTCTTTATATCTACTGTAAGTTTTTCTAATCGCTGTAATTTTTCTTCAAAACTTTCCATTTTTTTTCCTCCAAATAAAAGCTTGCAACGCAAACTTGAAATAGATAAAAGCCCTCCAGTTATAAAAGCTTTTATCGAGCATTTTATTTTGTTTCCAATACTTTTGCTGTAATAATTCCACAGGCTGGATGTATTTCAATTTCATCATCTATGGATAAATCTGTGGCATTTCTAATAATTTGCCCTGTGCTTTTTGACTGAACCATTGAATAGCCTCGTTTGAAAATAGTTTCGGGACTAGAGTTTTCCAAAACAGTTTTGCAGTTTTCAATGTTTTGTCGTAAATCTTTAATCTTATCTTCTATATTTTTTACAAGATTATCTTTGGCTTGACCATATCTGTTTAATAAAGGCTGTTGAATAGCTCTAAATCTAAGTTCCAGACTTTCAGGATTAAAACTTTTGATTAAAAGTCGTTTTTGATTAACTTTAGAATGTATAGCCTCGTAATAAGTTTTTTTATAATCTTGAAGCTTAAATTGAATATCAGAAAAAACTGGAACAGCAAGTTCTGCGGCAGCGGAAGGTGTGGCGGCTCTTTTATCGGCTGCATAATCACATAAAGCCCAGTCAATTTCATGACCTACAGCAGAAATAACCGGAATGTGAGATTCTGAAACAGCTCGAACCACACTTTCTTCACTAAAAGGAAGTAAGTCTTCTAGAGAACCACCACCGCGTCCCACAATTAAAACATCACACAGATTATAAAAATTAGCAATGTTTATCATTTTTACAATGGATGGAGCGGCTTCTTCTCCCTGAACTATAGCGGGAAGCACTGTAACATTTATTGTTTTATTTCTGCGTTTGGTTACATTTAAAATATCACGAATTGCCGCGCCTGTAGGACTTGTAACAACACCAATTGTTTTTGGAAATAGAGGAAGCGGCTTTTTTCGGTTTTCATCGAACAGACCTTCATCGGCAAGTTTCCGTTTTCTTTCTTCCAGCATTTGCAGAATATTTCCCACACCTGCCTGTTCCATTTTTGTAACAATCAGCTGATAGCTTCCTTGTGGTCCATAAACAGATATACTTCCAGTACAGCGAACTTTATCGCCATCCTTTGGACGAAAACCAAGATTATAGGTGCTGCCACGGAACATTACGGCTTTTATTTGAGAAGAATTATCTTTAAGCGTAAAATATATATGACCTGCAGCGCTAGGCCTCCAGTTAGAGATTTCTCCTTCAATTGTAATACTACGGAAAGTCTGTTCCAGTATTTCTTTAAGGATTTCTGTGATTTGTGTAACTGAAAAAACTTGATTTTGTGGAAGTAAAGACTGCATAAAATTATTTTATTCAATTCCTTTAACTTGTTCAATCGATTGCCGATAAGTTAAGAGATGAAAAGTATAATTGTATTTTATAGCGAAGAAAACAATATTTATGGCGATGAAAAGGTTTTTGGAGAAAAATCAGCCCGAGAATTAGCTTATGAATGGGCGAAAAGTTTTTCTGAAAATATTTTTGTAATAAAAAGCTCAGAAGTGGAAAATGTTGCTCAATTGTTTGAAAAAATGGCAGCTTTGGGTAAGGAAACTGCTGCAGATAATATTATTTTTTCTTACGATGATTTACCTTTTTTGAATTATTCTTTATCAAAAAAACTTCTGGAATCCCACGAAAAATACAAGGCGGAATATACTTTCTCGGATGGATATCCTTATGGCTTTTCACCAGAAATATTGGCTTGTGGAACTGTAAATATTCTCTGTGAATTGGCAAAAACTTCTCAAAAGAGTGAAGGGGAAAAAACTGTTAGTCGCTCTTGTGTATATAATCTTATAAAAACTGACATTAATTCCTTTGAAGTTGAAAGTTTAATTTCGGATAAGGATTTTCGTTTATTCAGATTTGCTTTTCATTGTGGAAAAAAAGATAATTTTCTTGCTTCCAGACAATTATATAAAAAAGGAGCAGAAACTTTTGGTGGTGAAAGTTTTAAGCCTTCAGATGCAGATGTAAATCTTTTGGGTGATTTGGCGACTAAGGATGTAAAAATTTTAAAAACTGTTCCTGGGTTTTACAATATTCAAATTATCGATGCTTGTTCTGGAAAATGCACTTATTGTCCCTATCCTAAAGCTTTTGAAGAAAAAAATCATATAAATCCTTGTGAATCAAAAAAAATGATGGATAAGAAGGATTTTTTCGAATTGGTAGAAAAGATTTCTAGTTTTAGTGAAGAAGCAGTTATTTGTTTGTCGGCCTGGGGAGAAGCTTTTAATCATCCTGACTTGCTTTTGTTTATAGAAAAGATTCTTTCAAAAAAGGGATTGTCGGTTTTTATTGAAACGGATGGACTTTTGGTAGATGAAAACTTCTGTTTGGAGTTGCAGAAGATTTTACAAAGAGCGGAACCTAGAACAAATGGTTGGGATGCGGTGGTTTTTGCGGTTTCTTTGGATGCATTTTCTGCGGATACTTATAAAAAAATTAGAGTTGTGGATGGGTTTGAAAAAGCTGTGGGAGCTATAAAAATGCTTGCTGCAGTGGTTCCGGGGTGTGTTTATCCACAATTTGTACGGATGAATGAAAATGAAATGGAGTTGGAAGGATTTTTCCGTTTTTGGAGGGAAAAGTCCAATGCTTCTGGTGGAAAACTGATTATTCAGAAATATGACGATTTTGCAAAGCTATTGCCAGAATGTAAACCAGCAGACCTTTCACCGATTGAGCGGAATATTTGCTGGCATTTGCGTCGGGATTTTATTATTTTAAGAAATGGAGATGTTCCTCTTTGCAAGGAAAGCCTTTTAGGAGGAATAGTGGGAAATGTTTTTTCTGAAGATTTGGAATTAATCTGGGATCGTTTTGATTCTGAATTACAAAATCATATAGAAAAAAATTATTGCGAACAGTGCAGGAAATGCGATGAATCATATACCTTCAATTTTTAATCAGCGTCAGATAAACAGAACTTTAGTTGGCGGAAGAAAAAACGAATCTCCTGATGCTCTGAATATTTCGGTAATTCTCTTGAATCATAGCGGAAGTCATTTTAAGCTTCATGTGTTTGAAAATCTTCTTGCCTGTAATTTTCAGTCTATTATTTCTATTGAAAATGATGTTACTAATTTTTCCATTGATGAAGTTTCCAGACGTTTTCCTGCAATTAAGTTTGTTATTCCTTTGGAAAAGGCAACTGATGGAGAAATGATAAATCTTGCTATGTCCGAAATAACATCAGATTATGTGCTGGTGCTGCGAGATGATTTATATATTCCTTCTGGTTTTATTTTATCGAATCTGGCAGAAAGATTGACGGCAGAAAATGTGTATTGTGTAGTTCCCCGATTGATGGACAAGAATAAAAACGGTCTTTCTACTCATTTTTCTCCTGGGGCTGAAAAATCTCATTTTGTAATAGATTCATCTTTTGTGGTTAAAGATGGAGTTAGAACTTTATATCCTTCCAACTATATTGCACTTTACAATAGAAAAAAGTTTATTAAATTAGGGGGATTTGATTACACAATAAAATCTCCTTACTGGCAGAATCTTGATTTGGCGATTCGTTCCTGGCTTTTTGGTGAAGAAACCAAGCTTACCACAATGCTTCAATTTTCATATCTGGAAGATGCACCTGTGGAAGATAAAACTATCAATATGGATTATCTGAAGTATTATCTTAAAAACGAAATGCCTGTTTATAAAAATGAAGGCGCATTTATAAAATCTTCTGCATTTTTTAATTTTTACAGACATTCATGTTGCGGATATATTGAAGCCAGACGACAGTTTAATCAGGCAAAAAATTGGATAGAAAAGAATAAGTCTGAATATAAAATGGATTTGCAGACTTTAATACAAACTTGGGATCAATATGAAAAATAAGCGTACTGTAATTGTTCAATGTCGATTATCATCTTCTCGTTTACCGGAAAAGGCTTTAAAGCTTTTAAACGATAAAACTGTGCTTTCCTATGTTTTGGCCTCAATGCACAAGATTCCTGCCGATAGATATTTTGTTGCTACCGATGAAGCGTCCTACGAGAAAATAAAGCCTATCTGTTTGGAAAATGGTTTTGAATGTTTTGCCGGGGATTTGAATAATGTTTTAAAAAGATTTTGTGATTTAATTGAAAAAATCAATGCAGATACGGTTATTCGTGCCACTGCTGATAATCCATTTTTGTTTTATGAAGCGGCAGAAGCAAGTTTGCTGGATTTTGAAGAAAGAAATCGGCTTAGAAAAACCTGTGATTATTTAACTTATAGCGGTTTGCCTCATGGTAGTGGGGTGGAAATCTTTAGTGGAAAATCTCTTTTAGAAGCGGCAAAAAAAACTGATAATCCTTATGATTTGGAACATGTTGGTCCAGCATTATATAATCATAAAGAGAATTTTAACTGTCAGTTTGTAAAAGCTCCAAGTCGTTTTAATCATCCTGAATTACGAACTACAATCGACACTTATTCAGATTATCTGCGGGCAATTTGTGCTGTAAATTATCTTTCGGAAAAAAAATTGACTGCTCCTTATACTACAGAACAGATTTTACAGGCTTTTAATTCTACAAATGTGGTTTCTCCTGTGATATTTGCACCTTCTGTAAAAAAAGGCCATGGAACAGGACATTTGCATCGTTGTCTTGGAGCGGCTATTGAAACTAACAGCTTTGTTTTTATTCCAGAGGATTCTGATTTGGAAGAAGTTTCGAATATTCTTGAAGAATATAAAGCCAAAGGTTTAAAAAATTCTCAGATTATTAATACTTTGCCAGATGAGAGTTTAAAACCTGTAATTATTTCTGATTCTTTTAAATTGACGGAAAAGGAAATTCAGCTTTTTTCTAACGCCAGGGCATTGATTTCTTTGGATGAAGGGTCGGAATTTTGCCAAAAGGTTGATTTTCTTTTGGATATAATTCCACCTTATGAACCAAATCGTATTGTAAATCTTTTTGATTCCAGCTTTATAGAAAAACCTGAAAATGTAAAAGTTGAACAAAGCCGAAATTTTAATAAAATTTTGATTTGCATTGGAGGAGAAGATCCTGCTGGGCTTACAATTCCTGCTGCGAATCTTTTAAGTAAAAAATATCCTGAAGCAGAAATAACGGCTATCATTTCTGGAGATTTCAATAAAATCACTTGTGGAAAAAGCCAGATTGATAATATAAAATTTCTTCCACCTGTAAAAAATTTAAAGAATGAGCTTTATAAATTTGATTTAGTGGTTACTCACTATGGATTAACTGCTTTTGAAGCAACTGCCGCTGGTTGTGGAGTTGTGCTTTTAGCAACTTCAAAATTACACGAAAAGCTTGCAGAAAAATATAATTTCAGTTATGTCTGTGAAAATAAGCTGGATGAAAAACGACTTTCAGCTGCTATTGCTTCCGAAAAAGTTTTTCCAAAATTGCCAGTTAGCATGGAACATAAATCCCTTGGTCAATTCTTGCAAAAAGTGGCAGGTGGAAAGAAAATGCTTTGTCCAATCTGCCAAAAGAACAAAGAAAAACCAGATTCAATTGTGGCCAGAAATATAACAAAAACTTACCGACGCTGTTCAGATTGTGGAATGATTTATATGTCTTATTCCACAAACGAAGAAAAAACCTACGAAAAAGAATATTTTTTTGAAGACTATAAAAAACAGTACGGAAAAACCTACAAAGAAGATTTTGATTCTATCAAAAAACAATGTATTAGACGGGTGGAAGTAATTGATAGTCTTAAGATAAATGAAAAATCTAAAAATGTTCTGGATATTGGTTGTGCTTACGGACCATTTTTAGCAGCAGCCGCAGAAAAAAACTATAATCCTTTTGGTACAGATATTTCCGAAGATGCAGTAACCTATGTAAAAAAGGAACTTCATTTTCCCGCAAGCCGTTCCGCTTTTCCTGAAATAAATACAGTGGAAGAATTTGGAATCTCACATTTTGATGTGGTTAGCATGTGGTATGTAATAGAACATTTTAAAAATCTTGATGAAGTGCTTTCAAAAGTAAGTCAGATTGTAAAAAAAGGTGGAATATTTGCTTTTTCAACACCATCGGGCGAAGGAATATCTGCAAAAAGTAATCCTGAGCATTTTTTTGAAATAAGCCCTACAGACCATTTTTCAATTTGGGAACCTTCAAAGGCTAATCAGATATTAAAAAAATATGGATTCACTGTGGAAAAAATTGTATCAACGGGACATCATCCAGAAAGATTTCCAAGTATACAAAAAACAGATTCAAAGCCTGGCAGCTTAAAGTGGAATGCCGTAAATAAATTAAGTAAAATGCGCAATTTAGGTGATACCGTAGAAATATATTGTAGAAAAACTAAATAAAAAAATCAACAGCTTAAATGATTAAGCGAAAAGGGGTGTCTAAAAAAAAAGTCGTCTATACATGTTTGTCATGTTGAAGATTTTGACAGACTCGGTGCACTGCTTGTTTCGTTTTGAAATTATTCAGAGTTCCACTAGATTTAGGGGGAATCCTGAAACAAGATGTTATGACATTGGTGTGATTCAGGAGAACATTAGTGTGATTCAGAATGACATTTTTGTGATTCAAGAGCACATTAAGACACAAACTTATTGGACAGCTCTAAAAAAAGATTTTACCGCAAAGTGGTAGCCGTAAAAGGCATGGAGAAAATATGAATTGTCTTATTCTAGGCGCTGGATTGATGCAAAAACCAGCCATTACTGCTTCAAAAAAAATGGGATACAACACTGTAGTCATTGATGGCGATCAAAATGCAGTTTGCGTTCCTCTAGCAGATGAGTTTTATAAAATAGACTTAAAAGCCCGAGAAGAAATACTTGAACTGGCAAAACAACTTCAAGAAAAAGGCGGACTAAAGGCAGTTTTTACCGCAGGCACAGATTTTTCCGCTTCTGTGTCTTATGTTTGTGAAAAGCTCGGTTTGCCAGCCCACAGTTTTGAAGCCGCTGTCAATGCCAGTGTAAAAACACAAATGCGTGAATGTTTTGAAAAAGCCGGTGTCCCTTCACCAAAGTTTCAGCGAGTTGACAAATCTGAACTTTCTTCTCCATTAGATCTTCTGGAATCTATCCTTGAAAAAATGACTTTTCCTTTAGTGGTAAAACCCGTAGATAATATGGGCGCCCGTGGTTGTCGTATGGTTCGTTCCCAAATAGAGTTTTTACCAGCAATTCAATCCGCCGTTGATGCATCCCGTTCTGGAAATGCCATCGTAGAAGAATATATGGAAGGTCCAGAATATTCCATTGATGCTTTAATTTACAATGGAACAATGACTATAACAGGTTTTGCTGAACGACATATTTACTATCCGCCATATTTTATAGAAATGGGGCACACTATGCCGGCCATTCTTGAAAAATCTGTTCACGATCAGCTGATTTCAGTTTTTGCTCTAGGAGCTGCTTCTTTAGGATTAACATGTGGTGCCGCAAAAGCTGACATTAAGTTTACAAAAAATGGTCCAATGATTGGTGAAATTGCAGGCCGTCTTTCGGGTGGTTATATGTCTGGCTGGACTTATCCTTATGCTTCAGATTTGAATCTTACACAACAGGCTTTGCTTATTGCCAGTGGAGAAAATCCTGTTGAACTTATAGAAAAACGACAGCCCGTTGAATATACACCGTCGGAAATCTGTAAAAACCACAAAAAACCTTATGAACTTTTTGAAATACCTTGTGTAAGAACCAGCGCAGAACGAGCTTGGATTTCCATTCCAGGAACTGTTCAATATGTCGAAGATATTACAGAATATACAGATAAAGCTGTTTTTAATGTTCTTCCAAGAGCAACCGTTGAAGTAGGTTCATCCGTTGATTTTCCACGAAATAATGTTCAGAAATGTGGAAATGTAATTTCTGTAAGCAAAAATCATCAGATTGCAATGGATGCCAGTGAAGCAGCTGTTTCAAATATTTTTATAACTTTGACCCCAGATAATATTCAGACAGAAAAGTTTTTAAACAATTGTTCGCAAGTTGATGAAGAATCTTTCCCACCATCCGCCTATGGTTCCATCCAAGATTCTCATCTTTCTGCCATTTCTGGTGTTCTGCCAAAAAATGCCAGTTTGGAAAAATCACTTCCAGAAATCATAAAAAATAATTATGGTGACATAAGAGACTGGAATTACAATACAATTTCTGATACTGCTAAAAAGTTTGATATTCTGCGTTCAGTTCATCCAGAAATAGATATGAAAACATTAATAAAAGCAATTTTTAGGGGAGGAATACAAGCCGCCGTTTATGTAAGTGATACCATCGCTTCACATTTACAAAAAGCCTGATTTCTGAATCATAAACTGAAAGATAAAAGTAAAGATAGCCGCTTCAATCTTTCTGGATTTTGATTGCATAATTTTTATAGGAATAGAAAAATGAAAAAAATCATAATCTCAATAATTGTAACTTTGACCATAGTTTTTAATTCTTTTTCTGAATCTAAACTTCCGTTGCTAAAAAAGATTCAGGAGCAGGGAATAACCTTGTATTGGGATTCTCTTTCTGAATCTGGACTTCTGGAAAAAAACGGCCATCAGTTGAGTTTTAGAAAAAATGAAGAAATAATTGTGCTTGATAACAAAGATGTAATGCTCACCGATGCACCATTTATCGAAAATAATCAGCTTTATGTAACTGAGCGTTTTTTTGACGATGTAGTAACTTTTTTTAAAGAAGAAGATGAAACTTTGTTCAAAGTTGGTGCAATTCTTATTGATGCAGGCCACGGTGGAAAAGACCCTGGAGCATTAAAAACTTATACAATCAACGGTAAAAAAGTTACAATTCAAGAAAAAGATATAAATCTTAAAGTTGCCAAACTTCTTTACGAAAGATTAAAGCTTGCTTATCCAGATAAACAGATTATTCTTACCCGTAAAACCGATGATTTTTTATCATTAAGCGAACGAACTGATATTGCCAATAGTGTAAAGGTTCCAGAAAATGATGCAATTTTGTTTATTTCTATCCATGTAAACTCTTCTTTGAATAAAACTTCTTCCGGATATGAAGTTTGGTATTTATCTCCAGGATATAGAAGGACGGTTATTGATCAATCAACTGTAGAAGATGATAAAACTTTATTTCCAATTCTTAATTCAATGATGGAAGAAGAGTATACAACCGAAAGTATTATGATTGCTAAGTTTATAATGGATGGTCTTCAGGCACAGGTTGGAAATCTTTCTAAGGCTCGTGGTATAAAGGCAGAAGAGTGGTTTGTTGTAAAAAATGCCAATATGCCAAGCGTTTTAATAGAACTGGGATTTGTTTCAAATGAAGCTGAAGCACTTTTATTAAATGATGATAATTACTTGAAAAAAGCAACCCTTGGAATATATAATGGAATTGGCGCATTTATAACCCATTTTGAGCGTTCAAAAGGATTTACTTCTGCAAATGAAAACTAAAGATACAAAAGCTGCAAATGAGAATATTACCGAAAATACAAAAAAATCCCCGATAATCGAAACAAGATATATTGTAATTATTTCGTTAATTTTTTCTGTTATTATTCTTCTGTTAATTTCTACAATGTGCTTTTATTGTGGCAACTACAAGGACAGAGCCAGAAGAACTTTTATTTATCCGCTTGTAGAAGTTTCTGATAGTAAAAATGATTCTAAAAACTCTGCAAAAAAAGAAAAAAAGAGTTTCGCAAAAACTGGTAATTATATTATTGAAACAAGATACATAGAAAATACCTATAAATATCGCGATGATGTTTTGTCGCCAGAAGAAAAATTATCTATATTGATTAGTGATTATGTAGATGAACTGCTTTTGGGTGCAACTGCTGAACGAACTAAATATATGTTTACAGCAGGTACAAAAAATCTTTCTTGTTTTGAAAGAAATGAAATTGTTTATTTGAATTTGTCTTCCGATTGTCTTAAAATGGGAGATAATGTAATAGAGCTTAAAAAAGGTGTGGAGCTTTTAAAAGAAAATATATTTAAGAATTTCTCTAGAATTAAATCTGTAGAAGTTTTTATTGATGGAAGATTCGCTTACGAAAATTACTGAAAAAACTAAAAAATAATCAGTAAATACAAGTTCTAAAAGCGTTGACAAAATAAAATACTTATAAGATAATATATTTTATACAAGGCTACATCGAATTAGTATAATAAAAGGAGCTTCAATATGAAGAAGACTTTGGGTTTATTAGCAGCATTGATGCTGCTAGCAGGTGGCGTTGCTTTTGCTGAAGAAGCTATGCTTATTGATTTTACACAGTTGGATGCTGATTGTGTTGAGCAGAACGGAGTAATGACACAGAATAAGCGTACAGTAATGGATTATTCTGTTAGTGCCGGAGCTACATTTACAGATCAGCAGAAAAATCTTATGAAGACATCACTTGTTCTTCCAGAATGGGAAGTAAGTTTGAATTCTTCTGCTAGAAATGTTACTAGTTTAGCTGATTCACAGGTTGTTGCAGCTCCTGTTAAGGCAAGTGCAGATGTTCCATTTGCTGGAAAAAATGTTATGGGTGTTCGTATTATCTTCCCTTCATGGGCAGCTAATGCATCAGCAAAAATTAACCCTCCATTTGATATTCCTGCATACGAACCAGCAGCAGATGCTGATGAAAACGGTAACAGAATGTCAACTGCAGATGATAAATCAAGTTTCAATACTGCAAAGAATCCATCATTCGAAGGAACATTGTTTGAAGGTGGTTACGGTGTTGTAAAGAATGTTGGAACAATCAGAACTATTAAAGTTACAACAATGGGTATGAATTATCCACATGGACTTTATGTTCGTCTTACAGATAATGATGGTGTTGAAAGACGCTACTTCATGGGTTATCTCGGATTCGATGGTTGGAAAGAACTTAGCTGGAACAATCCACAGTACATTACAGAAGTTAGAACTCGTGAAATCAGAGTTTATCCAATCTATCCAAGAGGAACACCATTTGTAAAATTAAGTGGTTTCGAAATCACTCGTGATTCTTCACACATTGGTGGAGACTTCATTGGATACTTCAAAGATGTTAAAATCATTTATGATAGAGCTGTTCTTAACTTTGATCGTGATATCGTTGATGAAGACCTTTGGGGAATCATTGGAAGAAAAGAAACTGCTCGTCAGAATGCAGAAATGTCTAAGTTCGGTAACAAACAGGTTAATCGTTACCTCGAAAGATCTAAGATTTCTGTAGATGCAGATTATCAGGATTCTGATAATGGAGAAGGATGGAACAGTTTGTATGCTGATTCTTCTTCAAATGCAAGAAACAGTTCTGCTGATGCAAAATAAGCTTAAAATATAAGCCTAATGAAAGCACTTTAAGATTTTTCTTAAAGTGCTTTTTTTTTATAAAAAACAGTTTATACTATTACTTATGAGTAATAACAACATTCCTTCAAAAGAACTTATTAAGAGTAATTATGAATCATATTCTGATTATTTTGCTGAGATTATGGCAAACATTGTACATATTCTTCAAAGCGAAATAAAACTGATGGCTCAACCAACTTATAAATATAGGGTAAAGAGTTTTAATAGTTACTATAAAAAGGTTTTACGATTAAAATCAAAAGAACTGTCAGAGTCTGTAAAAATGATACCATTAACAGATATGTTAGGTATTAGAATGATTTGTGCTTTTTTGGAAGATATAAATCTAGGTCTGGAACAAATTAAAAATATTTTTGAAATCAAAGAAGTTGAAGTTAAAGGCGCCGAAAAAAAATTTAGTGAATTTGGATATGAATCAATTCATGTTTTAATAAAAATTCCAGAATCCTGTAAACCTGAATTAACTGGAAAATATGAAGGATTAACTCCAATTTCTGAAGATACAGTTTGTGAAATACAAATTCGTACAATTTTGCAGGATGCATGGGCAGAAGTAGAGCATGAACTAATTTATAAAACAGAGTTTAATCCATTTGATATTCCTTTAAGAAGAAAACTTGCTTCTTTAAATGCTTCCCTAACTTTGGCAGATATTACTTTTCAGGAAATACGAGATTATCAGAAAAAACTTCAAAAGGAAATTGAAGATAGAAGAAAATCTTTTTATTTAATGGCCGATGATTTGCTGGATGAAAAGTCGGAAAAAGCTGAACAAAAACCTGCCAGTAGAGTTACACCATTTGTTCAAGGAACAATTGATGATTTACTTTTACATGCAATTCACGAGCATAATCAAGGCAATTTGGAAGAAGCTGTAGAAACATACACAAAAATTCTGGAAGCTGTTGGACCTAATGAAAAGAATATTATTGCTGTAATTAGAAAGCATAGAGGAATGGCATATTTTTCTATGAATAAGTTTGACGAAGCTCTTAATGATTTTAATGTTAGTCTGGAGTTTGATCCAAAAGCTTATAGAACATATTATTACATAGGCATTGTTTACTCTATAAAAAAGAATTACGAAACAGCAATCGAAAATTTTACAAAATCTTTAGAGTTGAATCAGTTTCAGGCTCATACACATTTTAGAAGGGCAACGGCCTATTATGAAATACAGGAATATGAAAAATCTATGAGTGATTTGAATTCCGCCATTAATCTTGGGATGGAACAATCTGAATGTAAGTCTTTGCAGGAAAAATTGGTCAAAAAGTTTGGTTTGAATATGTAAAAAAAAAAATTAAAAAAAGACATATTTGTTATTGACTAAAAATTTAGTATTTGCTATATTATAGAAGTCAGTCAGATATGACTTATGTCTCCTTCGTCTAGTGGTTAGGACATCGGGTTTTCATCCCGACAACAGC
>JAKSTL010000021.1 GCA_024402595.1 Treponema sp. | reverse complement strand
ATTATATTAAAAATTAAATATAAAAATTTTTTGATAAAAGGAAGACTAGAGTAATGGTGATTGGGGATTGGAAATTGGGGAATGGGGAATGGTAATTGTGTTTGGCGATTGAGTCCAATAACCAATGACAAATTCTAAATTCCCAATTCTCAATTCTATTCTTACAAAAAATCACCTATGCCCATAAAAAAACATTACTTTTATACTTTAATCAAGAATAAATAATAATTATTTTAGTAAACTTGGACGGGACTAAAGAAAATGAAAAAAACTGTTTTACAATCTTCATTAGTAATTTGTATTTTTGGGGCTTTTTTACTGCTAAGTTCTTGCTGTTCAAATAAATCTGCAAGTAAAACTACTGTGTCGCCAGAGGTTTCGGAGATTCTTCCTTGGCTTGAAGCTCCATCACTAAAAGAAACTTACAAGGATATTTTTGAAAACATTGGGGTTGCTGTAAATTATAATGAGTTAAGATCCAGTGATGTTCTTGAAGGTCTCGAATATCATTTTTCTAGTGTCACTATGGAAAACGAGTTCAAGCCACAATTCATGTTCAACTGGCAGGCTCCAAACACAAAAGGAACTTTTACATCTTCAAAAGGAGTAACTATAACTGTACCTACAAACATCCCTGATTTTTCAAGAATGGATACAATTCTTAAAGTATGCAAAACCTTTGGACTAAAATTGCGCGGTCATGTTTTGGTTTGGCATTCTCAGACAGAAAAATCTTTTTTTAGGGAAAATTATAAACCTACAGGTGCTTATGTAGACAAAGAGACTATGGATGCCCGCCAGGAATGGTATATCAAATCTATACTGGAGCATGTAAAGGAATGGGAAGAAAAGAACAATGATAATCAACGAATTATTTATGCATGGGATGTTGTAAATGAAGCGGTTTCTGACGGTGCCAACGCTAATAATTATCTGCGCCAGAATGATTCAGATTGGTACAAGATTTACCAGAATGAAGATTTTATTGTAAACGCTTTCCGTTATGCTAACAAATATGCGCCATCAGATGTTCAGCTTGCTTACAATGATTACAACTGCGCCATGGGAAATAAAACTGCAGGAATCCTAAAAGTAATAGACGCCATTAAAGCTACAGAAGATGATGATTTTCTTCCAGGCCGAATTGATGTAATAGGAATGCAGTCTCATGTAGACACGATGAATCCATCTACCACATCCATTGACATTGCCATAAGAAAGTTCCTTGAAAAAGGTGTAGATATTCATATTACAGAACTTGATGTTGCAGGTTCCCCAATTGGTAACGAAAAAATGCTTCGTTTCCGCTACAAAGAATTGTTTAAAACCTATGCAAAATATACTAAAAAAGATGGCGGCAACGGTATTTCCGGTATAACTTTATGGGGCTTAAATGATGAACGATCATGGATTGCCCAGAAAAATGGTGTTACCCAGTGTCCATTACTTTTTACTCACGGCAACAAAGGATATATGACAAAAAGCGCATTCTATGGGGCTATAGAAGCGGCAAAAGAGCAATAATTTTAGATAACTTATTCAGAGGAAAAATATGACAAATAAATTGCAACTTAAACTAAAAAAATCAATCTTGATAATTATGGCCTCCCTTGCAACAATTTTTGCAACAAGCTGTAATCCCACAACAGGAACTTCCAGTCCAATCTCAGAAGAACCTATAATTTCCACAATTTTTCAAAATGATGAAGTAGTTTCTGGCAGTGGTCATGAAAATGATGAAAATTATTGGGCATTTAAAACCTATTCGCTTAAAGCCTTTGCAGGAAAAGAAGTTATAATCGATTTTTCAGCAGATATGGAAGTTGAAAACAATTCCGATTCTGCAGCAGAAATAAAATGGCAGTTGAATATCAGTCCAGAATATCCAACAATTGCCAGTCATGTTTTTGAAACTGGAACAAGTTCTTATACGGTAACTGGCTCAAATAAAAATCCTGTGGTTTTAGGCGCAGATACACAACTTTACATTTCCACTTACAGTTTGGATTATTCAAAAATAAAAATCACTTTAAAGAATGTAAAATACACAGTTACTGCAAAAAATCCAAAATATCTTTACGAGAATGCAAAAATATGGACCGATGAATCTGTTCCTTCCCTTTACGAAACTTACAAAGATTATTTTGATTATGTAGGCATTGCCTGTGAATATGGAATCAATTCTTCAGCTAACGGTGAATTATCAAAATCTGCGGTTCAAAAAGGCTTAAAAAAGCATGCTAACACTATAACTTTAGGCAATGAGTTCAAGCCTCAATTTATCTGCCAATGGTGGAACAGCACTCCTTCAACCAATGGAAGTTTTACCGCATCCAATGGAGTTACAATCAAAACTCCTCAATTAAAAGGTTTATCAAATCTGGATAATATTCTTTCAATCTGTAAAAAGAATAATCTTAAAATAAGAGGTCATGTTCTGGTATGGCATTCTCAAACTGATGATAATTTCTTTTGCGTTGATTATAACTCAAACAAATCATTTGTAAGCAAGGATGTTATGACAGCACGCCAGGAATGGTACATCAAAACTGTAGTAGAATATGTTACCAACTGGGAAAATAAAAACAACAATGGAAATCATATTGTCTGGGCATGGGATGTAGTAAACGAAGCTGTAAACGACGGTTCATCTTCATTAAGAAACAATTCTAACTGGTACAAGATTTATGGTGACGACGAGTTTATAGTAAATGCCTTTAGATTTGCTAACAAATATGCTCCATCTGATGTTCTGCTTTGTTACAATGATTACAATTGTACCGATTATTCAAAACGCGCTGGAATGGTAAAAGTGCTTAAAAGCATTCTTTCTCATAAAGATGACAAAGATTTACCAACTAGAATCGATGCTATGGGAATGCAGTCCCACATCAGTGTAAATACTTCAACTAACTCTTTCCAATCAGCCCTTACAGATTTCTTAAAACTTGGCATTGATGTGCAGATTACAGAATTGGATATTGCAACAGAAAGCAATTACAAACCATCTACCTTGGCCCAATCTTATTACAATTTCTTCAAGCTCTTCATTAAAAACAGAAAAACAGACTCAAATAATGGTATAACTGCCATTACAATCTGGGGAATTAATGATGAAGTTACCTGGTTAAATTCAAAAGAACAGATTGTTTGGCACGGTAATGTTAAACAGTATCCTCTGTTGTTCAATTTGGACAGCGATGGAAATTACATAACAAAAGAAGCTTTTGATAAGGTTATAGAGGCTGCTGAATAAAAGTTATTTAAATATTTTAGTAATAAAAGTTCCATACTTAAAACAGTTAAAACTATGAGAGAGAGTTTTATGGAAAATATTTTTTAAGAGGTGGAATAGATGAAAAAAAATCTAAATGTAATCACTATTTTTTTAATGACACTGGCATTTATCTTTGTGTCTTGTTCAAATCCTAGTTCAGGAACAAGTACACCTAAAGAGCAAAAACTGCCGGAAGAATCAAAAGACACAGGCATTACTTTCAGTAAAGAAAATGAATATGCTTTTGGTGTAGTTTCTGATGTTGTTTATAATGAAGATGGAACTGTTTCCTACAATTCTAGTGCAGAATATTCTGGCGGAGGAATTATTTATTATATAAATAAAGATAAATCTGCCGTCAATCTGGAAGATTATGAATCCATTGATATTGAGTTTGATTATGCAGCCAGCGCAGAACATTGGTCGGAAAATGCGTCTAAACCTCAATGGTGTCTATTGGTCTATGAACAATCTGAAAACGCGGGAGATTATTGGAAAAGCCAGTCCGTTGCTCTTGATTATTTTGGAGACAATAAACTTTCGGGAACTTGTATTAAAAATATTCTTATTGCTAAAACAGGAAATTATGTTGGTGTCAGCCTTAAACTTAATGCTCATGAGACCAACAATGCTTCCACAGATTTTTGTGCCGTTACACTTAAGAAAATCAAATTTAACAAAAAAGAATCTGAATCTACGGAACCTGTAAATTGGTTAAGCTCTTCTGTTCCAAGTATTTATGAAACTTACAAGGATTGTTTCGACACTATAGGCATTGCGGCAGAATATGGAAACTTTGGATTAAAACAGAATGGAAGCAACAAATATACTGCCACTTATACTCAGGAATATTGGGGAACTCCTTCTGAATTGTATTACGAAGAAGTGCAGAATGGTATTGCAAAACATGCTAATTCAATAACATTGGGAAATGAACTTAAACCTCAGTTTTTGCTTCAATGGTGGTCAGGAGATGGAAGTAAACAAGAGCTGGTTGATTTTAATGCTTCCAATGGAAAAACAATAAAAGTTCCTGCTTCCTTGAATGGTGAAAATCTTATTTATGCAACTTTGAATGTGGCAAAAAAGATGAATGTAAAAATGCGGGGACATGTTCTTGTATGGCACTCTCAAACTCCAGATGGATTTTTTGCGGAAAACTATCAACCAAAATATGATGGTGATTTAATTACAAATCTTGTAACTCCGGAAGAAATGACTGCACGCCAGGAATGGTATATTAAAACTGTTCTGGAATGTGTAGCAAATTGGGAAAAGGCAAACAACTATGGCAGTGGAAATCACATTATTTGGGCTTGGGATGTTGTAAATGAAGCTATGGCAGATGATGCTGGCAAAACTTACTCAGGAACTTCCCAAAACTGGCTCAGAGGTACAACAGGTGGTACAAAAGATAAACATCCTAATAATGGTGGTTCAAGATGGTATCAGGTTTACAAAAATGAAGACTTTATTGTAAATGCTTTCCGTTTTGCAAATGCTTATGCGCCGGAAGATGTTCAGCTTTGTTACAATGATTACAATGAATATATGGATTATTCTGGTGGATATAAAACTTCTGCCATTGAACATATTGCAAAGATTGTAAAAAACGGTGAATCACAGATTGTGAATGGTAAAACTGTTGCTCCACGCCTTGATGTAATTGCAATGCAGTCTCATGTGGGAACAGACTGGCCTGGAGTTAATGGTTATGAAAATGCATTAAAGCGCTTTCTTGCCATTGCAGATGTTCATGTTTCGGAAATAGATTTTAGTGCGGTTACTCCAGAAAAAGCTGTAACCAGTTATGCAGAATATTTTACAATGCTTCAAAATTATGGAAAAAATTATTCCGGGGAACATAAAGTAAAAAATATAACAATCTGGGGAATCAACAATGAAAGTTCCTGGATAAATCCTGCAAATGATGGTGGAAACAAAACCTATCCGCTTTTATTCAATTTGGAAAACAACGTTGATGTTAATAAAAAAGAAGTTACCTACAATTCGGGAAAAGAAACTCTTCCTCAATATGATGTTGGAGACACTTACAAACCAAATGATGCTTTCTGGGCTGTAATACAAGCTCATAAATAGTTAGCATAGATTTCTAAATTAGCCGAATCAGACAATTTGTTTGGTTCGGCTTTTTTTTAATCGGGAATATATCTGGCTCTTGATGTGTCTGTTTCAAAAACATCAACAGCATATAAAAAGGCAGTTTTTGAAGTTTCTTTCTTGGTTAAATCAATTCCATCCTTTGACAGAAGAGCAATAATTCCTTCGTAAATATACACGGCAATTCTTTCGGCACTTGGATTCTGATTAAAAAAAACTTTGTCATTAAGATTTGTATGATCTAGTTCTTTACAAACAGCTCGTAATGCCGCTTTTAATTTTGTAAAATCCAAAAGCATTCCGCCTTCGTTTAACTCAGAACCTTTAACATGAGCATAAACCTTGTAATTATGTCCATGTAGATTTTCACATTTACCGTTATAATCTCTTAAAAAATGGGCGGCCGCAAAATCAGCCTCTACTCTTACTTCAAACATAATTAAAGTTTATTGAAAATACAGTTCTTTTGCAAATCATCAGAACCGAATTAAAACTAATAACTTTTATTCTAATGACGAAATATAATATAAGGAGTATAGTAAAAAAATGATTAAAACATTATCTCAACTTCTTCCAGCTTTCACTCATCAAATAGTGGCTGCTGATATGAATGATTATTTAGATTCTGACAACGAATCTCTTCAAATAAAAAACGAAATAAATCAGATTCCTATAACAAACCTTGTTTTTGATTCCAGAGATGTTAAAAAAGACAGTTTGTTTTTTGCCTTGCCTGGAACTCACACAGATGGTAACAGATTTATTGCTCAAGCGATTTTAAATGGCGCCAATGCAGTTGTTTTCCAAGGTGAATTGACTTTGGAGCAGCAGAAAGAAACTGCAAAAGCTATAATTCAACGAACCTTTGACAATGAACTGTCTCAGGATAAACAAAAATACAGTCCTGTTTTAATTAAAGTTCCTGACGCCCGTTTTGCTATGGCCCCAATCTCTTCCTGTTTTTATGATTCTCCATCAGAAAGACTGATTGTTATTGGTGTAACAGGCACGGAAGGAAAAAGTTCTACCGTTTCATTTATTTGGCAATTACTGCGGCTTTGTGGAAAAAAAGCGGGATTTATTTCTACGGTTGAATATTCATTTGGTGGTGAGGCAGTTCCTAATCCACAACATCAGACTACACCGGAAGCACCAATTATTCAGCATCATCTAAATGAAATGTTGGAAAATGGCTGTGAATATGCGGTTGTTGAAACTTCTTCTCATGGTCTTTCTCAAAAACTGAATCGTTGTGGAAACATTGTTTTTGATTGTGGCGTTTTTATGAATGTTACATTGGAACATCTAGAATTTCATAAGAATTTTGAAACTTACAGGAACGATAAGGCAAATCTTTTCAGGGCTTTGGATAAACATAATCATATTAAGACAATTGGTGGTCAAAAACGAACTATTAATTCCATAGGCATTGTTAATCTTGAAGACCCTTCCGCAGAATTTTTTGCAGAACAGACAAAAAAATCTGTTTATGGATTTACGACTATGGGGAAAGCTGGAAAAGCCGCAACTTCCGAAAAACCAGAGGATATTTGTTTGCCCCCAATTCCAGAAAATATATGCTTTATGTGTGCAGACAAAATAAATTCTACCGCCGCAGATATTACTTTTAATGTAAAAGCTATGGGTAAAGATGCAATTTCTATTTCAAAGGACCTTGAATCTAACTTTTCCATTACTGCTCCACTGCCAGGTGCCTTTAATGCTTATAATTTAATGGCTTCAATTATTGCGGTAAGCAGTGTTACAGGATTATCCTTTGAAGAAATTGCGTCTAAAACAAAGGATTTAACGCCTATAAAAGGTCGCATGACTGTAATAAATGAAGGACAGCCTTTTGAAGTAATTGTGGATTATGCCCACACTCCATCTAGTTTTGAAACAATTTTCCCGCCTATTAGAAATAGATGTAAAGGTCGGATGATTGCACTTTTTGGCAGTGGCGGCGAACGGGATTTAACAAAACGCCCTTTACAAGGTGAAATTGCTGGAAAATTCTGTGATGTTGTAATATTGACCGATGAAGATCCTCGTGGAGAAGATCCGGTGGAATTATTAAAAGATATTGCAGTCGGAGCAGAAAAATCAGGACTAAAAATGAATCAAAATCTGTTTATTACTCATGATCGTCCTGAGGCTATAAGACAGGCGTTTAAAATGGCAAAAAAAGATGATATTGTTTTACTATTGGGTAAATCTCATGAAAACAGTATTATTTATAAAAATTTTGTAATGCCTTATGATGAAATATCGGAAGCAAAAAACGCATTGAAAGAAATTCTATAATTTATGGAGAATATAAAATGAATATTTGTGTAATTTTTGGTGGAAAAAGTGGAGAACACGAAATTTCTTTAATTTCTGCAGCTTCAATTGTTCGGGGACTTCACGAAAATAATAAATCAAACAATGTAATTTTAATTGGTATTACAAAGGAAGGAAAATGGTATCTTCAATCTGACGAAGAATACAAGCGCATTTGTGAAACACCAGATTCTGTGCTTACAATTACAGAAAAAAGTGAAAATGCTGTTACCATAATTCCTGGTGGAAAAAAACAGTCTTTCTGTGTAAATGGTAAATCCTTGGACATTGATGTTGTTTTCCCAGCACTCCACGGCACTTATGGTGAAGATGGCACCATCCAAGGTCTTTTGGATATGGCTGATATTCCTTATGTTGGTTGTACAACTCTTGCTTCTGCCATTACAATGGATAAAGAAAAAACAAAAATGATTTGGCAGAGCGTTGGATTGCCAGTTGTTCCTTATGTATGTATGAAACGATTTGTTATGCTTGATTCAGTGCTTTATGATGCTTTTATTGAATCTGCAGAAGAAGAATTGGGTGGTTATCCATTATTTGTAAAACCATGTTGTGCAGGAAGTTCTAACGGTGCAGCAAAAGCTAAAAACCGAAAAGAATTATCTTTTGCTTTAATGGAAGCCTTTATGTGGGATGATAAGGTTCTTATTGAAAAATCGATTAATGCCAGAGAAATTGAATGCAGTGTTACTGGTAATTCTGTAACATTTCCTGCCGATGATGATGTTGAAAATGTTGTGGCTTACATCCCAGGTGAAATCTTACCAACCCACACCTTCTACGACTTTGATGCAAAATACAACGATCCAGAAGGAGCCGCTTTACAAATCCCAGCAAATCTCAGCGAAAACGATCTGGAAAAAATTAGAAAAACTGCTTGTGCCGCTTACAAAGTTTTAGATGCCACAGGCCTTTCCAGAGTGGACTTTTTTATCGATAAAGATACAAATGCAGTTTATCTCAACGAAATCAATACTTTGCCAGGCTTTACTTCCATCAGTATGTTCCCAAAAATGTGTGAAGCCGCAGGACTTGAATTTCCAGCCCTTGTTCAGCTTTTATTAGATGAAGCCATTGCTCGTTACAATTCAAAAAATAAATTAATTACAAGCCGTTAATTAAACTTCGGCAAAAAATAATGGGCTGTCTTATAAGTTCACAATCAGTATTTCCAGTGATTTTAAGTTTACAATTTTCGTGTTTTCTCAAAATCACAGAATCAATATTTTGAACTTAAGAACAGCCCTTTTTATTTATTTTTATAATCACATTTATTAAATGAGTTTCAACTCTTTAATCATTAAATTAACAGTTGAAAGGAAAATCACCTTAAACTAAAACAATTACATCCTTCTTTACAAGAACAGTAATCAAGTCGATAAGCCAAATGATTCCAAATCCTCCGAAAATAAAGAAGATAATTCCCAATAATTTGATAATTGTTTTTTTGCTTTCGAGACGGCGGATTAAACCATAAATGTCCCATAAAAGAACCAAAAGAATCTTAACCAACCAACTCATTTTTTTTGCTGCCATATTTTTCCTCCTAGGCAATGTGATTTATTTTATTATACCCCAGATTATTATAATTGGAAATTTAAAAACTACAAAAGTACAAAACTCCAGAACAAGCACTCATCATCTATTCAATGTTTTGTATCATTGTTTTTAATTACAGCTTCATTTCCTACAATTGACAGCCCGTATAGTCTATGTTAAAATTAAATATTATCTAAAATCACAATTATAAGGGTTAATTATATGAAAAAAGGTGTTCTTTACACAGCAGGCTCAATCATAATTTTAATTATTTGTTTGCTAGCCTTTGTTATGCCATCTACTTTAGGAAATTCGAAAGCTCAGGAAGGGCTTGTATTTGGTAAATACAATAACAAAAAGATTAGTTATGAATATGGTTCAGACTTTTCTGAATTCATTTCTCACTATGCAGAAATGTTCAGAAATCAGGGAATGCAGATTGATTCCTCAACACAGTATTACATTTTCAACTATGCATTTAATTCTACAGTTATGAAATATGCTTACGAAGATGCTGTAAGAAAGACAGGTTGGGAAGTTCCAAAAGAAGCTATCAACCGCAGAATGAGACCATATTTCTATGATGAAAATGGAAAATTTTCAACAAGAATTTATAATCAGACAGACAGCGCATCTATTGAAAAATTAAGAGCAGACATTGAAACTGAACTTTTTTCTTCTCGTTTCTATGATGATAACTTTGGTTCACAGTCAGACATTTTTGGAACAGAAGCCCTTTTTGGTATAAAAGAATCTGATTCAGAATTAGATTTCCTTGTTGCATATCAGAATGACAAACGCGGCTTCAATATGGCAGCTATGAAAAAATCTGATTATCCAGAAGAAGAACAGTTGAAATATGCAAACCAGAACAAAGCTAAGTTCATCAAATATGATATGTCAGTTATTACAGTTGAAGATAAAGCAACAGCCGAAAAGATTGTAAAAAGAATTACAAAAGGCGAGATTTCTTTTGAAGATGCAATTGCCGAATATTCTGAAAAAACATACAGTAATTCAGAAGGAAAATTAAACAACAATTATCAGTATCAGATTGAAAATCTTCTTGAAGATAAAGCCGATTTGGAAAAAATTGTTACTGTAGCAAAAGACGGCACAAGCCCAATCATCAATACTTTAATCGGTTTCTCAATCTTTAGAGCCGATGGAGAGGCAGAACAGCCAGACTTCACAAAAGATGATATGAAAGCAAAGGTTTCTAGCTACATTAACGCTTATGAAGCAACAATTGTTGAAGATTACTTTACAGCAAAAGCAAAAGATTTTACTGCAGAAGTTATGAAGTCTTCTTTCGATGCCGCTTGTGAAAAGTTCGACATTGAAAACACTTCCGTTGCCGCATTCCCATTAAACTTTGGAAGCACAACAATTTCTCAGTCAGTTGATACTTCAATTGCAGGACTTCGTGGTGCAGATAAAAATGAAAACTTCTTAAAAACAGCTTTTGCATTAAAATTAAATGAAGTTTCTGCTCCAATTGTTATGAATGATTATGTTATTGTTCTTCAGTACACTAACAACGAATCTATAGCAGAAGCAAAAGAAGCTCCTTATATTTTGACACAGCTGGAAGATTATGATTCAGAAGCTGCCCAGAATGCTATTATGGATAGTCCAAAACTTGAAAACAATTTTGCTTCAACATATTACGGAAACTTAATGTAATTTTGGATAATTTACAATTTATACAAAAGCCCTGCCTTGTGGAAACTTCGCAGGGCTTTTCTGTTTCATACAATCAAAAGTTTCTCTATTCAAAATATGCACCTTCTAAGCAAATAATTCAAACTATTGAAAAAACTGAACTTTTGGAAGAAACCCTGATTCTAGCTTTTTCTCCAATCCTTTTATATGGACTACAAAACTTAATAGAAAAAATACCAGAAAACTGTTTTATTCTATGCATTGAATTAGACGAATCTCTTTACAATTTTTCCAATGATTTATATAAAAATGATTATCTTTCTTCTCAATATGAAGATTTGTGCAAAAGCAATAAAATAACCTTTTTAACAATTAAAGAGGCTTATAATCTGCCTTTTATTTTAAATCAAAAATCTTATGTTTTTTCTGACGGACATAAACTTCCACAAGCAGGCTCTTTCAAAAGAATTGTTTCTATTGATTTTTCCGCAGGTACACAATTTCAAGCCGATTTATATAAAACTTTATCTCAAAGTTCTACCAATGCCATAATGACCTTCTGGAAAAACAGAATCACACTAATGAAGTTTGGTCATTCCTATTCAAAAAACTTTTTTAAGAATCTTCTGCAAAGCTATGATTGTCTTTCCATTAATACTTTTTTACGCAAAATTACAAAGCCAATTTTGGTTTTTGGAGCTGGTGAAAGCATAAATATTCAGTTTGAACAGATAAAATCTTTTAGAAATGCTTTTTTTATAATTTGTGTAGACACATCATTTACAACGCTGCTGCATAATAACATTGTTCCCGATGCAGTTTTTGTGGAAGAAACTCAAAGTGTTATATTAAAAGCTTTTATTGGTGAAAATTACTTTACCTCAAATTACAATAATAACAATACTCCAGTTATTTTTGCAGGATTAAGCTCGATAAATCAACTTGGACATAATATTTCACACGACAAGCTTTCTTATTTTACAACTTTATATACTCAGGCTGATTTTATAACTAATCTACAAAAACTTAATCTTTTACCTTTTGCAAATCCACCTTTTGGTTCTGTGGGACTTACAGCTGTCTATTACGCTTTACATTTTCGAATAAATGATTCTATTCCAATTTTTGTTTTCGGATTGGATTTTTCATATTCAGCTGGAAATACTCACGGCAAAGAAACTATGGCCCATTTAAGCAGATTGGAAGCAACAAATCGATTAAATCCTGTGCAAAATTATTCAGCTGCCTTCTCTTATCCAGCCTTACCTATTAGTGACAAATATGGAAAAATTACATATACAACGCCTTTATTGCAAAGCTACAGAGAAAGTTTTATAAATCTTTTTTCAGGCATAAAAAATCTTTTCGACGCTGGAACAAAAGGATTAAGCTTAAATCTTTCCCTTTGCAATCCTTTTGATTTATTTTCTGAGGCTGACCTTCATAATTATACAAAAATGATATTTACTTCCGAACAATCCACTAGAGAAAACCTTTATTTACAGATTAAAGCTTATGTCCATTCTGAAGCCCAGTCACTCAATGAATTAAAAGCTCTTTTAACTGGAGAAAAAAAATTGCCAGAAACTGAACGAAATAAACAAATCCAGCAACTGGCAGAACCAAGAGAGTATCTTTACCTTCATTTTCCAGAAGGATGGAAGTTTAGTATGGATATTTCCTTTTTAAAAAGAATAAGAGCCGAAATTGATGTATTTTTAAAAATATTCAATTCCAGCTCTTAATCTGAAGAGTCAATGCATTTTATTCTTCTTTTTCTTTAAGCACAGCAAGGAAAGCACTTTGAGGTAATTCAACATCACCAACCATTTTCATTCGTTTTTTACCTTCCTTCTGTTTTTCCAAAAGCTTGCGTTTTCGTGTAATATCACCACCGTAACATTTAGCAAGAACATCCTTTCTAACAGGATTTACAGTCTCTCTAGCAATAACCTGACTTCCAATTGCGCCTTGAATAGCAATTTTAAACTGCTGCCGAGAGATTTCATCCTTTAATCGTTCACAAACTTTACGGGCACGGGCAACTGCATTGTCTTTAAAAGTAAGTAAAGATAAAGCATCAACCATTTTTCCATTAAGAAGAATATCTACTTTTACCAATTCCGTGTCTCGATAACCAATTACTTCATAATCAAAAGAAGCATAACCACGACTGTAACTCTTTAATCTATCGTAAAAATCAAATAAAACTTCAGACAAAGGCATTTCATAAGAAAGCTCAACTCGTTTTGTATCAAGATATTGCATATTGGTCTGCATACCTCGTTTTTCTGTACAAAGAGCCATAATTGATCCCAGATATTCCGCAGGTGTAATAATCGAAGCTTTTATATAAGGTTCTTCCGCAGTTTTAATTCTTCCTTGTGGATATTCCGAAGGATTATCTATATACATATCCTCACCATTCGTTAAATGAAGAAGATACCTAACAGATGGTGCAGTAAAAATTACAGCCTGATCAAAATCTCGTTCCAATCGTTCCTGAATAATTTCCAGATGAAGAAGTCCAAGGAAACCACATCTAAAACCATTTCCAAGAGCAAGAGAATTATCTTTTTCATAAACAAGACTTGCATCATTTAACTTAAGTTTTTCCATGCTGTCTTTTAATTCTTCATAATCGTTAGAATCCATTGGATAAATTGAAGAATAAACAACAGGTTTTACTTCCTTAAATCCAGGCAAAGGTTCTTCAACGCCATTTTCTACAGATGTAATTGTATCACCAACTTTAACATCACTTACGGTTTTAAGACCAGAAATTATATATCCAACATCGCCTGCTTCCAGAACCCCAGTTTCTTCATAATTTATTTTGAAGATTCCGCATTGTTCAACCTTATACTGACAATCTGTACTCATCATCTTGATTAAATCGCCAGTTTTAAGCCGACCTTCCATAACACGAACATGAACAACAACACCTCGGTAAACATCATAGTGGCAGTCAAAAATTAAAGCGGCTAATTTTCCATCGGGATTTCCTGTAGGAGCTGGGAACTTAGTAACAATTGCTTCCATAAGTTCATCAATTCCTTCGCCTGTTTTTGCAGAAACACACATAGCATCGGCAGAATCAAGACCTAATTCGTTATCAATTTGGCTCTTACAAGAAGGAATATCAGCAGAAGCCAAATCAATTTTGTTAATTACAGGAACCATAGTTAAATCATGTTCCAAAGCCATATACATATTTGAAACTGTCTGACTTTCAACCCCTTGTGTAGCATCAATTAAAAGCAAAGCTCCTTCACAAGAAGCAATGGCACGAGAAACTTCGTAAGAAAAGTCTACATGGCCTGGAGTATCAACAAAGTTCAGTTCGTAATCATTTCCGTCTTTTGCATGATAAGGAATTGTTACAGCCTGACTTTTAATGGTAATTCCTCTTTCTCGTTCAATATCCATATTATCAAGAATCTGATTAACCATTTTTCGGTCATCAATAATCTGGGCTTTTTGAATCAATCGGTCGGATAATGTAGATTTTCCGTGATCAATATGGGCTACAATACAAAAATTACGCTTATATTTCATTTCTTTCGTACAAACCTACTTAGAAAAACTCAAAAATAAAAAGGACTGTCATAAGCAGATGCTAAAGTCATTACAATATCAAGAAACCCGCGTTTACGCCTTTGAACATAAAGTTGAGCAAAAAAATAATTGTGTTCATTATCAAATTTAACATCCTGAATTGTTACAGGATCATTTTCAGAAAAGCCCATTTCATCTGCAGAAGAACCTTTTATAACAGATACTATTTTATAGGATTTCCTGTTTATTGTCGATGAACGAACTAACTTCATTCCAAAAATTGGAACAAAAGAATCTGTAACCAAATCACTTTTATATATTTCAACCAAAGGAGATGTCGGCCTCTTTTCAAGATACAAAGGAACTGTTTTTTCTTCATTAAATGGAGTTAAATACTTGCACGAAACTACACTACCCGCTTCATATTTTAGCATTTCAAATTGAAAATCATCTATTGTTAAAATTGGACAACCATTTACTTCTGTAATTACATCCCCAACTTGAAGCCCAGAAAAAGCGGCAGAACCACCAGGCATTACATATTGTATTTCAAGTCCAACTTTTTTATTTTGAATGCGTTTAGTGTGACCATAAGCGCAAATCCAGGAGTGCATATATTCTCCGCCTTTATATAGCAGAGGCAATTCTTGTTTTAAATATTCCACTGGTATGGCAAAATTTAACCCTTGAAATTGAAGCATTCCAGCAAAAACTACAGCCTGAACTTTAAAATTTTCATCAATCAATGGACCACCAGAGTTTCCAGAATTAACAGCGGCATCCAGTTGAAAAACAGAACCCATAGTTGTTAGCTTTCTGTTTATATTAGAAACAATTCCCGAAGTAAGTGTTCCTTCCAAACCAATAGGTGTTCCAATGGCAGAAACTTTATCACCTATAGTTAAATCTAAACTGGAACCAAGAGAAAAAACAAAATCAGGAGTAATTTCAACCTTTAATAAAGCCAAATCAATTATAGGATCATAACCAATAACTTTTGCAGGGATTTTTGTATCCATATCGGAAGGAAGTTTAATATATAAACGAGAATAACCTTCATATTTTGAATCAACCATATCACTAATAACATGATGATTGGTAATTAAATATCCACGTTTATCTATAAAAAATCCCGAACCTATTACAATATCAGCATAACCAGAGCCATTTTCTACTCTTAGCCCTTTATCCACCCAGATTGTACAAGTACCATCAACACAATTTGCAATATTTTTTGGTAGATAATCTCCCTCTTCAAGATTCTTTTCAAAAGAAGTTGGAAGTAAGCCTGGAACATTAACGGTAATCATAGAATCAGATAAATCCTCGTAAGAATTAACCAATTCGTCTTGTCCTGCAGCAATTAAGGCTCTTTTATATTTCAATGCCTCAAAATAATCTTTATTATCATAAGCTTCCTGCATTTTTTCTAAAATATAATCGCTACAAGTTTTTATCATTTCTTCACGATAATTTATAGAAATAAAATTAGAACGCCACAATGCTTTTACAGGATCTTTTTGCAGTAACTCTTTTATAATGGAAATCTCATTCTGAACTATATCATCATCAGTATAATCTAGCGGTACTGTTACATTCTTAGGTTGTTTTAATGTTGTACAACTTACCAAAAATAACAGTACAATGCATTCTATAAATATTCCCTTAATTTTCATTGTTTTTCCTTTAAAAATAAAAAACTGATTATGCTATTCCGTTACATCAAAATCAGAAATTAAATTACAAAAGATATTTTTATCAATTTTTATCACAGAACAGCGAATATTTTCTGTTAATGACACAATCTGTACTGCACCATTTTGAGGATTTGAAGAAAGACTAGCCGCAATCTTCTGCTCCAGCAATTCACCGCCTTCTTCGTTGAGCCAATAATAATTATCTTTTGTTCCAGGTATAATCTCATAATTGATTGAATGTTCTTCACCTGAGCCATTTTTATAAAAACTGGAAAGTTCCAAAGTTTTAGGCTCATTATTTTCAGAATGAATTACAATTTTTTTGTTTCCATAATCATCATAAAAAATGGTATCTTCTTTTACAAAATCTTCTTCCTGATTATCTGGATAACGAATATAAATTGTTTCAAAAAAGCTATCTTCATCATTATCCCAACTGGATACTTTTCCGTTATCGCTTAAATATTCTTCCATAAACTCAGAAATAGTATTTTGATTTCTATCAATTTCAATTTTCTTCAAATAAAGCTGCTTAGAAAAACTATTTTCGCCAAATATTTTGCTGACATAATTTGTATTATCCAAAATGATTTCATTTGCAAAATCAAAAGTCTCTGCTGTTTCAAAAAAGCCATCCTCATCATAATCAACATAACGGACAAAAGGAACTCCCGTTTCAATAGTTGAATAGGCAAACTTTTTGCTGTTATTAGAAAAATCTGCAAACACAGGTTTTCCTTCATAAACTGTATACACGACCTTTGAATTAGATCTTTCTTTTGTAGTAATTTCTATTGTAGAAGCTTTTTTTGCCAGATAAGAATCTTCGGGTATAAGAACATCATTTTGAATATATGGAATAAAAAAATTGCAGTTGGAATAATTCAAAAAGAATCTGTCGGTAATTATTTCAAAAGGTTCAAAAGAAAAATCCCTGTCAAAGAAACCATAAGTTACATCATTCTTTACAAAATTGATTTTTTCTACAAAAGGATATTGTTTGTAATTTAATTTTGCCACATCGTCATAGAACACCAGTTCTGTTGGCACTCCAAAATCGCAAACAGCATAAATATCCACAATCTGATCATTATTTTTGTCAAAATAAATATATTCTGGACGCCCACGATTATATTTTATGGAAAGCTCATTTCGCAAATCAATATTTTCATCAATAATTAAAGTTCCATCAAAACTATTTAGCTGATTATAAAAATCATTACGCAAAGATGAATCGGTTAATAAAGTTGAAAAACTTTCCAAAATGTTCAAAAAATAAACATTCTGTGAAGCTTCAAAAAACAGATTATATGCTTCTTCTTCCGACAGAATGCCAGCTTTTAACCCCACATAAGCAAATAAAGGACTGTTATGATTTATTTCTCCCACTGCTTTTAACAATCTTTGCTGCTCCTCCCCAGAAGAAAAAAGCAAAGCAATTATTTCCAATTCTATTAAATCCAGCGAATCCAATAAATCATAATCATTAGCGATTTCACTTTTTATTTCTCGCTCCATTTTATAACCAATTTCACTGGCAGATTTGTATTTTGGTTCATAGAACGGAAGATTTTTAATGTAATCTTGAGCAATGACCTTTACAGTTTCGGGAATCTCATAAGGGGCTCCATATCGTTCAGAATAATTCATAAAAAGCATTTCAAATAGAAAAAAGATTTGCGGAAAACGAATATCATTTTCATAAATCTTTCTTGCCACATTGATTTTTGCTCTAGCCTGCTGAATTGATGGGGAAGTTCCAATTCTGTAATAATTTTTTATTCGAATAAACTCAGCATCTGCCGAAAAAACTACAGGAGCTGTATCCAAAAGCTCAAGAGATTCATTATATTGTCCAAGTTCAGATAAAAGATTGGCATACAAGGTTCTGGCTCCATTTTTATTGTAATTTAACCAGTTATCCTCAAAAAAAGCTCTTTGAACAGAGGTCAGAACTTCTGCTCTTGTTGCGCCTAATTTTAAACTAGAAGCCGCCTTAATATAATGAAGATCCGAAATAGTGTCATCATAAGTTAAACCGAAATCAGATTGTTTTAAGGCTTTTTCCCATTCATTGCTGAACATAAAGTTTTCTGCCAATTTTAGACAGCGCTCAGCGGTTTTTGTGTTGGCATTTTTTGTTGCACTTTGTCCAAAAATATATGTAACATTAGTAATCAGTAAAAAAATTATTACAAAAGCTTTTGTTTTCATTCACTTATCCGCCGATTTTTTATAATCCAATTTTTATAACCAAAAGTTTTACCTAAAATACCTGTTATTTTCTGCTCACTACCATAAAAAGTTTGAAGAACAGGTATTTTCCATCTATCTTCAACAGGAATCTGCCAGTCGTTATAAACATCTGCAATTTTTTTATATCCGCCATCTGCAGTTTCTATTACATCAAAAGGTTGATAACTTCTAACACAAAAAGGAAGCTCTAGATTGCAGGTATAATCATCATTCCAAAAGACTTTACAACCAGCGTCCAATCTCTGATTATTGTCCTGATTTATATTCTGATTTTTTCTAACTGATATTTTTCCGAAAAAATAATCATATTCACCAGTTTCTTCTATTATATCAAAAAAAAGAGTATCCGTATGCTTTTTTACTCTATTTTTAATCAAAACATTATTTTTTTTAAGAATAATTTCTATGTTTGAAAAAGATTTTTGAATAGTTCTATTGGAGTTTTGAACTACTGAAAGAGATTTTAATACATCCTGCAAAAAGACATAAGGTATTCTATTTTCCGCGCCAATTTCCTTTACCATATTAAACAAGATTCTTAGCTGAATAGCTTTATGAGCACAAAAAAACTGATTATCCTTTAACGAGACTATTTTTTTATTGTTTTCATCAAAAGAAACATCATATTCTATTTTTTCTGCAAAGGAATTAATAAAATCATCTTCAACAACAGATTTTTCATAGCCATTTAAAACGCCGCTTTGCCAGTCTTTAAAATTTTCGTTTAAAAAGGGAATCAGTTTTAGGCGAAGTTTGTTGCGGAAGTAAACATCATCCAGATTGGTACTGTCCGTTCGCCAAGATAAATTATGATTTAATAAATATTCTTCAATTTCTGCTCTTGAAATATCTAACAAAGGTCGAATATATTTTCCCCTTTTCCGAAGAATCCCTTTTCGGTTTCCAGAAGATGAAGATTGTAAAAAACGCATTAAAACAGTTTCTAATTGATCGTCTTTATTATGAGCAAGGCACAGAAAATCCAACTGATTATTTTTGATAAAATCTTCAAAACTTTTATACCTGAAATGTCTGGCCGCTGCTTCAATTCCGCATTTATTTTCTACAGCATAATCTTCTATGGCGCCCCGCTTAATTTCTGCACAATGAAAATGTATTGAAACGCCTTCTTTCTGCAATCTGGTACAAAAATCCTGTACAAAAAGTACATCTCCATAAGTTTCATTTTCTGGCCGAATATTATGATTTACAGAAATAACATAAAGAGTCCATTCAGTATCTTTTAAAAGACTAGACAAAGAAAAAAGAAGAGAAATAGAATCTGCTCCACCGGAAACGGCGATTCCAATTTTTTTTGTACTGGAAGTTTTATCGATATGGCATCCACATAAGGCTAATCCATCTTTTACTTTGCATTCAAAAGATTGTGAAGGATTTTTATTCATAAACTTAATCTAACTTTAAACTTATATTTATTATAGATGAGTACGGAAAGATTTGAGTAATTTTTAACCTATCCGTGCTTTATTAAAAAAAAAGAGACGCCAAAAGAATGACGTCTCCTGTAATTTGCTTTTATCAGACTTGCTGAAAATTAGCCACGAGCAGGTGAAACTGTTACAAGTGGAAGGTTTGCGTCTGTAAGAACTTCAACCTTATCACCAATTTCCAAATCTTTAACACGAAGAGCTTCACTTACATTGATTTTAGAAATATCAGCAGTAATTGTTTCTGGTAAATCTGTAATAACAGCTTTTACTTTAATCTGATTATTGCGTTCTTTCTTGAAACCACCTTTCAAAACACCAGCTGGTGTTCCTTTGAAGTGAACCTTAATTTTTGCAACCAATTTCTGATCAGCATCAGGCACAAAGAAATCTGCATGAAGAACTTTGTCAGTTCTGATGTTATACTCTGCATCTTTAATTAATGCGAGCATTTCTTTTCCATCTACTACGAGTTTGATTGAAGTTGTTGGAGTAATTGTTCTCCAAACTTTGTTGAATTCAACTTCGTTAATTTCGAGCATAGTAGATTCGCCTTTTCTGTTATACATAACAGCAGGGATACTACCTACTTCACGAAGTTTTTTAGCAGCTGTTTTACCAGTTGTTGTACGAATTTTAGCATTGATAACCTGCTTTTCCATCCTAAAGCTCCTTATATCCTTAGTATTAGTTCATCTCAAACTAATTTGATACTTTAACAAAGTACAAAAAAGTTTGTTCTCCACCCAGGAATCGAACCCGGACCCTGAGCACCAAAAGCTCGTGTGCTACCTTTACACCAGCGGAGAAAATTTTATGTATTAGTCAGCGTCTCCACCAACTTCCACATGACCAGCTTCATATTCTGCAAGAATTTTATCCTGCAGTTCTGCCCTGAATTCAGGACTAATTGGATGTGCTACATCCTTATATTCGCCATTTGCAGTTTTTCTGCTAGGCATTGCAATGAACAAGCCGCTCTTTCCTTCAATGATCTTAACATTATGTACGACAAAACATTCGTCAAATGTTACTGTAACATAAGCGCGTAACTTGCCTTCATCTTCTACTTTTCTAATTCTAAGTTCAGTAATCTGCATATGCGAGACCCCCAAAAGTTGTTTTCACAAACTATACAGTTTGTGTTAATACACATTTAATAGTTCCAGCAAGCAAATCACTGTAAATCATTGCTTGTTGCTGAAAAGTAAATACACCAAAAACCGTCGAACCCGAACCTGACATTTCTACATATTCGGCTTCCGTTTTTCTTAGATTTTTTAACGCACTTTTTATACTGCTGTACTCCTCTCTGCTGCACAAAGCTGGAGTAAAACTGTTTAAAAAATTCCATTCTCTTGGAGCCTTACGATAAATCGTTTCCAACTCTTCAAAATCTGGATATTTTACTTTATTTTCCTCTGAAGCAAGATATTCATCAACCAAAGCATAAGCTTCTTTTGTTGAACTCCTAACTTCTGGAAAAACCAACAACAAAAACAAATCTTTCCTAGATTTTATTGTTTTAATTTTCTCACCACGACCAGCTATCAGAGCCGCACCCTTTCCTTCTGAATCGCAATGCATAAAGAAAAAAACATCACTACCCGTTTTATCAGCTATATAATCCTTCTGACTGTCAGAAAGTGATATTTCATTCATTTTTTCAAGAACTCTTATTAAAGCTGCGGCATCAGCAGAACCACCACCTAAACCTCCACCAGCAGGAATACCTTTTTTCAGTACAACCCTAACACTGTGGACCTTTTTTGCAGTTCCAAACTGTTTTTCAACAACTTCGCAAAAAGCCTTGTATGAAACAGATAAGGTATTTTTTTCAGGAAGCTGCATCTGTTCGCAAAGGATTTCGCAATAACTTTCGTCAGAATCCTTTGTATCGATTTTAGAAACAATCAATTCATCATACAAATCAACCGTCTGAAAAATACTTTCGATTGAATGATAAGATTCCTGTTTCCCGCAGCCTGAACCTGAATTAAGAGATTTCTGCAACGGCAAAACCTTTAAATTAAAGTTTACTTTTGCATAAGCTCTTTCAACAAATTCCAAATCCATTATCATTAATATTATACCAATTTTTATAGGTCTGTCAATTATATTTTTGTTTATTGAGTAAGCACAAGGGCTTTGTAAATGCCACGATTTTATCTTCAAAACAAAATATATAGTAAAAACTTGACTTGTATGATATTTTCAAATAAAGTTTTTTACGCAAAACTTTTATGAGGAACTAATGGATACAAAAAACTTTACTATAATTGAAGCAGATAAAAACAACCTAAAAAAAACTGATAACTTTGAATCAGATTTTTCACAATTCTTACAAGAAGACCCAATTCTTGATAAATTAGACACAGATTTTGACCCACAATTAAATCAAAATACAAATAAATACAATAAATCCGATTTTGAATCAGACTTAGATGAAAACGAAGAAGAAAACTAATTCTAAAAACTGTATAAAACAAACTTTCCAAAAGCTTTTATTCAATCTCACTTTTGAAAAGTTTTGTTTTAAGTTAACTTTTAGAACTCAATAAGTTTTCCCATATGCCAGAGTTTTTCCAAGTCATAGAACTCTCTAGCCTGTTCCGACATAAGGTGAACAACAATGATTCCTAAATCTACAAGATTCCAGTCATCACCATCTGGACTTTTTCTGTTTGTAACATGAATCTCCAAATCATTGTCTTTAATATAATCCTTAATCTGTTTATAAAGCCCCTGCATTTGAGTTGAACTGGAAATTGTTACAATAACAAAATAATCTGTCCAGCTGTTCAATTCACTAATATCCAAAAGAGTCACATTTTGACCTTTGCCATCTTCCATCAATTTAGCAATTTCCATTGCCTTTTGTTCTGCTGATTTTTCTTTTATGTCCATTCTAGTACGAAGCTCCCTTTATAACATAACGACCATTAAAGTCTTTTCCAAGAATAATTGTAAAATCAACCTGTGCTTCTGTTGAAGACATTTCTGACTCTGAATTATAATCCGGCTGTTTAATATTTGTACAACGAATAAGTTCTCCCACATTTCTTGCCGCGGTTTCGTTGCCAATATGATCTATAATAACAGTTTCTGCATAATCATTTCTATCTGCATTTACAGCGGCCAAAACATTATAACTTGCATCCTGATATAATGTTGAAGTTCGTCTTGCAAGCCCTTGTGTAGTTGTTCCATTCTGTATTTCAAGAATATAAACACGGGCTGAAAAACTTCCATCTGATGAAACCAGCATTTTTGTTGTCTGCTGAATGGCTTCTTTTATAAACTCACCATTATTGAGAGGGAACAACAGCTGCTGATTATCAACATTTCGCAAAGAGCCTGTAATTGTCTGACGAATAATTGATTCTGCATCAAGTCCTGAAATTATTGAATACAATGTTTCTTCTTCATCATCATCTAGATTAGTCTGAATACACATTGCATATTTTTTAAAATTCTTTTTATTAAAAATAACAAACTTTTTATCATGGAAGCCTGTCAAAAGTGCAACCATAACATTTTGATATCTATCTTGAATATTATCTTCGGTTTCCTCACTATCTCTGTACTGAAGATATGTAGCAATTTTATCGCCATCAAGATTAACGGCTCCAGAAGGAAGCAACCATCGCTCCCCATTCTCTGAAACGCAATCTATTGGAGAAGGAATAAATACTCTCATTCCTCCCATCATATCACAAAGCTTGATAAAATCATCAAGTCTAATCTGCGAAGTATAATTTAAGGTGATTCCCAACATTTTTTCAATTTCTGCTTTATATGTTGCCATACCAAGTTCATTGTAAACTTCAGCCAGTTTATCAACACGACCAAGAGACTGGTAAATTGCACCTGTATAATCAGGAAGATTGATTACCGCAGCTTTATGAGAAGTTGAATCATAAATCAAAACGCTGGAAAATAAAAACTCATTATTTCCGTTATAATCATCACTTTCCATATCAACTACAAACAAGATTCTTATAAGCTGATTTTTTTCCAGTTCATCTTCTACCGAGTTCGATTTTAAAGTCAGTGCAAAAAACAAACTTACAGAAATAATAATTACCGCAATAATTGCAATAAAGAGAATACCTTTCTGTTCATCCCGCAGTTTCTTTCTCATTTTGTGTTACTTTTTCTCCAATAAAGCCTGATAATAATCTACCATTTTTTTTGTTTCAGGATAAACTTCATAACCTTTTCCAGAAACATATTTATAATTTTCTATAATTACAGTTCCAGTCATTGAATCCAAATCCATAGAAAGCAAATTATTTCTATATTCATCTGTAGATTGTGGACGCCCCGGTTCAATTTTATCTGCCAAAAAAAGACATTTTGTAAGATTTCCCATTTCACAAAAACCGCAGATATGATTTGCAACCGCTTCTAGAATATCTTTATCTTCTATTTTAAAATCTTCTTTCATTAAAACTGCCGCTGCCCGTCCGTGCAATAAAGAAGGCTTAGTTTTCTCATAATCTAAAATAGGATTTCCATCTCTAGCAGCAACTTCAAGCATTTTTTCAGCAGGCAAATCTTTACACATATCGTGGCCAATTCCCACCAGATAGCCTTTTTTTTCGTCAAGACCAAACTTTTTGCATAAAAACGCACACATTTGTGCAACTCGTTCACAGTGTTCAAAACGGGAAGGTTTTACATGCTCTTTTGTATACTGTCTTACATTTTCAATCGTAACATCAATTTTTGTGTCCAAAATCTTCTCCAAAAATATTCTGTGCTTATATTTATTTTATTGCAGATAAAGTTTGTGATTTAAAATATAATCATAAACAGCACCAGGCACAAGATATTTAAAACTTTTATTTTCTGCAATTCTTGTCCGTATTTCTGTAGACGAAACAGGAAGCAAAGGTTCTTCAAGATAAATGCAGGGATACTTAAAAGCATTTAAATCAAAAGCTTCTTTAAAATCACCATTATAAGAACCAGAAGGATTATTGTGAAACTGTGTTTCTTTTAGAATATTTATTTCCGGATACCTTCTTGTAATAATCAAGTCGGCCAGTTCTGAAACTTTTTCGGGATTCTTCCATTTATGAAACTCAGCCGCCACTTCATCACCCATAACAAAAGCAAGTTTTCCTTCCAATTTGTCTTTATATTTTTGTGTAAGATGTTCTAAAGTATCACAGGTATAGGAAGTTCCGCCTCTATCAATTTCGCAGGATTCTGGAATAAAGCAACCTCGTTTTTCACTTTCGCAAAAGGCTTGTATCATAGCCAATCTATGTTCTGCATCAATCTGGGCAGAAAGTTTTTTATGAGGAGGATTGCAGGCGGGAACTATAAGCACCTTATCATAATGCAATTCATCAACCAGTCGATCGGCCAACATGGCGTGTCCAATATGAAAAGGATTAAAACTACCACCCAAAACTGCAATCTTCATTTTCTATAGCCTTCTTTAAAAAATCAGAGGATTTTACTCATCAACGGATTCAGAATTATCACAGCCAGGATATTGAACAGCATCATCATCTTCGTCAATAAAGGCTCGAGAGTCCATAAAGGCACTTTTTGCTTTTTCAACAGAAGTCTTGTTTTCTTCGTTGCGTTTTTCAAGCATACTAACAAGCTTTATTATCTGATTCTGAGCTTCTTTCATTCCGCGACCTGTATGCACTGATACTGGAATAACAGTTGTTTCTGGTTCTGCCTTACGAATTTCTTCTGCAAGTTCCACAGCCCGTTCATAAGCGCCTTCCACATCAATTTTGTTACATAAAACAATTCGTTTCTTTTCCATCAACTCATCAGAGTAAGAAGCAAGTTCGTTACAAAGAGTTGAATAAGCGGTGGCATAATTATCGTCTGAACAATCAATCATAAAAATAAGACAGGCAGTTCTTGTAATGTGCTTTAAGAATGTATCTCCTAAGCCCAGACCTTCGGAAGCTCCTTCAATAATTCCCGGAATATCTGCAATAATTACATCACTTTCATCATCTACGCGCAAAACTCCAAGATTTGGAATAATTGTAGTAAAAGGATAAGGAGCAATTTTTGGACGAGCATTTGTAAAAGCTGTTAACAGTGAAGATTTACCGGCATTTGGAAAACCAACCAGACCAACATCAGCCATAATACTAAGTTCCAACTTTAAGAAACGAGTTTCGCCCCTTTGTCCAGGATTAGCTTTTCTTGGTGCCTGATTTGTGGAAGTTTTAAAATGCACATTTCCCCAACCACCATTGCCACCTTTTAAAAATACAAAGCTTTCATCTTCAGAATCTGTTGCAAAGTCGTAGATAATTTCATCAGTTTCGGCATCACGAATTGTTGTTCCTGGAGGAACGGGAATTACAACATCTTCCCCATCTGCTCCATAACGATTCCAACCCTGACCATCTCCGCCATTTTTGGCTTTAAAACAACACTGATGGCGTAATTTTGAAAGAGTTCTAAGATTGCGTTTTACTGCAAAAATAACATCTCCACCACGACCTCCATCACCACCGTTTGGACCACCACGAGGAATATATTTTTCACGGCGAAAAGCAATACAACCATTTCCACCATTGCCTGAGCGAACTTCTATTCTAGCTTCATCAGCAAAACCAACCATATATGAACTCCTAAAAATTATAACAAAAAAAATGCCCGGTAGATTTTTAAGTCAAACCGGGCATCTTATATTCAGCAACTGAATTAACTTAGTTAGCAGCTTCTACAGAAACAATTTTATGATTATTTCTTTCGCTAAAAACTACTTTTCCGTCTGCTGTAGCGAACAAACTATCATCACCAGCTCTCATAACATTTGTGCCAGGATAGAACTTTGTTCCACGCTGTTTAACAATAATTGAACCTGCTGTTACAGATTCTCCAGCATATTTTTTAACGCCCAAGTTTTTTGGATTAGCATCGCGTCCGTTTTTTGCACCAGATCCACCACGTGTTCTTCCCATAGTAATCTCCTATTTTGTATTTACGAAATTAATTTGCAATTATGCAAGTGTGATTGATTCAACGCGTACTTTTGTGTACTGCTGTCTGTGACCAATAAGACGATGATAATCTTTCTTAGCTTTGTATTTGAGAACCAAAACTTTCTTATCTTTGAAAGTTTCTTCTACAACTACAGTTACCTTTGCACCTGCAACATAAGGTGCTCCAACAGTGATTTTATCACCATCACTTACCAAAAGAACTGTATCAATGTCAATTTTTGTACCTTTTTCAGCGTCAAGCTTGTCTACTGTAAGAACAACATCTTTTTCTGCTTTATACTGTTTGCCTTTAAATTCAATAGTTGCGTACATCTAAATACCTCTATTAAAATGAATCGTTATAAACGCCTACTGCAGTGGATAAAGGAAACATAACCCGCTCTGCAAAAGACTGGTAAAAAGGCATCTTAAAGGTATAAAACGGGGATTAAATACATTTAAAATAAACCCAAATACGTAACAAAGATAATACTAATTTTCTACATTTTATGCAATAGACTTATGAAGTTTTCTATGGCCAGTGATTATAAAGCTACAGGTTCATAATCACTGGCTCTTTATTGCAATTTTGTGTTAATGGCTTAAAGTTGTAATTCAACACTTTACCGTCCTGCCATTCCAAATCCATAGAATAACCGCCTTTTATAAGCACACCTTTTAACAAACCAGACTGCCATGCTTTTTCTTTTGGAAGAGCAGGTAAAAGTTTTACAAAAACCTGCCCGTTTTCATCCATTTCACTTTGAACTAACATTCTTACAATAGCGGCTAAAGCTCCAAAATTACCGTCAATCTGGAAAGGTGGATGATTATCCAGCAGATTTGGCAAAGTTGAATGAGATAAAAGTTTAACAATAGCTTCAAGTGCTTCATCACCCTGCTCCAGCTGAGCTCTAAAATTGATTATCCATGCTTGACTCCAACCCGTGTGTCCGCCACCGTTTTCAAGACGTTTTTTTAAGGTTAATTTTGCCGCCTCTGCAAGCTCTGGTGTTTTTTCAAGAGAAATTGTGTGCCCCGGAAAAAGTCCATACAAATGAGAAATATGTCTGTGTCCAGGTTCAACTTCAGGAACTTCTGTATTCCATTCCATAAGAGAACCGTCTCTATTGGTTTCGGGCTTTTTTAAATGATTCAAAACATATTCAAAATCCGCATAATCCTTTTTATCAAAATCAATTTTGCAGTTTTTCTGTTTTTTGCAATTTGCTAAAACTTTACGAGCTTTTAAACAGCTGGAAAAAAGATGTTCCAAAATCATATTGTCCATTTCACAGCCTTCGGTAAAAGCACCAACTTGATCTGCTTTTGTAACATAGGAGTTTTCTGGAGAAACAGAAGGATTTATAACCAAGTAAGCTTTACCATCTTCCGCCAGCAAATCACAAGGTTGAAGAAAATCTACAAAAAACAAACAGGCTTCGTGCATAAGATAATAATATCTTTTTAGAAAATCCAGATTCAAAGTATATTCATAATGCTCCCATATATGAGTTGCAATCCAGGCAGCGCCTAAAACCCAATAAGTTCCCGGCAACCAACTGTCTTGAGGTGCGGCATCTCCCCAAAAATCGATATTATGATGAATAACATAACCTCGGCAACCATACATTCTTTGAGCAACATCACAACCATTTTTATAAGCCCGTTCCAATAAATCAAAAAGAGGAAGTTCGCATTCGGCCAGATTTGTCATATTAACCGGCCAGTAATTCATTTCTGTATTTATATTAACGGTATATTTACTTCCCCAAGGTGGATCCATATAACAATTCCAAAGACCTTGCAATGTGGTTGGTAATACACCCGGTACACGGCTACCAGAAATCAAAAGATAGCGGGAAAAATTAGCATAAAGATTAACAAGAGAGGTATTTTCACTAGAGGCCTGAGACAAAAGTTGAGGTGTATAAGTCTTTTCATCAGATGGATTTTGAGATTCTTTCGCATTGGCATTTGAAGTTTTTTGAGTTTTACCCAATTCCAGAGAAAAACGGTCCCAATATCCTTTGTATTCATTTAAATGCCAGCCAAAAATATCTTCTGCCGCAACAGAAACTCCATGAAGCTCTATAAACTCTTTCATTTTCTGCAGTTTGTTTTTACAAGCCCCAGTCCATTTGTTCTTCTTAATGGATTTTTCATAATCTGCTGGTGTAAAGATTTTTGATTTTGTCGTTCCAGTCTTTACATTTTCATTGTATTTCCAGGTTTGAATATCTATAAAAAATAATACTTCATCACAATTTTCGCCAGTAAGACAAAAACCTTTTGTGCCTGTTTTTCCACCAGAAGCTATAGCACCAGCACCAACGCAAAAAGGAACACCATGAGCATCTTCAAGAAAAATAAAATCATCCTCTGCACGAATATTGTCTACCCAGATTCCTCTGTCTAAATAAGCCCTGTAATTGATTTTACCTTTTTCAGAAGCTGTTACATGCATAAAAAGCATATCATCAACGGCACTTATCCAAGTTCTGCGGGAAAACTGAACCCCATGTTCGTCTCTATAAGTAACAAAAGTGCAAGCTTCCGAAAGATTCAACTGCCCTTCATAAGTTTCCATACTTTCTGGAACCACTTTATGCTGCAAAGGCCATCCGCATTCTATGCCGTAATTTTCTTCTGCAAAAAAATCTATGCGGAAATCACCAGCGGTTTGGTATACCCGTTCATTAAAACAAGTACCAGAAATTGTTTCAAAACCAAGTTCCTGGGCTTCGAGGACTTTTCCCTGTTTTACCAGTTCCCGTATTTTTGGCAAATATTTTTTTGTATCTGGATTTACTCTATCAATAGGACCTCCAGACCAAATGCTTTCTTCATTTAATTGTATGATTTCATTGCAAGGATGAGTTTTTACCATTGCACCAAGGCGACCGTTTCCAAGCGGCAGATAATGTTCCCACTTTTCAGGAACCTGTTTAAAAAATAAAACATCGTTCATAAGATTAAGTGTATTTTATGAACGATGTTCGGTCAATGTAAGTTTTTTTATAAAATTATTATAAAAATGCAGTATTTTGCTGTAAAACTGATTGCAAAAAATATTTATTTGTTTTTCTGAGCTTCTAAAACTTTGCGGAAAGCGCTGTCGGGCTTGCTAAGTTCTTTGGAACCTCTGGTAATTTTACACAAAGACATACCAAACTTCCTTGCAATTTCTCGCTGGGTAGTTCCTTTATCTATTTCTTTTACAAGAAGCCATCGGTTCACTATATCCTTTAATTCGGCAGGCGTAAACAGACATTCGCAGAACTCTTTTACCAACTGAGGCTCACTAGTGGTAATTATATTAAGCATCTCTACTTTTGCTTCTTCTATGAGAACTTCCGAAATTTCAGATTCAGAGATTTTATCCATGTTATTATCCATAGAAACAATTATATCCCAAAAATCAGTTTTTTACAAAGCGTTTCTGAAAACTTATCGTTTTTATTTCAAAAGTGCTTCAATTTTTTCTGCGGCTTCATTCAATTCAGGAATATCAAGACTTTCAATATCTCCAGCATCTACAGCGCGACTAGTTGTTTCTTCCATTGGGATTCTAGCAAGAACAGGAAGATTAAAACTCTTGGCAATAGCATCAATATTGCTTTTTCCAAAAACTGTAATTTCTTTTCCGCAATCTGGACATTTTACATAGCTCATATTTTCCACAAGCCCAAGGATTGGAATATTCATCATATTGGCCATATTTACAGCTTTTTCAACAATTACCCGAACCAGCTGCTGTGGTGAAGAAACTACAATAATTCCATCTACAGGTAAAGACTGGAATACAGTTAATGGAACATCACCAGTTCCAGGAGGCATATCTACAAACATAAAATCAACATCTTTCCAAACCACATCGGTCCAGAACTGTTTTACCGCTCCAGCAATAACAGGTCCACGCCAAATAACAGGATCTGTAGAATTTGGAAGAAGGAAGTTCATAGACATAATCTGAATGCCAGAATCTGTTTTTACAGGGGCAAGAGCTTCTTCTCCTTCAATAGCTTCGGCTCGTAAATCACCAACACCAAAACTTTCAGGAATTGAAGGACCTGTAATATCTGCATCCAAAATGGCAGTTTTAAATCCGTCTCTACAAACCTTGCTTGCCAGTAAACTTGTTACAAGAGACTTACCAACGCCTCCTTTTCCACTGACAATTCCAATAACCTTTTTTACACTGCTTCCTGGTCTTAAAGAAGCACGAAAATCTCTTTCTGAACAATTCTGATTACAAGAACCGCAATCATGTGAACAATCTGCCATAAAACACCTCAAGATATAGATAGGGCTCAAGCCCCATTATGTTTAGTTTAAAATATAAGAATAAAGCTTTTGAAAATCAAGTTTTTATTAAAAAATCCTTTTAAATACTGTATTTTTATGCAAAAAATCTGTATTATTATACAAAAATTAAGAAACAGGTGGTTATTATGACAGCTCAAGTTATTGCTAAGATTTTAGCTTTTGTGCTTTATCTTGGTTTCATGATTTTTATTGGTCTAAGAAATGCCAATAAAAACAACAGCTCGGCAGACTTTTTCCTTGGTGGACGAAAAGCAGGCCCTTGGATTACAGCACTTTCTGCTGAAGCTTCAGATTCTTCTGCATGGCTTTTAATGGGACTTCCAGGACTTTGTTATCTTGGTGGTGTAAAAGAAACTTTCTGGACTGCATTGGGTTTAATTGCAGGAACATACTTAAGCTGGTTGTTTGTAGCAAAACCTTTGCGCAAATGTTCAATCTCATTTGGCGATTCAATTACAATTCCAGAATTTCTTTCAAATCGTTTTAAAGACAAATCACACTTACTTTCAATAGTATCTGTTATTTTCATTGTTCTGTTCTTTACAATTTACACAGCTTCTGGTTTCGTTGCCTGTGCAAAACTCTTTAATTCTGTATTTGGACTTCCTTATCATGCAGGTTTGGCAATTGGTCTTGTAGTAATTCTTTGTTATACCATTACAGGCGGATACACTGCTGTTTGTACCACAGACTTTGTTCAGGGTATGCTCATTGTTATAGCATTTATCATTTCTTCCATTATTGCAGTTTTCGCTTTAGGTGGTCCTGCTAATGCCATTGCACAGGTAAAAGATTTCAATGCAGCCGCCGTCGCAGGAAGTTTTGGAGAAGCAATTAAAAACTCTTTTGTTTCAAACTCTACTTACAAAGGAATGAGCATTGTTTCAGCTTTAGCATGGGGACTTGGATATTTTGGTATGCCTCATATTATCGTTCGCTTTATGGGTATTCGTTCTAATGCAGAAGTAAAAAAAGCAAGAAGAATTGGTATTAGCTGGATGATTATCTCTTATGTTGGAACTTTCATCATCGGTACTTTAGGAACAGCTTATCTTTTCAATCACGGAACAATTCTTGGAACAGAAGCAGGAGCTGTAATCAGCGGAATTACAAACTTTGGTGATGCAGAAACTGTATTCTCTGCTACAATGCAGAATATGTATCCAGCATTTATTGCAGGTATTTTCCTTTGTGCAATTCTTGCTGCTTCAATGTCAACCGCAGACTCTCAGTTGCTTGCCGCATCTTCTGCTGTAAGTCAGGATATTTTCAAAGGATTGATTAAAAAGAATGCGGAAGAAAAAGAAGTTCTTAACATCAGCCGATTCACAGTATTCTTCATTGCTTTAATTGCACTTCTTCTTTCTTTGAATCCAAACTCTTCTATTTTCGGACTTGTATCTTTTGCTTGGTCTGGATTTGGTGGAACATTTGGACCTTTAGTACTTTTAGCTCTTTACTGGAAACGAACAACCGCTCCTGGCGCCATTGCAGGTTTAATTTGTGGTGGTGTAACAGATGTTGTCTGGCACTATTTGCACGGTGGAATCTTTGATTTGTATGAAATCGTTCCAGCTTTCTTAATTTGTTTAGTTGTTACTGTAATTGTTTCTCTCTGCACAAAAGTTGATTCAGAAGTTGTAACACAGTTTGAAGCTTACAAAAAAATGGAAGACTAAAAAAATCAGGGCGAAACTATTTCTGAATATTGCGGACATCTTTTGTACTAACGGTGTTCCGCAGTTCAGTAACCCTCAGTCAAAGCAGATAAATCTGCTTTGACCGCTTCGCGCTGCTCCATACCTTCGCAAGTGCTATTTATAAAATATTAGAAAAATAAACCTTTTACAAAAATCTCAATTCCAATTCCTATCAGAATAATTCCTCCAAGAATTGAAGCCTTGTTATTCAATTTATTTCCAACTTTTTTACCAATAAGTAAACCACCCATACAAATGCCAAAAGTTACAACAGCAATAATTACAGCTGCAATATTTGCCATTAAAGGGCCATAATCAGAAATGGTAAAACCAACAGAAAGTGCATCAATAGAAGTTGCAATACCTTGAACGATTAGTGTTCCAAAACCAAGTTTTTTAACTTCTTCTGCATCATCATCACCACCCTTTATTCCTTCAATAAGCATTTTACCACCAATATAGAGAAGTAAAATCAAAGCTATCCATGGAATAAAGCTTTCAAACTTTTTAAAATACACAACGATTGTATGAACACATATCCAACCTATAACAGGCATTGCATACTGAAAAAAAGCATAAACACCCGCAATAAGGCACATTCGTTTTTTCTTCATTTCGGGTTCATTTAAGGCATTGGCTATAGAAACAGAAAAAGCATCCATAGCTAAACCTATTCCCAAAAGAATGGAATTAAAAAAGAAAACAAAATTATAAGTCATAAGATAATCCTTGAAGTATAAGAATAATATTGAATAGATAATGTTTTGACAATAGAAAGCAAAATTCTGTCGTATACTATGTCTAGGTATTAAATTAAATGTATCAAATTATTGAATCATAAAATGTATTGACCTTAGCATAATCTATTTATAAATTATGTCTATGAAGTTTAGTTTTAAGCAATTTTTGGTTCCGAATTTTAAAAAGAGACTTGCTTTTATGTTGCCTGCAGTTTGTCTCATGGGTGTTTTTGTTTCCATTCTGGTAGAAGTTGGTTGGGGAACAGATCCTGCCAGCTATATGAATCTGAATATTGCCCACGCCATTGGGCTTTCTTTGGGAACAACAGAAGTTATAGTTTACGGATTGATGCTGATTCTTACCTTTATTTTTGGGCCGGAAAAAATTGGTTTTGGAACTTTGGCAAATATGATTTTAATTGGGTATATTGTAGACTTCTGCCGATGGATTTGGAAAAATATTGGCTTTCATGATTTTATTGTCAATGGTACATTTGGTATTAAGCTGGCTGTTTTTGCCATTGCACTTTTGCTTTTTGTTATTGTGGCGGCGGTTTATATGAATGCACAAATGGGGGTTGCACCTTACGATGCTTTACCAGCCATTATCAGCAGGGCTTTACCAAAAATCCCATTTTTTATTGTTAGAATCATTTTTGATTTAAGCGCGGCAGGTTTAGGCTTTCTTGCGTGTAAGTTATCTAAAGATGGAATTATGCAAGGCTCCTTGGTGGGCTCAATTGCTATGTCTTTGCTTTTAGGTCCTGTAATTTCCATTGTTGCAAAGCCGTTAAACAAGATTTTATCTGCTGAACCTGTAGAAACATTATCGAAAAACAACGCTGAATAATTTCTAAAAGTATTTTTTTTTACAACTGCAGGATTTTCACTTTTTTGCAATCTACTAATTCTAAAAAAAGAGCTTCCCCCTTTCGGAAGAAGCTCTTTCATCAGAAAACGCAAAATTAATTCTTAATTCTGCATTCTTAATTCATAATTAATTATACTCGTTCAGCTTCGTAAGCTTTTGCGTCTTTTCCCATAAGTGGCACGGGTTGAACAATCAGTCTTCAACCGACAATTTGTTTTACCCGTGCCTGCAGTTTCGCTTTCGCAAAACTGCTTACACACGTTCATATGGGTACTGCTTTGCATCAGTCCCCATATGAACTACTATATTGCTTCCGTCCTTAATCATTTCTACAGGAACATAAGCTGCGTCTACGCGTTTTCCGTCAACTTCAACATATTCAACACCTTTTGAAACATGCTGTGGATTTTTTACTTCAATCTTAAGATTCATTTTTCTCCAGCGGCGTTCTACAGTGTATCCGT
>JAKSTL010000201.1 GCA_024402595.1 Treponema sp. | reverse complement strand
GCTACACGCTGAGCTCGGTAAGGAAACTATCGTTTCCGAGCTCAGAGTGTTTTTGCCAGCCTCAGTCCTCCTTCCCGTATTTTTATAAATCATCTTAATCTGTCCATATGTGGATTTTTCTGCAATATTCAATAAACACATTGATGTTTATCTATATGTTGTATTATATTTATATAGATACTTATCAATATGAGGTACGGTTATGACTGATGAAAAAATCAGTGAAATTTGCAGGGCTTTAGGGGATTCCAACCGGCTTAAAATTATAAAGCTGCTGACGGATGGGGAACAGTGTGCTCAAAAGCTTTTAGAGGAGTTCCAGATTACTCAGCCAACTTTATCGCATCATATGAAGATTCTTGAAAATACAGGACTTGTTTCTGTGCGTAAGGAAGGAAAATGGTCTTATTATTCAATTCATTGCTGTATGTTTAAGGAATTTAAGTCTTATTTTGAAGCAATTACCTGTTACAAAGATAGAAATAAGGATTTTTCTGCACATGAAGGTTGTTGCTGTCACGGAGGTAATGATTAATGGTTTGGAATTTTATTCAGAATCAGCTGCTGGGAATGAAATGGCTGAATGTTCTTATTCAAAAAACGGCTGGGCTTTGCGGTCTTGATGTAAACAGTAGGATTGGTGGAACTGTCTGTTTCTTTTTTATGGATCTTATAAAAATCACCATTCTTTTATGTATTTTGATTTTTATTATTTCATTTATACAGTCTTTTTTTCCGCCTGAAAAAAGTCGCAGAATTATGGGGCGTTTTGGTGGAATTGGTGCCAGAATTATAGGTGCTTTGTTGGGGACTGTAACACCTTTTTGTTCCTGTTCTTCTATTCCCATTTTTATGGGCTTTACTGCTGCAGGCTTACCCCTTGGTGTAACCTTTAGTTTTTTAATTTCCTCACCAATGGTAGATTTAGGAAGTCTTGTATTGTTGATGAGTATTTTTGGATGGAAAGTTGCAGTTCTGTATGTGCTTTTTGGTCTTGTTATTGCTGTAGCTGGAGGTACTCTTATAGAACATCTTCATATGGAAGAACAGATTGCAGATTTTATAAGAAATACTCACGCTGCAGAGCTTCCTGAAATGGAAATTACTTTTAAGGATAGAATTCGTACTGCCTGGAGTCAGGTGGCTTCAACCTACAGACGACTTATTCTTTATATTCTTGCAGGAGTTTTAATTGGAGCCATTATTCACAACTGGATTCCTGAAAGCTGGATTATAACTGCTCTTGGAAACAAAAATCCATTTGGCGTAGTTCTGGCTACTCTTTGCGGTGTTCCTATGTATGCAGATATTTTTGGCTGTATTCCTATTAGTGAGGCCTTGCTGGGTAAAGGAGCACTGCTTGGAGTTGTCTTAAGTTTTATGATGGCTGTAACAACTTTAAGTTTTCCTTCTCTGGTAATGCTGAGTAAAGCGGTAAAACCTAAACTGCTGGGAATTTTTATTGCAATCTGTGTAGCTGGAATTATAGGTGTAGGTTATT
>JAKSTL010000200.1 GCA_024402595.1 Treponema sp. | reverse complement strand
CCTCGTTTACATGGTATTCAGAAAGGATAAGTATAGAAAATAAAATTTAGGAGGGTGGTGGTGGGGGGAAAGCATTCCCCTCGCGCCCACTTTGTTGGTCGCTACCCCTTCTTGCGGGCCTCAAACGCCGGCCCGCAACGCCCGCTAATATCGGAGGTAATTATGGGTACAGTAATTGTTAGTGTTGTACTTTTTGTAGTTGTAACCTTGATTGTAAAATCACTTTGCAAAAAACATTTAAAAGCCAAAAAATCTGGAACCTGCCGTTGCAGTTGTTCAGGCTGTTGCGGCGGTGCGTGCAAAAAATAAATTTTAATAAACTATTTATAAGTTCAGTTTCTGCTGTTTCTAATGGCAGTCACATATTGATGACTATATCAAATGTGATTACAGGTATTTCGCTTGGAATGACCATATTACTGGGGCTTTTTATCCTGATTTAATTTTCTATTTGTCGCTTGCAACACCAAGTTCAACTATCTGTCAGATTATAATCTGTTTTGTTTATGTAAGAATATTTTTGAATGGTTTGAAGAAAGTAAGTGTATAAAGTTTTAGGAAGATAAAGAGAACTAAGCCTTCTTTGCCCAGTCAATTCCCATCAAAATAAAATCTTTTACATCTTTGTAAAAATCCATTTTGCCAGGATCAATGTTTATTTTCTTTAACGCTTCCTGTACAAGAGGATTATTGTAGCAGGTGCTGGCTTTTGCAGAAGCGTACATAAGTAAATCTACCTGAAGCTTGTTTGCTTTTTCTGCCGAGACTTCCAGCATTGGTGCAAGAATGTCTCGGAAGGCATAGGATAAGTCGTAGAATTTCTTTTTAAAAACCGCCAGTCGTTCTACTGTAACATTTGTTTCGATTACAGGATTCAAATAAGAAACATAGCGCATGTAATCCTGATGAGCATTTACAATTCCAGCCCAAACTTCTGCAATCACTTCTGTACTGAAATTATTTCCTTTTGGGAATGCTGCCATAAGGGAAGTGTAGTAGGCAGTCATTTTATCGGCGGCAATTTCCAGAATGATTTCTTCCTTTGTAGTTACATATTTGTAAAGGTTAGCCCGTGACCAGCCAAGTTTTTCTGAGATTGTAGAAAGTGTGATTTCATTAAAAGGGCAGCTTTCAAAAAGTTCTGCTGTTGCAGTTTTAATCTGATTGAGACGTTCTTCTTTCTGGTCGTCGCTGCGAGCGCGGATGTAATCATTCATACAAACATAATAGAAGTTTTTTGTAATTTTTACAATAAGCTACAGAGTGTCAGTAAAAACTGGTTTTAGTATTGACAAGTAACTTAATGAAAATATAAACTGATTATAAGTGACAAAGTGTTACTAATAAGGAGATACTTAAATATGGATAATTATTTTGTTTTGAATAATGGTGTAAAAATGCCCGCAATCGGTTTTGGAACTGTTGGCTTGAAAGGAAAAGAAGGAATTGAAGTGATTCTTTCAGCAATTTCAGCTGGTTACAGAATGATTGATACTGCCAGAATGTATGGAAATGAAG
>JAKSTL010000020.1 GCA_024402595.1 Treponema sp. | reverse complement strand
TTTTCCATAATCCAATTTTTTCTGTTGAAGCTGACGCAATTCTTCAGTGCGTTTATCTATTTCATCTTGAAATTCACTCTTTTTCTTTTCGTAATTACGGATTGGTGCAGAATTTCTAAAATAAGCGCTATATACTTTTGATGTATCTACAACACCAAATTTTGTAATCTGTTGAGCAAAAGTTAAAAAGGAGCTGAATCCAAATACAAAAATTGCTGCAATCAAAATTTTATTTAATTTTTTCATATATAACCTCTGTTATAACCTTTGTGGTTAAAATATTTTAACGATTTACAAGATTAAATGACAAGGTGAAACTGAACATATCTTTATAATCTGTCTTTTTATTTTTTACACCTTTTTCACCATTCAAATAATCAGGCTGTCCCCAATAGAACTTACCATCCACAATTCTGTATCTGAAACCAAAGAGCATGTGCAATGGGAACTGAGGTAAAATAAATCGGATTCCAGGTCCAAAGCTAAAGTAGAAATCATTAAGAGAAAGAGGATTTTCTCCAACAGCCATGTATTTTTTAACACCAAACATGCCTGGAATTGTCTGTTTAACAGCAATAGCATCGTGGAATAAATCAATACCAACAATATTTGGAACAATTGGAATACGGAGCTCCAGATGATTACTCCACATAGAAAGACCTTTTATATCCTTATAGGCTTCTGTCCAACAACGACCATTGAACATTCCATCAACATAAAGACGACTTGATTCACTGATTACAGAACGCTCTTTATTGTACCAGCCTGGAAGAATAAGTGTGAGTCCAGAATAAGCAGCAAAAACTCCTTTAAGATTCCATTTTTCAGTTATAGGCTTATCGAATAAAGTATAATAACCTTCAAGTTTTGTATCAGATTTTAGGAAGAACTCTTTTTCCCATCCTGGAATAAGTCCAATCCAAGAAAGTCTTTCGCTGGCAAACCATCCTTTTGAAGGCTCATAACTAATATCACGATTATCAATAGAAAAACTAGTCCAAACGGCATTGGTCAATCCCCATCGATTTGCAAAATAAGAAAGACCTAAATCATAAGGAACATAAATATTTTCATCATATTTATAATAAGTTACAGAGTTATTCAAACCGGTTGTAAGCGTTAGAATTGCAAAATCAGGTGTCCATCTATAGGCAAAAGCAGTTCCCAAGCTTCCTGTATGTCCCTGATACTTCATATAATAGTAGTATTGATTTAAAGACAAATCTGGGAGGAACATATTAAATGGCGCAGTAGAGTTTGTATGAGCATAAGACAAAGACTGGCTGAATGAAATTGGAAGATTTCCTAACCATCCCTGTGCATAAGATAAATCTACTGACTGCTCTGTATTTGAAATATTGGTTGAAATTGAAACAGATTTTCCTGTACCAAAAAGATTGGAATTTTCCAGTTTTAAGTAAAGCGAAATTGGAATTTCATCAGGATTGTTTGTTCCAGAAAAAGTCATACCAAACTGCAATGTTGTAGTAGACTGTTCTTCAACTGTGTAAATTAAATCTATAAGATTTTCTTCTGAACCAGACTGAATATCAGGAACAATACTGCTGAAATACTGTGTATTGTACAAGTTTCGCATACTGTTCATAACCTTATCACGAGAGAACACATCACCAGTTTCTATAGGAATTTCACGACGGATAACATTTTCCTTTGTTTTAGTATTACCTTTTATAAGGATATCCTCTACATGACTTCTCATGTGCTCATTGATTGTAAGATTATAAGAAATTTCTTTTCGTTCGTTATCTTTATTTGGAATTCTGTAAAATTCGTTGGACATATAACCATTGGCATAATATTTACCAGTGATTTCGCTTAATCCTTCTTCAAATTTTGTTGCATTAAAAATTGCACCTTCTTTAAGTTTCATTAAAGGCAGCAGTTCTTCTTCGGTAAAAACTTCGTTTCCAGTAATTGTAAGTCCTTTGAATGTATATTGATATCCTTCTTGAAGTACAAAAGTAATAGCCAATTCCTGACGCTGCTTTTCTTCATTCATAGTTTTGTCGATTTTTACATCAACAATAGCTACATCCACATAACCTCTTTCCTTGTAGTAATCGATGATTGTTCGTTTGTCGGCTTCGAGGGTTGAATTCTGAAACGCACCATCTTTCATAAAACCAACTTCTTTAAGCTTAAGTTTACTTTTAAGAATTCTGTCCGAAACAATGGTATTTCCATTAAAATTAATAGCGCTAATAACAGTTGATGAACCTTCCTGAATGTTGAAAGTAATTACAATTCCACTTCCATCCTGATTTTTTTCAACCTTATGAGAAACCTTCGAGTCTGCATAACCTTTTTCCAGATAATGATCTCGAATCAATCGTTCATCCAAAAGAACCTTGCTTTCTACAAAAATATCTGTTGTTTTAATTTTAATCAGTTCCCGCAACTCACCATTACGGATTTTTGAGTTACCCACAAAATTGATTTTCGAAATTACAGGATGTTCAACTACAGTAAAAACCAGATTCACCGCATCAGCTCTTTTAGAACTTGTATCATGTTTCGCATCAGTAACAATATCTTCAAATAAATCAAGAGAATAAAGACGATCCAACAAGTCGTTGTAAGATTCATCTGTAAATGGCAAATCTATAAAAGAACTGGTAATTCCCGATAATTCTGTTTTTTTAACATTTTTTAACCCTTCAAAATCAATTTTAGTAATTGGCTTATTCCAAAACCAGTCTGATTCTTCTTCCGCATTTAAAGCGAAAAGTGTAAAAAATGAAAATATAATAATTGAAAGCAGCCGTCGGCGCATATTCTACTCCTATAATATTCTTTTTAATCTAGATAAAAGTTCCAGGACAGGGAAAGAGACGGATTTGGCTTGAATTGCTTTTTGTCAGAAAACACAAAAATATCAGGAGAAATGCTCCATCTTACATTTGTATTTGCTAAAGGTAATTCAAATTCAAGACCTAATTCCGGCTTAAAGATTGTATAACCATTCTTTGAATCATATCCATTTTCTTTTTCTCTTGAAACATTCAGCATGGCATCTACATAGATAGCGCTACCAATGTATTTACCTATATAAACAGTTGTATTATTCAAAAAGTTACTCAAATAGTTATCATTTTCAGAAATAGAAGTAAACACATTCTGAACGATATTAGTTCTCAAAGAAAATATATCAAAATTCAAGGATTCACGCAACTTATTCTCCATTTCTCGAGTAACATTAGATTGAAGATAATAATCACCCGCAGAAAAAAGAATATTTACCGGTGTACTGTTCCAGAAATTATTATTATTATTATTTTTATTTCCTATATCACTTTCAATAGAACTAGGTTCATTGTCTAGGGAATTAAAATCATTTTGTTTATAAGAATCGCCAATGGCAACCTGTCCTAAAAGAGACTGTAATTCCAAATCAGACTTGGCAGGAATAGAACTGAACTTAGGATTAAAATCCAAAAGAAACTGTTTTTCCGCAGTAAGAATAATTCGGACATTTTTTCCATCTTTATCTTTTTCGCGAGTTTCCGCCTTTACAGAAAGCTGAGGATTTGCCAAATCGTAAGGATTAAACTTTACACTACCCTCTTTTATGTAGAAGTTTCTATTTATGTAAGTAATATCCCCAGATTTTAAGTTAAGCTGGCCATCAATCTGATAAATATCATTCAAAGAGTCTATGATTAAAGAAATATGAGTATTTGGTGCAAAAATACATCGCAACAAAGGATCAAAATTAACAAGCACATGGGTTCCCAAAAATACTTCCAGTGAACTTTTTACATAAATCTCCTTTGCATTGGCATTATTTTTTTCTCCGCCAGAAAGATTTGCATTTGAAAGATTCTGAATACTGGAGTTTACATTTATTTTTTCCCCAAAAACTTTACCATTCAACTCAACCACATTATCTTCCAGCTTCATCTTCAAATCACAAGTTAAATCACCAGAAATATTTATAACAGGAGTGACAATATTCAGCGGAATAAACTGCTTGTCGAGAGTAAAAACCCTAAGTTCAATATTATCCAAAAGCCATTTATTCAAATAAATATTTCCGCCCACAGTAAACTTTTTCTGACCTTTCATAGCAAAAGTACTGTCTACAAGACTAATCTCATTATTGGAAGCATTGATTATAATTCTGTCCCCAACAATAGAATCGTGGAAAAATTGAGGAAGCGAAACTTCTGGTTTTGAAAGTGTAAGAGAACCTTTAAAATCAGGTGTATCAAAAGTACCAGACATACTTACATAGCCCCGGATAATTCCACTGGAAACATGCATCATATCCTTAAAATCAAAAAAATCACAGATTAAAGGTAAATCGCCATACACATTCATTAGGCGAAGATCAAGTTTACCGTCCGAAAAGTTACCTGTTGCATCAGCGGCCAAAGCTTTACCTGTTTTTAAGCTGGCATTCAATCCGTCAGTAAAAGAATAAGTACCCGTAAGCCCCAGATTATCAGAAGAATAAAAAGATATAAAATCTGGCGAATAAATTGCATTTACCTGGAATGGAACAGTTTTTTTAATTATATCACCCGTAAGTCCCGATGAAGAAAGAGAAACAAGCATAGATTCCGGCAATCTGCTGTCTGGCACAAAATAAGTATCATAAATTGCAAGATTCATTGGAAGTTCAATAGACTGAGCGCCCTTTGTAGCAAAAACCGCCTTTAGTGAACCCGTAAAATCCTTAAGCAAAAGTTTACCAGCCACATCTTTTACCATCCACTGAGATTGATTCAAAGTAAAATTGGTAATATTGATTTCAGAATCTTCCATGGTCATAGTCCCGTTAGCATTTACAACCTCATTGGCCAGCAGGAAAGAAATGCGCTGAACATCAACCAAAACATAAGGATGCTCCAAAGTTCCCGACAATGATAAAGTTGCAGAAACTTCATTATTGCTGTTTTTTACCGCCATAAATCTATTCAGACTAAAGTGATTTATTTCTGCCAGAGCACTTATATACAAAGATTCCATAAGATTTTTTGTAGTCAACATTAACTGATCAGGATTTGAAACCGTAGCATCCAGCATAACACTTTCTCCCGATAAAGCCGCATCTTTTAAGTTTATGTTAAGATTTGCTGAATCAAAAAGATTGTCGTTAATATTTATGGTAATATCCGCAGTTCCATCAAGAGAAGTATACAAATCTGTATAAGTAATAGAATTAAGCTGAGCTCCATCCTTACCCGCACTTCCAGACAAAGATAATTTAGGATTATAAGAAGATGATGGGTCAGTTTCTTCAATTTCAAAACGGACAACCTGTATATCCGGTCCATCACTCTGTGAATAAGAAAAAGAAGCGTCTGCTGATAAAACAACAGATATTTTCTCATAGGAAATTGGCAAACTGTCAAAAAATATATTGGCAGAAACCTCCTTATTCTTACCAAAATGAGCGGCAATTTCTGTGCCATAATCCCCTTCAATAGTAAGAATGTCGGAATCAAAAGAGCCTTGCAAATGATATGGAATTGAAGAAGTAGTTGCATCTACAAAAAATGAAAAAGCTTTTGAACTTAAAACCATATCAAGACCAGCCGAAGCATTCAGAGCAAACTTGTCATAAATTAAATCAAAATGATTCAACTGGATAGACTGTTCATTACCATTTGCCGAAAGAAATAAAAGCTGATTATCCTTTTCTGTATTGGCAAGCACCAAATAAGGAACATTATATGAAACCGACTTAAAATCCGAAGAAAGATAAACATCACCTGTAAACATAAATGGATTCACAAAATCCTGAACCTTCTGTAAATCTGATTTTGTTTTTTCATCAGCAATCTGATTTACAATTTCCATTATATTTTTTACATAAATACGATTCAAAGAAACACTGGTCTGCACAAACTGCGAAGAAAGCAAATAACTTCCATCAAGAGAAATAAGCCCCGGTTCCTGCATATCTAATGATGAATAATCGGAAATCTCAAATTCAAAGTCTACAGAATCTTCCCGTGGAATAATTTTTGCCTGCAAAGCGGTAAGAACTTTTTCTCCAATAAAAACTTCCGGTGAAAAAATCATATAACCATTTGGAAGGGAATCAAAATAAAGTTCCGTCGAGATTTCTGTACCGTTGGGCAGAGACAATCGATTCAAATCTGCATACCCCACAAGCTGAAGTTGGTTAAAATCCAGATACAAATCACAGCTGGCAGAACAAAGCTCTCCATCAAGCTTCAATTGTCTTATATCAATTTTTTCATTATTACCGCCAATATCAAAAACTACAGTACCACCCTTTGGTATTATTTCCCCTGGAATAAAAACCGAACCGTTAGTTCCATAAGTAAAAGTGTTATTTTTTATATCATAAGAACCGTTTGCATTTACAGAAAATCTAAAATCTTTAAGTTTATTTACCAGCTCTTGATTTCCCTGCACCGAAACTACAGAAAAAACATTCAGATTATCTGTATTCAACTGAGCGGAAACAGAATTATTATTAATATCATATTCTGCTTCTAGAGAAACTGGAAAAACATTTTGAATTGTATTTAGGGTTATTTTTTCATTTTTGTAGCCCAAAAGAAGATTAATCCTGTTCAATTTGTAAGTTCCATCTGTAACATTGGAAGCGCTAAGGAATACAGAAGATTTTTCAAACTCGTCTTTGTTGTATATACTTCCATTCAGATACACTTCTCCAGAAAACTTTTTGCTGATGTTTGAAGGCATTTGAATAACCGCCTGAGCATTGCAATCCAAACGAAACTCAATGTGGCTTTTTTGAGCATTTGTGTTAAGAGCGGAAATCTGTTTTACAGTAAAATCCAATTGTGTGGAAGGGTCTTTATAAACCAAAGAAATATTATTTACAGAAACATTAGCAGGAATAAAATCTATGAGAGTATAAAAATCAAAATCAGGATTTCTTTCATTATCTTTTGTAAGTTTGTTTATAATTTCTATCAATTCAGATAATTCTATATGAACACCATTGATAGAAACGCCCCTGATTACCCCAGAATAATTCTGCTTAAAAATCTCCCTGATTTTATAGGTAACCCGCGTATTTTTAATTGTTAATATTTCTGCCGATTCGTTTTGAAGCTTGATATTTTTTATATTGAAGGATGACAGTATGGATGGTGAAAAAGATTCATAAGTAAACACAAGGCCTGTCTGCTGGGAAATGGTATGACGCAATTGTTCAGTCTGTTCGGAAACAGTTCGTTCAAGAGTCTTATATAAAGGTCTTGCCAGAAGCACTGTAACCACAGTAATAATGAGAAAAATTGCTATACTTGCCTTTGCCATAAAAGGTATTTTTTTCATTTCCAATAAACCTAAAAGGGTATAAAAAGCCCAAATTTTAGTACAAAGATTATATCAAAAATAGTGCCTTCTTTATATAGTTTGAGTCCCATAATCTTTATAAAATCTTGGTAAAAGCCATAAAAAAATTGTTTGGACAGCTCTTTTTAATCTGTTGTAAAAAGAGAAAAGGCGTTATATTTTAAGTATGATTTTAAAGAACTTTATTGTATTCGAAGGTATTGACGGAAGCGGAACTTCTACACAAATTAAAAGACTGGTTGAATCTAATCCAGAATTGTTTTATCCCACAGCAGAACCTACAAAAAACGAAACAGGTCTTTTTTTACGAAAGATTTTGTCTGGTGATATAAAGGTTGATGAAAAAACCAATGCTTATCTTTTTGCGGCAGACCGTTGTGAACATATTTTTGGCGCTGGTGGTGTAAGTGATATTTTAAAAACTGGCAAAAAAGTTGTAAGCGACCGATATTTTTTCTCCAGCATGGCCTATCAGTCAGTTTCTTGTGGAAAAGAACTTCCACGATTATTAAACTCAATTTTTCCTTTGCCAGAATATCTTTTTTATTTCCAGATAAATCCAGAAATATCTTTAGCCCGTGTAAACGCAAGAGCCAGTGCTAACAATGAAAAAAAAGAAATATACGAAAAAATTGAAATACAGAAAAAAATTGCCGCTTTATATGAAGAAGTAATTTCGGAATATGAACATATGGAAAATGCAAAGACTGCTACCGAAGAAAAAATGAAAATCATTCGAGTTGATGCGTCAAAATCTATGGACGAAGTAACAGCCTTTATTAAAGAAAAACTGGCATAGAACTTTTACAGGCTGATAAAATACCAATGCCTGTAAATAGTCTTTCCCTTACGATTAAGTTATCTTGCCCCTTTATCGTAAGGAACGCCTTCTGCTTTTGGTGCTTTTGATTTTTTGGAAGTAAACGCTAAAACCACCAGCGAAATAATATAAGGCAGCATTTTATAAAACTCTCCTGGCACCAGTTTTACAAGAAAATCCCAACCCATATAAGCATCTGCAATGGCACGGAAAAATCCAAACAAGAGAGCAGACAAAGCAATGTTTACAGGCTTCCACTGTCCAAATATCATAACTGCAAGAGCAAGAAAACCAGCCCCCGCAACACCATAAACAAAATCCCACTGAGAGTTAGCGGCTGTAATATAAATTATTCCACCAATTCCGCCCAAAGCCCCGGAAATGAAAACTCCAGCATAACGCATTTTGAAAACATTTATTCCCACACTGGCAGCGGCCTGAGGAAACTCTCCACAAGCTTGAAGTCGTAAGCCAAAACGGGTTTTATAAAGCACAATCCATGCGGCAACAAGTACCAGCACGGTAATCACCATATACCAGTTCAATTCCATTCCCAGTGCCTGAAAAACAAAGGCTTTTCTGTTCTGAATATAATCAAGAATGGCAGAAACATTATCACCAGAAGTTCTACCAGAATTATAAGATTTTACAATTACAGTGGCCGCCGCAGTTGCCAGCATATTCATAGCAGTACCAACCAAAGTCTGATCCGCTTTAAAGTTAATTGCAGCTACTGCCAGCAAAACAGAAAAAATCATTCCCGCCAGAATACTAAAAAGTAATGTCAGAACAATTATTAAAGCACCGTTTGTTCCCGCTGGTAAAAAATGAAGAATAAAAGCTCCTCCAAGAGCACCAAAAACCATAATTCCTTCAAGACCTATATTGATTACACCACTTCTTTCAGAAAACATTCCACCAAGGGCTACAAGAATCAAAACAGAAGCATAAATCAGTGTATATTGAATTAAAAGCATTTATTTTTCCTCCCTAACAGACATTTTTTCAGCACTGTCCGACGGATTTTCTGCCGACTGCAACTCAGGATTTTCATTTGCCAATTTTGATTCCGCTTTCTTTGAGGCTTTATGCATTAAATCTTTTATAAACAAAACAAAAGCACAGGCATAAATAATGATTGAAGAAATTAAATCGGCAATCTGTGGATTAAAATAGCGCATATCTATAAAACTTCCACCAAGAGTTATATGCTCTATGAAATATCCGGCGAAAATTGCACCAATTGGATTCAATCCTCCTAAAAATGCAACTGCAATACCATTAAAACCCATTCCCGGAACAGAAGAGGAAGTTTTCCACGGCTGAATATCTGTAAGGTAATAAAATGCCGCACCTAATCCAGCCAAAGCACCCGCAATTGCCATAGTAAGAATGATATTCATTTTTTCTTTCATACCAGCATATTTTGCCGCATTTTTGTTATATCCGGTGGCTTTAAGTTCATATCCGAAAGTTGTTCTGTTCAAAATAACAGAAATAATTACCGCAATAAGGATTGTAAGTGGAATTGCAATAGTAACATATTCATTATTATGAAAAAGCTTATCAAGACCACATTTTGGAATTAAGGAGCCTGGTGAAATTGTCCTTATTAAATAAGTTTCAGACAAGGTCATATTCATAACTGTACTGTTGTGCATAAGAATATTAACCAGATACAAACCAATCCAGTTTAACATAATGCAGGCAATAACCTCATTTACATTAAAAAAGGCTTTAAAACAACCTACCAGTGCACCCCATAAAGCGGCAACCAGCATGGCAATAATAATACAGCACCACCAAGGCAGATGCCAGTTCAATGCGCACCACAAGGAAATACCTATGGAAACACAATATTGACCACCAACACCAATATTAAATAATCCCGCTTTATAGGCAAAAAGAACAGAAATGGCGCATAAAATCAAAGGTACAGATTTTGCAAGAGTACTTCCTAAATAGTAAAGCTTTTGGGTTGGCTTTCTAAAATACATAAAGTTTTTCAAAATGGTAGTAATAGCTTTTGTAGCATTTGGAGCACTGATTAACAAAAGAATTACATATCCTATCAGAATACCAATAACAGCACAGATAACCGCCGCCATAATGGATTTAAAGCTTTCCGAGTTTATTAGCCTAAGAAGAACTCCAGATTTTGAGGATTTTTTATCTGTTTTTTTAGGCTTAATTTTTTTATTTGCATTTACATCATTTTCATTCATAATTTCAAATCCTTACAAATTGCGTTTTGCTCCAGCCATATACAATCCAAGTTCCTGAATGTCTGTTTCAGAAGGTTTTAATTCACCAACAATCTGACCTTCATACATTACAAGAATCCTGTCGCTTAAAGACATAACTTCATCCAGTTCATAAGAAACCAAAAGAACTCCACTGCCCCTGTTTCTATCATCTACAATCTGCCGATGAATGTATTCTATAGCACCAACATCCAGACCTCTTGTAGGCTGCACTGCAATTAAAAGATTATGTTTTTTATCCATTTCTCGTGCGATGATAGCCTTCTGCTGATTTCCGCCAGACATGGATCTTACCACGGTTTTACTGCCCTGTCCGCTTCTAACATCAAACTTATCAATCAATTGTTCTGCATAAGCCTGAACTTCTGCTTTTTTTAAAAATCCAAAGTGTTCAAAATCTGGCTGCCAGTATCTTTGAAGAACCATATTTTCACTCAGTGTATAATCCAATACCAATCCGTGTTTGTGTCTGTCTTCTGGAATATGACTCATTCCCAGTTTAGATTTTTCTCTGATGGATTTTTTTGTAATATCAATTCCATTAAGAGAGATAGTTGTATTTGCCGAATCTGCAAGCTTTTCAAGCCCAGTTAGTCCTTGAATAAGTTCTGACTGACCATTTCCGTCAATTCCCGCAATACAAACAATTTCTCCAGCGTGAACATCCAGACTGACATTTTTTACAGCAAGATTATTGTGAACTCGACTTGCCACATTCATATTTTTTATGGAAAGAATTAAATCACCAGCAGGATTATCAGCTTTATCTACATTAAACTGAACATCTCTTCCCACCATCATGCGGCTTAGTTCTTCTTTTGTGGTTTCTGCAGTATTTACAGTTCCTATGTATTTACCTTTGCGCAGTACTGAACAACGGTGACAAACAGCCATAATTTCGTTCAATTTGTGAGTTATAAAAAGAATGGATTTTCCTTCTGCCGAAAGATTTTTCATAATCTGGAGAAGTTCTGTAATTTCCTGAGGTGTAAGGACGGCGGTTGGTTCATCAAAAATTAAAATATCATTTTCTCGGTACAGCATTTTTAAAATTTCAACTCGTTGCTGCATACCAACAGTTATATCACAGATTTTTGCATCAGGATCTACTGCCAAGCCATATTTTAAACTTAATTCAATAACTTTTTCCCGAGCCGCAACTCTATCCACAAAGCCATTTTTCTTTGGTTCTACACCAAGAATTATGTTATCAAGTACAGAAAAAACTTCTACCAATTTAAAATGCTGATGCACCATACCAATGTGAAGCGCTGTTGCATCATTTGGATTATTTATTTTTACAACTTCGCCATTTTTTCTGATTTCGCCTTCATCCGGTTGATAAAGACCGAATAAAACACTCATCAATGTTGATTTTCCAGCGCCGTTCTCTCCCAAAAGAGCGTGGATTTCACCTTTTTTTAACTGAAGCGTTATATTGTCGTTGGCAATAATTCCTGGAAAACGCTTTGTTATATTAAGCATTTCAATAATATATTCACTCATGAGTTTCATTATACACGATTTTTATGATAATTGAATAAATAATCCGAAAATAGAAAAAATAGGAATTAAAAGGAATGTAAAAAAACGCGACAATCTGCCAGATGTTTTATATCGACAGACAATCGCGTTTATAATGTGGTTTTCAATTTGTAAGCCAAGCCTTTGCAAGCCAGGCATCTGTAAACAAATCGTTTATAAGTTTATCCTATGCACAAAAAATTATTTAATATTTGGATAAACATTGATTGCAATTGAGTGAGCTGGAATGTCACCTGTATCGTTAGAAACTTTTACCTTTCCATTGAATACATTTGCAACCAAAGCTTTATAGTCGTTTACAGAGAAGTTTTTCATTGCCCAAGTTTCTGTTGGAAGTCCTACAAAGTTAGAATCCAAATCTGTTGCAGAAACAAGACCAAGAGTTGAAATCTTTGCACCATAAACTGATTCAAAAGATTTATCCTGAACAGCTTTGAGTGATGCTTTTACTGTTGCACTTAAACCTTTCATAGCAGAAGTTACACACATACCTTTGCTGTATTGATTAATCTGAGCAGTCTGGTCAACATCAACACCAATTACTTTTGCATTTGTTTTAGCAGCAGCTTCACAGGCAGAAGTCCAGATTCCACCACCACAGGCAAATACAACTTCAACACCACGCTGGAGATACCAACCGTCCATTGCAGCAGTAATTGTCTGGTCACCATAGAACTGACCACCATAAACATATTCAACAGTTACTTTATCTGCCACGCCCATTTCTTCTGCTGCAGCATTACATCCCTGCAAGAAACCATAACCATAGCGGATAACAGCTGGAACAGCCATTCCACCAAGGAATCCAAGGTGTTTGTAACCTTCTTTAACAGCGGCATAACCTGCAAAGAAACCAGGAACTTCTTCGGCATAAACTGCACAGAAAGCATTTTTTGGAAGCTTCCAACCAGATTTACCAAGACCTTCTGCAGAAGATACTAAATCAAATTCAGAAACATCAAGTCCAATAAATTTAATATCATCATTATCATCAACTGTTTTTACCATAGCTTCTGCAAATGCATAACCAGGAAGTACAATTACATTATATCCATCTTGAATGGCAGCATTGATTGAAGAAACACGAGCTTCAGTTGAATCTCCAGATGGCTTGTAATACTTAAAGTCAAGTTTTGCTTCTTCTGCATATTCTTTACATGCCTGATAAGTAGTCTGGTTGAAAGACTGATCAGTAATATCACCATAGTCTGTAACCATGGCAATACGCATTACATCAGAAGCAGCGGCTGTCTTTTTATTACAAGACATAAACGAAACGGCAGCCATAGCAACGACTGCAATTGTAAACATAATTTTTTTCATCTTTTGTCTCCTATAAGTGAAATTATAGAATTTATCAGAAGATATATCAAATTTTTTATAAGTTAAATAGGCTTTTCACCTATGTTTTTATTGCAGAATAATATAAAAATCACTATTATTTGGCCATGGAAAAAATTCAGATGAAAAATGCCATCGCTGAACTCGATGGTGACGAAATGACTCGTGTTTTATGGCAGGTGATTAAAGATGAACTTTTAACACCTTTTGTTGACTTGAAGACCGAATATTTCGATTTGGGTCTTAAAAGCCGTGATGATTCTGATGACAAAGTTACCTATGCCTCTGCTGAAGCAATAAAACGTCTTCATGTAGGTGTAAAATGTGCAACTATTACATCAAATCAAGCCCGTGTTGAAGAGTACAATCTCAAACAGTTAACTCCATCACCAAACGGAATTATCCGTGCAGAACTTGATGGTACAGTTTTCCGTGAGCCAATTTTTGTCAAAAATGTTCATGGAACAGTTAGTTGTTGGAAAAAGCCAATTGTACTTGGACGCCATGCCTATGGAGATATTTACAAAAATACAGAAATCAAAACTCCATGCGCAGGAAAAGCTGAATTGGTTTTCACAGGCGAAGATGGAACTGAAATCCGTAAATTGATTAAAGACATGCCTGGACCTGGAATCATTCAGGGAATCCACAATCTTGACAAATCAATTGAAAGTTTTGCCCGTTGCTGTTTGACTTATGCATTGGACAGAAAAATCTCAGTTTGGTTCGGCGCAAAAGACACTATTTCTAAAACTTACGATGGTAACTTCAAAGCCATTTTTGCCCGTATTTACGAAGAAGAGTACAAAGAAAAGTTTGAAGCTGCTGGAATTGAATACTTCTACACTTTGATTGATGACGCTGTTGCTCGTGTAATGCGTTCAGAAGGCGGCTTTATGTGGGCTACTAAAAACTACGACGGCGATGTTATGTCAGATATGATTGCTTCTGCCTGTGGTTCTTTAGCCATGATGACTTCTGTTCTTGTAAGCCCAGACGGAAACTTTGAATATGAAGCTTCTCACGGTACAGTACAGAAACATTATTACCGCTACCTTAAAGGCGAAAAAACATCTACTAACCCAGTAGCTACAATTTTTGCATGGACAGGTGCTTTGGCAAAACGAGGAGAACTTGACGGAACTCCAGAACTTGTTGATTTTGCTAAAAAACTTGAAGCCGCAACTCTTGGAACTATTGAAGAAGGCTACATGACAGGTGATATTGCCAGAATTGCAGAACCAGCCGCAACTAAAGTTCTTAATTCCTGGGAATACATTGCAGAAATCAGAAAGCGTCTTGAAGCTTCCCTTTCATAATGTAGTTTTTATGGTTGTTTAATTTTTCAACCGTAAACAAAATGCTCTGAATAATGCGGATTTACCATAAACTGCACTTACTTCAGGGCATTTTTTTTTGTAAAATATAATCATGAAGAAAACAAACTTTCTAAAAACCCTGATTATTTCTGTAATTTCCTTTACCATCCTTACAATTTTAATAATCTTTCTGCTGATAATTAACAGCAACAATATTCAGAGCAGATCTTTTGGAAACAAAGAAACTGAAAACTCCGAAAAGCTTATTCTAGGTTTTTCTCAAATTGGTTCCGAAAGTGCATGGCGCACAAGAAACACAGAATCTATTTTTGAAGCCGCCGCCGAAAACAATATACAAATCCTTTTTGACGATGCCCAGCAAAAGCAGTCAAATCAGCTAAAGGCAATTCGTTCATTTATTGTGTATCAGGTTGATGTTATTGCCTTTGTACCAATTGTAGAAGACGGTTGGGATAATGTGCTGCAGGAAGCTAAAGACGCCGGTATTCCAGTAATTATTGTTGACCGACAGATAAAATCCAGCCCGGAATTATACGCAGGATTTTTAGGAGAAAACAGTCTTAAAGAAGGTGAAAATGCAGGTAAGTTTCTTCTTGAAAAATGTAAAAATACAAAAAAGGAAATAAATATTTTTGAGTTTTCAGGTACACAAAACTCTTCCATCGTAACAGAAAGAGCTCAGGGGTTCAGAAATATTATTGAAAAAGATCCAAAGTTCCATATTTTACATTCTGAAGATGGAGATTTTCTTCGTTCCCGGGGAAAAGAAATTATGTTCAATCTTCTGGCAGAAAACAACGGCCTTTTTTATCAAGGCAAGCCCATTGATGTAATCTATTCCCACAATGACTCCATGACCCTTGGTTTTCTAGATGCCTTGGAACAACAGAATATCGATTTTAGCAAAACCATCATTATTTCTATAGACGCTGAACAAAAATCCATTGATGCCCTTACCCAAGGAAAACTTAGCTGTGTTGTAGAATGTAATCCTAACCTTGGCCCAACTTTAATGCATCTGGTTCAGGAAATTGCCGCGGGAAACACTATTCCACGAATCACTTATATGGACGAAACTATTTTTACCGAAAAGGATGATTTTTCAACCTATACACCGAGAGGCTACTAATTGCACAAAAACCGAAGCTTAAAGAACACTCTTAAAACAGCATTTTTACTCATTATTGAAATTATGATTATTCCTACAATCTATTCTGTAGTTGTCCTTCTATTTCATACAAAACAATATGATGATATTATTAAAAATGTTAGTCAGGCCAATAAAATCAATCAGATTGCAAAAAATGACATTCCAAATGAACTGTGGGAAATTGTCTGCGGTAAAAAAAGTTTTTACAACGGCCAGCAGTATGTTATGATTCACAATATTTTTTCGGGACTTACAGAAATGCAGAATCGTACAAAAAATCCCGAAAACATTCAAAAGCTGGAAGTTGCCACAAGAGCCTGTACTACCCTTTCCAAAAATGTAATCAATCTGGAAGAACAGATGGAAAGCGGTTCTACAGTCTCGGAAAATGAATTATCCCTAGACGAAATAAGAACCATTACAGCACTTTTTTCGGATTTGATGCAGGATTTTATTCTTTCTGAAATTGAAAGTGCCAATATTACCAATAAATCTATAAAGCGCTCTTCTCTGACCGTTACAATCATTCTGATGATTATTATTCTATGTTCCCTAATTCTTTCCATAAATGCCTATCTTTCGGTTTCAAAATCTTTTGGCGAACCTTTAGACAATATGAAAAAACTTTCCAGCGAAATTGCTCAGGGAAATCTTTCGGCCAGAACTACTGTTCCAGATGTAATTGAACTTACACCTCTCGCCAATAATATGAATCAGATGGCGGAACAAATATCTCAGCTTATTGAAAAAAACATTGAAGAACAGAAAAACTTTCAGAAAGCAGAAATGAAAGCTTTGCAGGCACAAATCACTCCCCATTTTCTGTATAATACTTTTGATACAATCATTTGGCTGGCAGAAGAAGAAGATACAGAAAGAGTCGTAAAAATTACAAAAGCTTTTTCAGACTTTCTGCGCATTTCATTAAGCCGTGGGCACGAGTGGATTACAATTCAGCAGGAACTGGATCATATCAGAAATTATCTTACAATTCAAAAAATCCGTTATGCAGATATTCTGAACTACCAGCTGATTATTGATGAAAGGATTGCCGATTACAAAATTATTAAACTGGTGCTTCAACCTCTGGTGGAAAATGCAATTTATCACGGCATAAAAAATAAACGAGGAAGAGGTCACATAGAAGTTAGAGCGGAATATACTGACGAAACCTGTCAATTTGTTGTATTTACTGTTACGGATGATGGTGCGGGCTTTACAAAAGAGCGTCTTGAAGAAGTTTCTCAGGAACTTAAAAACAGCGTAAAAGATTCGGAAAAACTTAATTCTGTTTACGGGCTTTACAATGTAGATAAAAAGCTTAAACTTTATTATGGAGACAAAACGGAAGGAATCAAAATAGAATCGGAATTTAACAAGGGAACAAAAATCTCTTTTAAAATCCCATGTCTTATTGGAGAAGAAAATGTATAGCGTATTTTTAGTTGATGATGAACCTATCGTTCTTGAAGGAATCCGTACAAAAATTGACTGGGAAGCATGGGGCTTTTCTTTTGCGGGAGAAGCTTCCGATGGAGAAATTGCTCTCTCTATGATTCACGAAATTAAGCCTGATATTCTTATTACTGATATAAAAATGCCTTTTATGGATGGATTACAGCTGGCCAGTGCTGTAAAAAAAACTCAACCTTGGATTAAAATCATTATTCTTTCTGGTCATGACGAGTTTGATTACGCAAAAAAAGCCATTTCTATTGGTATAGAAGATTATCTTTTAAAACCTTTTACCTCTGAAGAAGTAATTGCCAGTTTGCAAAAAGCTGCCAAAATAATAGACAAAGAACGAACTCAGCTTTCTGATATTTCTAAAATGAAGGAAGAACTTAAATCTCGGGATACTTTCTTAAAAAAAGAGTTTTTAAATAATCTTGTCCATGGAGAAATAGATTTTTCCACTATGATGCAGAAAAGTCAGGAACTAGGAATAAATCTTTTGTCCCGATACTACAAAGTCATAATCAGTAAGATTGAAAGTAAAACTGACAACCTTCAAAATCAACAGGAAGCCTGCTCTAGAATCAATTCATATTCCAGCTCCTGGGAACATACAATTTCTTATTTTCACCATTCAAACAGACTTATAGCAATTGTAAAAGATTCTTCTCAAAAAAATCTCGACGAAAATATATATAACATTGCAGAAACCATAGAACACATTACCGCTCAAAATCCAGACTGCTATGCGGTTACAGGCATTGGTAAAACCGTAGAACATCTTTCCATGATTCAAAGCTCCTATGACGATGCAAAAAAGCTGGTAGAATTAAACAATTACGAAAATGAAAACAGAATCTTAAGTTCCGATGATTTTCAGGAAACCAGCAATGTTCTTATGGATTTTTTGGAAAGTGACCCTTTAGTAGACAGACTGAAATATGCCGCAAAAAGTGAAATCCCAGTCATAATAAATGAATACATCGAATTAATTAAAAATAATCCGGGGCAATTTAATGTTTTTGCTTCTTATATTCTTGTAGATTTGATTTTTGCCGTTTCTAAGCTAATTGAAAATCTTGGTGGAAACATTAAGGAAATAAATCCGGAAATACTCCAGCGCAGTTTTATTGACAATGCTGTTCTGGAAGAAAAAAACTTTATTGAAACCGTAGAATCTGTGCTTAATTTTGCCATTGATTACAGAGATTCTAAAAAAACTGGTCCGTATAGCGAGATTATTTTAAAAGCAAAAAAATATATTGAAGAAAACTATGCCGATCAAAATACAACTCTAACAACTGTAGCCGAATATGTTTGCTTAAGCCCTAACCACTTTAGCACTATTTTTTCTCAAAGATGCAAGACAACTTTTATTGAATATCTGACTGATGTTCGTATTGAAAATGCAAAACGACTTTTGAGAGATACCGACATGAAAGGTTATGATATTGCTTATGAATGTGGTTTTAGTGATCCCCACTACTTTAGCTATATCTTTAAAAAAATCACGGGGCTTTCACCCCGCGATTATAAAGGAAGTTTATAATAATCGTTTTATAAATTAAGCGGCCGCCGCACCAAGCTTTTTCTTACGGGCAGAAAGAATTACACTCTGCAAAAGAATAAAGAAACAGAGCATAAGTCCTGTAGTAATTTTCTGCCACCATGGCTGTGTTAATCCAGAAGCAATAACTATAGTATTGATAGTTTTGAGGGACATTACACCAAACAATGTTCCAACAACGCTTCCTACACCACCAGTAAGCAAGGTTCCTCCAATAATTGAAGAAGCAATTGCTTCCATTTCGGCACCATCTGCATTAGATGCATTTCCAGCACCTGTGTGAAGGAGATATACAAAACCCGCAATACCTGCTAAAAGTCCACAGATAACATAAGCTAAAAATCTTGTTCTCTGAACATTAATTCCCAGCATTAAAGCGCTTTCTGCATTTCCACCAATAGCATAAAAATTACGACCAACTCTTGTCCATTTTAAAAGAGCCCACATAATCACTACGACCAAAATCGCAACTATAGCTCCAATTTCTAGATATGCAGGAATAAAAGTACCGTTTCTTGCATAAGTACCAACCCCAGGAATATTCAGATATGCTTCTTTCAACTTTAAGAAAGTTTCATTAGCTTTTACTGTTACAGGATTAACACTTACAATTGTTGTCATACCTTTTGCAAAGAACATACCAGCTAAAGTAACAATAAAAGGCTGAATGTTCAGATAAGAAACAAAGAATCCTTGAATTATTCCAAAAGCAAGTCCAATTGCTAAAGCTACTACAAAAGCAGCAAAAACACTTCCGCCTTTATTTTCCATAAGACAAACAGTTGTCATAGTAATAAGAGCGATTTGACCACCAACAGAAATATCAATGCCACCAGAAATCATAACCAGAGTAAGACCACAGGCTATTATTATAAGATAGGCATTGTTATTAAAAATATTAAAGAACTGCTGAGGATTTAAGAATCCGCCACCCCAAATAATCATTGCCAGAACATACATTGCAACAAAAGTGCAGATTGTAATTGTAAGAAGTAATGCGGTGTTAGAAATAGGCTGCTTAAACTTTTTTCTGAAGAAGCTTTTAATTTTATCCATAAAGTTCATATTACTTAGCCTCCTGTTCTGTAACTGCTTCGTTTTTAGCAGTTTTTGCAGAAATCTTTTTAAATGTTTTTCCGAACCATTCCTTTACAACTGGTGAACCAACCACAACAATGATAATGATAACAATGGCTTTATAGGCTTTAATATCTGTAGAAGATACTTTCATAGCATACAAAGTGGTTGTAAGGGCTTGAATAATGTAAGCACCCAATATTGAACCTGAAAGTTTGAACTTACCGCCGCCAAGAGAGTTTCCACCAATGGCTACAGCAAGAATTGCATCCATTTCAATATCAAGAAGGATTTTTTCATGGTTGATAAGACCAATTCGACAAACATTCATAGAACCAGCCAAAGCAACACAAACTCCAAGAATTACAAATACCAGCATTTTCATAAACACAGGATTGATACCGTTTTGTTTTGAAGCTCTTTCATTTATACCAACTGCCTGAATATAAAGTCCAAGAGTGGTAAATTTTAAAAGCACATTCATAAGAATTACAAACAGAATTACAATTAAAATTGGGCTTGGAATTGGAATGCCTGGAATAAATCCACCCAGATAACCAAGAAGATTACTTTCTACATTTGGTGTAGCACCACCATTTATCCAATAAGCAATTGGACGACCAGCTGTAAAAAGAATCAAAGAAGCAATCATTGGCTGAATATTAAACTTTGCTATTAAAAGACCGTTGAACATACAGAAAATAATGGCTACCAGACAAGCTACAAGAACTGCCAGCAAAATAAGAGGAACTGTAATGGTGTTTCCACGAAGGATTTTTACAAAAACACTTCCAGCAATTGCGGCACAGGCACCAACAGAAATATCCTGTCCTTTTGTGGCTGATGTTACAAAAGTCATACCAATGGCAAGGATTACCAGCTCAGAAGCACCGTTTAAGATACTTATAAGGTTACCGGTCAATACCTTGTTTCCCATATTATTTGTTTTAATTCCAATAGAAAAGAAACTTGGGTCTCTAATTAAATTGAAAATAACTAAAATCAACAATGCAATGATAGGAATAATCAATTGAGAAGATGCAAGTTTTTTTAGTTTTGCGGAAAAAGTTTTTTCGTTACTCATTTTAAGCTTTTCCTCCTGCAATTGTTTTCATAATACAATCCTGGGTTAACTGTTCATCCTTTAATTCGCCTACAATATTTCTATCTTTCATAACTATAAGGCGTGAACAAACATTAAGCATTTCCTGAATCTCAGAAGAAATAAAGGTAACTGCTACCCCTTCTTTTGAAAGCTTTAAAACCTGCTTCTGGATTTCTGTTTTTGTACCAACATCAATACCGCGGGTAGGTTCATCAAGAATAAGATATTGTGGATGGGTCAAAAGCCAGCGGGCAAGAATAACTTTCTGCTGATTACCACCAGACAAAGCTTTAATTGGTGTTTCCTGAGAAGCGGTTTTTACTTGAAGCAGTTTTATGTATTCATCTGCAATTTTTTCTGCTTCGGCTTTTTTGAATGGGTGGAAGAATCCGTTTAGTACCTGTTGTGCAAGAAGAAGATTTTCTTTTACCGAAAGATCCTGAATGATTCCATCACCTTTTCTGTCTTCTGGGAGATAACCAATGCCATTTTTCATAGCATCTTTTGGTTTTGTAATTTTTACGGCATTTCCATTTACTTGAACTTTACCGCCTGTAACTCGGTCTGCAGCAAAAATTGCACGAACGCTTTCACTTCGGCCTGAACCTAAAAGTCCTGTAAATCCGTTTACTTCACCTTTATTGATAGAAAAATCAAAAGGTTTTACGCCTTCAACGCTGGAAAGTCCTTCGGCTTCGTATACAACGCTAAAATCGCCGGAATACTTACCTCTTTCTTCTCTAAGACGAGAAATATCGTCAATAGCTTTACCTAACATGGCAGAAACTAATTCTACCTGTGGCATATCTTTTATTTCATATTCGCCAACCAGTTCACCATTACGAAGAACAGTGATTCTGTCACAAATTTCATATACCTGATCAAGGAAGTGAGTAATAAAGATAATTCCAACACCACGAGATTTTAAATCCCGCATTAATGTGAACAGAAGAGCAACTTCTCGCTCATCCAAAGAAGATGTTGGCTCATCCAAAATAAGCACTTTACATTCCATATCAACAGCACGGGCAATAGCAACCATCTGCTGAACTGCAAGAGAACAAGTTCCCAACTGCTGGGCAGCTTTTGCAGGAATATTCAATTTTTGAAGTATTTCATCAGCCTTTTTTTCCTGTGCTCGCCAGTTTATAAAACGATAATTTCCACGGCCAATGAACATATTTTCAGCTACAGTAAGATTTGGACAAAGAGTAATTTCCTGATAAACAGTACTTATACCCAAATTCTGTGCATCTTGAGGAGATTTAATTGAAACCGGGTCATCTTTTCCTTCAATTCTAATTTCTCCAGAATCTTTTTCATAAACACCGGTCAAACATTTTACAAGCGTTGATTTACCAGCCCCATTTTCACCCATAAGTGCATGAACTTCACCCTTTCTAAGAGTAAAATCAACATTTTGAAGTGCTTTTACACCTGGGAACTCTTTGTAAATTCCACGCATGGTTAAAACAACATTTTCATCCATTTTTATACCTGTTAATAAAGTTTTGCAGTGATTTCGACAGTTGGTTTCTGAATTTGCCGAAGGAGTTAACCACCACAGATTAAAAAAATGCGGTGCAAAACATGAATTCCATATTTCACACCGCACCTCATAACGCCTAGCTTATATACTCAAACAATTCTGTCTGAGGGGCGTTATTGGAATTAGTCACCAAGACCGTATGTATCAATATCAGCCTGTGTAAGTTTTGTTGCATCGAAACCTTTTTCTTCAGAGATAACTTTCTTCGAAGGAACGTTTCCAGATTTAATCATTTCTTCGATTACAGCAGCCTGGAATGGTGAACACTGTCCATCATAGTTCCAGTTTCCAGCCAAAAGTTCGCGGAGTGCCCATTTGTTACAGTCAAATCCCATAACAACTACATCTTTTCCAACACCGTGTGTAATACCAGCTTCATCAAGAGCTGCTACAGCACCTTTAGCCATACCATCGTTTTCTGCATAGATAACATTGAATTTTTCACCAGAGTTGATTACAGATTCAACAATTTTCTTTGCTTCTGCTTCGTCCCATGTAGCTGTCTGCTGAACAACTTTCTTCATTGTTCCTGCAGCAAATTCTTTATCAAGAGCACCAGTTCTTCCCAACTGAGCATCTGAACCCATAGCACCCTGGATATGGATAACATTGTATTCTTTCAAGTTCTGTGCTTTCAACCAGTTTACAGCAGTAACACCTTCAGAAGGCATATCAGAAACAACAGCTGCTTCATAAAGATCATCAGCAACATTAATCATTCGGTCAAACAAGAATACTTTAATTCCTGCTCGTTTTGCATTTTTAAGAACAGATTCCCATCCATCAGTTGCAGCAGCAGAAAGAAGAATGTAATCAACACCTTCTGTAATGAACTGAGAAGCAGCGTTCAACTGTTCATCATTCTTCAAGCTGTAATAAGTTTTTACATCATATCCCTTGTCTTTAGAGAAAACAGTTTCCATGTCTTTTACATTGGCAGCACGGTATCCTGATTCACTTGGTGGGTTATTGATAATACCAATTTTAATAGCACCAGATGCCTTTTTCTTTGATTTCTTTGCTTTTGGAGCAGCAAACAAACATGTTACACACATAAGTGCAGCAACAACAACTACTAACTTTTTCATCTAATTTTCCTCCTAATAGATGTTTTTCAATTCTAAATACATTCTATTTTGAGAAATAATTTTTTTGAATTAAATAATTTTGGTTTTTGATTTAATTTTTTAGGGAGTTTTATTGATTTATTTGTGATTTTTGGGGATAAGTTAGTTTTTTTACGAAAAAAGTTAACTATTTTTCCAACTTTCCCAAACTGAAGTATTTAATCCCACCGTTGCCTTGTCTTTTCCATTGCGACAGATAGGTTGCTTTAATAAAGACTGATTATCCAAAAGTTTCTGGGCTTTTTCCCCATTATCAAGATAAGCAATAGAACTGTAATCTTTATTATTTTTATCAATAAGTTTTTCAATGGCAGCATCTCTACTACCCTCTTCCCGCTTTAAGACAGTAATAACACTTTCCAGCTCTCCAGCACTTAAACCTTTTTCTTTTAAATCCACAAATTGAAAATCTATTCTTCTTTCCTTAAACCACATCTGGGCTTTTTTTGTGTCAAAGTTTTTATTAGTACCAAAAATCTGAATCATACATTCCTCAAGTTATCACTGTCTTATAAACATTTATTTTTTATCATAACTGTTTAAACGGAAAAAATTTTAGCAAAAACTGCCATTTCGCAAAATCAGCGCTTTTACAAATTATTTGTGACAAATGCGAGTTTCACATTCCTTGTAAATAGCCGCAGTCTTTTCCACAACTTCCGCAGGAATTTCCTTAATATTAGGATCTCCCGCAAGACCATTATTCTTAAGCCAGTCACGAACAAACTGTTTGTCATAAGAAGCAGGACTTCCACCAACCTCATATTTCGACAAATCCCAGAAACGGCTTGAATCTGGAGTAAGAACTTCATCGCCCAAAACTAAATCACCATTTTCATCAATACCAAATTCAAATTTAGTATCCGCAATAATAATTCCGTTTTTATAAGCGTGATCATAGCATTTCTTGTAAATTGCCAAAGCAGCCTGTTCAATCTTAGTTCCCAATTCTTCACCAAGATCATCCTTCATATACTGCAAAGTAACATTGATATCATGACCTTCAGCCGCCTTTGTAGAAGGAGTAACAATTGGTTCAGCAAGCTTTTCCGCCTGTTTATATTCCTTATCAAATTTATGACCCAAAAATGGTTCACCCTTTTTATAAGCTTCGTACATAGAACCAAACATATATCCACGAACAATAACCTCGTAAGGCACCATCTTAAGTTTTTTTACCAGAATAGTTCTACCTTCAAATTCAGGCTTCTGGAATTCTACAGGCATATCCTTTAAATCACTGGAAATCATATGATTCTTCACAATATCGCCAGTGTAATCAAACCAGAAATTTGCAAGAGCATTCAAAACCTTACCCTTATCTGTAATCATAGTTGGAAGAATTACATCAAAAGCAGAAATTCTGTCTGTTGTAACAATTACCATGCGTCCGTCTTCCAAATCATAAACTTCCCGCACCTTACCAGAAATAATTTTCTTCATAATAACTCCATATTTTTAGGCATTTCGCCAATAATTACAAAAGACCGCCAAAATCCAAATTATAGCGAGTACAAATTACATCATACTCTTTTTCGTCCTTTTTGTCAGAAAAACCTGTAATAAAAAGTTTAGGAGGGGAAACAACAGCCGTCGTTACCAGTTCCTTTGTAACGCCATCTGTTGCTGGCCTTCCCCTCGCTGCAACCCCAGCAGTTTCGCTCTGCTCAACCGCTGTGTTTTCCGCTACCCCTTCTGCGGGGTAACAAACGAGTTTGTTTCCCCGCAACGCCCCGTAAAGAGACATTGCCCGCCGCACAACGCCATCTACAGAATCCACAACCTGAATATCCTGGCCACAAACCTTCTGCATCTCTTTTTTTACATTCAAAAAGTGAGTACAACCAAGAATAATAGCATCACAGCCCTTTTCTCTAAAATATTCCACAGCCGGTTCACAGGCTTTCATTCTTTCTTCTTCCGTAGCAGTAAAAGATTCATGCTCAATAAAAGAAATCAATTCAGGGTCGCCCCGCAATTCCATTCTGCAATCTGCCGCAAAATGATTTTTCAAATCCACATTGTATGGATGCTCCACCGTAGAACGAGTTGCCAAAAGTCCAATCGCCCTTTTTTTAGAAACGGAAGCGGCCAGTTTTATAGCAGGGACAGTTCCAACAAATTGACGGTCGTGATAAACGCTTCTTAAAACATCCAGCGCATTAACACTCATAGTATTGCAAGCCAGAACAATAATCTGTGGATTAAATCTTTTAATAATTTTTTCTACACAGGTCAAAACCCCTTGAACAATCTGCTCATGAGTTTTTTCTCCATAAGGAAAGTTCGCCGTATCACCAATGTAAACACAATCTGCCTTGGGAAAAACTTCCAGCAAATGAATCAGATAAGGAATGCCACCTGTACCAGAATCCAAAAAGGCAAAATCAACAGACAATTTCTATAAATCTCCAAACAAAGAATTAAAAGCATTTTTAGCTTTATCAGAATCATTACCAGTTGTTTTTATTTCTTCGCCAAACAAAGCAGAAGCCGCGGAAAATGCCGCATTTTTCATCAAAGAATTATCTGCTTCTTCCCCACCAACCTTGTTACAAGAAAAGAAATCACAAAAATTAGCTTTTTCCTTTTCGTGCACCGGTTCCATAATATTTTCTTTACATTCAAAATGACTAGAAGCGGAATAAAACCTGCAGCCCTTACAGCAATGCAAATCACAATGACAAACAGGACATTCACTTGTTCTAAAAACATCTAAATCGCCAATTTCCGCTTTACATTTCCAACACTTCATACAATTCTTATTTTACCTACATTTCCTTTTTTGAACAAGTTGACACTTAAAAAGTAAAACTTCACAACTAGAATTAATATTGTTTTTAATTATCCAATCATTTATAATTTTCTCATGTTTACCCAAAATATGTGCATGGTACATCATTGCAGAAATATCGCTCTTTCTACCTTTGACAAAGATGGAAACATTACCGAAGAAAAAAATTATTGCATTGACCATACACCAAATCCTGGAAAAGCAAAGGAAAATATCTACAAATACATTGCTACTCACGACAAAATTGTTGGACTAAATGCCTCTGGAATGATTTTTACAGACATCGATTTTTCCAATAAAAAGTTTTTTGGCTGTAACTTCCAGCATTGCACCTTTATAAACATTCATTCAGAAAACACCTTGTTCCGCATGACCATCTTTGACTTTGCCGTTTTTAACGACTGCAATATGATTAAAAGTAACATGCTTTTTACATCCTTTTCCGGCTGTACCTTTTCTCACACAATTTTTACTTCCAGCGATATGATTCAAAACAATTTCAATGGCATAAAAGCTTATCAATCTTCTTTTGATAATTCAGATTTATATAATTCCAGATTTATAAATGCCACTTTGGTTGATACCTCTTTTCAAAACTGCAACTTAAAGAAAACCCTGTTCCATAGTTCCAAACGAACCAATGTTTCTTTCAAATTGTCCAACACCAGAGAAGCAGAGTTTTCTACCGATGGAAGTGCTATTGTTTCTGGACAAAATCTTTCAAACGAAGCTCTAAGCAATTCTCAAAATTAAAAATTATAGGAGGCAATGTCAAAAATGAAGATTTATTTTCACTTGAATACAGGCGGTTTTTCCAACTGCTATGTGGTTGTAAACGAAAAAGACGGCGAAGCTCTTATAATCGATCCGGGAGAAATTACCGAATCACTTATTTCACAAATAGAAGACAACCATCTTCATCTTTCGGCAGTTTTAATCACTCACAATCACGGAAGCCATGTTGATGGATTAAAAACTCTTAGAAAAATCTATTCTCCAAAGATTTATGCAGCGGACTGGGAAGTTGCAGGTAATGACACTTATGTTTTAAACGGAGACGGAAAAATTAAAATTGGCAAAATGATTGTCCACTATTTTTCAATTCCGGGGCATACTTCCGATTCCATTGTCTACAGCATAGAAAATGTGCTTTTTACAGGCGATGTTCTTTTTGCAGGTTCTATGGGTTCCACCAATTCCAGCTATTCAGAATATATTCTTCGCACCAATCTTGAAGAAAAAATCTATTCGCAGCAGGACGGAACTATTTTAATGCCTGGCCATGGTCCACCAACCACCTTAGGCGCCGTAAAAGTCTTTAACATCGACAATTAATTTCTAAAAATATTGATTATCGGTTCACAAGAGAAACACTTCCAGAAATCAAGCCATATTTATCAAAAATAAAATCGTTAAGCATAATGGCGGCATCTTCAAAACCTTGACCATTGCTTTCTACAATATAAGCTGCCAGTTCTGGAGTGTATTTTTTTACAGAAGCCCATTTTGCTCTAGTTACAAAATAAGATGAAACATTTCTCAATGCATTTTGAAGCACATAAGCCATAAACTCGTTGTGCATTAAATAATCATCGTTAGTATCATAACCAAGGCTGGACTGCGACTTAAAATAATCTATAAGGAAGCTGTTTGTTTTTTCGTCCATTGTGTAATAAACCGCGGCCACAAAATTGCGGAACTCTTCGTCGGTAAAAAACAAAGTGTGATATCCTTCGTGAACCAACAGCTGATTCCGTAAATAAAGCTCCGATTCCTGAGAAATAGAAACCAGACCACCTTTTCCGCCAATGTAACCATTTTCACTTTCAAAAATAATTTCATTTTGTAAAAGAATCTTCCGCAAAAACTCTTCTTCTTTGTTGATTTCAACTCCAGATTTATCTACTGCATTAAAAAAGCTTGCCAAAGATTCAGCACTGTAATCGTGAGCGTTGTATCCATGCTTTCCATTCAGCTGAGCATTGGTTAAAATTGTTCCCTTAAATCCTTCTTTTTCTACAAAATATGCCAATCTTGAAAAAAACTTTCCTTGAACATCATAATTCTCTGTATCAAAAAACAATATTCCCGGATATCTGTCCCATTCAAACAGTTCGTATTCCTTTACTCGCCATTTATTTTTTGGATATTTTACAATCATTCCAGGATCAGTTCTAATAGGATTATAAACAGCTTCAGTGGTATTTTCAAAAAGAGTTTTATGTACTGAGGTTTGAGTGCGAAGAATCATTCCCTGAATACATTCCTTATTTTCTGCAATATCAATTAAAATATAAGGATTTTTTATGGAAGCCGCTGGAATTATAAGTTCAGAAGCTTTTTTAGAGTTTTTAATAAAAATCTGTTCCCCACCAGCATTAAGCTTAGCAGAAACCGATTTTTCCAAGCTTGCTTTTTGGGACTCATCCTTGCTTAAAGTTATTACAATTTCCGGCAAAAGATTTTCAGGGCTATTTTGAACAGAAAAAACTGCCGATGCCGCAGAAAAATCTACAGATGAATTACTAGAGTCAATAATTCCGCCATTAGCACCAAAACCAAAAAACGGATAAACCCCAGATTTATCAAATCCAATTTGAACAGGAACAATACAAAAACTGGTAATTTTTAAATCAAAATCACTGTAAATAAAAAAACCTTCTGGTAACGATGATTCAAAAGCCTTTTTTGGAATTGCAATGGACAGGTCAAACTTTAATGTTTTGTTTTCTGGCAAATTATCCCTAAAAATCTTATTATAATCAGCAGAAACAACGGCCTTATCAAAATCGTACATCTTAAATGGAACAAACTTTTTTTTGCCACCCGATTTTTCAGAAAAATTATCCTCCGACAAAAAGCCCATTTTAAAACTCAGAGGCATTCCGTTTCCTATAGCGGCAAATTGAGAATTATTCGGGGTAATTTCCACTCTAACCGCCACCGCTGCAGTTTTATTGTCTTCAAAAAATTGTGCAATCTGTTTTTTCTGAGATGATGTAAAACCAAAAGAGGCAAAAGGCGACTGTTTTCCGTTTGATTTAATTTTTCCCTTGTGAGCGCCACTATCCAAAGCAACTAAAGATGATTTTTCTTCTACACCAAAGGCCGAAAACTTAATTTTTGCTTTCTTTTGATTTACAAGAACAAAATTGATTAAAAAAGAATCAGCAAGAACAACGGCCAGTACCACCAGAGTTATGATTTTATAAGTTTTGTTCCAGTTTTTAATCTTAAAATAAAGCTTTGTAAAATCTGTTTTAATACGAATAAAATATTTCTTAATGCTTTCCATAACTACCATCAAAAGGTGAATCTTTATAAATACTGTATCATTTTTATTAAAAAGATTATACTAAAAAAATGCTAGTAATTGCGGTTCATTCTACAGAAGAAGGAAAAATTATTGATTTTTGTAAAAAACTGATTTCTGATTTTTCTAAAAACTTTTCGGATTTTATTTTTTACAGAAATATTCCTTTTTTTCTTCCAGTTTCTTCGGATTTTTTAGCGGATTCAGATTTTTTGCAAAAGGATATTTCTTCCGATTTTTCTGCCACAGACTTTTCTAACGATGAATTAAAAAAACTGGCAGGAAAAATTAAAGCCCTTCAAATTGAAGCACCTGTATTTTCAAAAGATTTTACATCTATTTTGCTGCCCCTTAAAATTGAAGCCTTTAACGAAAATCATAATTCTTTTTGCACATACTTCTCATTTTTTCCTTTAATTAAAACCATTTTAAAAAACAATGCATTTACGGAAGAACAAAAACTTGAATTACAAAATCTTTTAGATAAAAAAAATGCTGCATCGGAGCTTTTTCCAATGCAGCTTAAGATTTTCAGACTTGCAAATCAGGAGCAAATAGATAAAATCACCACTGGCTTGACTTCCTTTGTCTGGAAAAAAATTAAATGAATGTGCTTACACACTCATAATTTCTGAACCACGGTCCATTGCTGTTAAACCTGTCTTTACATATTCAAGAATACCATAAGGTTCAAGAAGACGAATAAGACTTTCAATTTTGTCTTCGCTACCAGTGGCTTCTACTACCAAAGATTCTGTTCCCACATCTACAATATGGGCACGGAAAATATCACAGGTTTCTATAATGATTCCACGGTTTGTACCTTCTGCACGAACTTTTATTAAAGCCATTTCTCGCTGACAAGATGTAGCTTTTTCGCACTTTTTAATTGAAATAACTTCTACAAGTTTTGCCAGTTGTTTTTGAATCTGTTCAAGAATGTATTCATCGCCTTTTACAACGATGGTCATTCGTGATTGATTTGGATTTCCTGTTTCACAAACTGTCAAAGAATCAATATTATATCCTCGACGACTAAACAATCCAGAAACGCGGCTCAAAACGCCTGCATGATTTTCTACCAAAACACTTAATACAAATTTTTCCATAGTTTTCTCCCATTATTCTCCAGGATTGAATGAAACAGTTCTTAAAATATCACCAAATACACCTGCAGCTGTAACACCAGCACCTGCACCGTAACCACGAACAGTTAAAGGAATTGGCTGATAGCGTTCTGTGTAGAATACAAATGCGTTTTCACCCCCCTTTACAGTGTACAAAGGATTTGCCTGATCAACTTCCATCATACCAACAGAAACCTTTCCGTCTTTAATTGTGGCACCCATTCGCAAAACTTTGCCTTCTTTTTTCAAATCAAGAATCTTCTTTGCAAAATATTCATCAACCTGTGGAAGTTTTGCAAGGAATTCCTCAACAGTTCCAGATGAATCAAAATCTTCTGGGAATACTTTGAACATTTCAATATCAGAAAGTTCAATGTCATATCCAGATTCACGGGCAATAATCAAACCTTTGCGGGCAACATCCATACCGTTCAAATCATCACGTGGATCAGGTTCTGTGTAACGAAGTTCTTTAGCTTCCAAAACAGCCTTACTGAATGGAACACCTTCATCCAATTTACCAAAGATGTAAGAAAGTGAACCTGACATAATTCCGTTAAAGCTTTCAAGTTTATCACCAGATTTATAAAGATTCTGCAAAGTATCAATAATTGGAAGGCCAGCACCAACATTTGTTTCATACAAGAAGCGGCGGTTCATTTTGTTAGCTGTACGACGCAATTCACGGTAGAATTCAATATTCATTGAGTTGGCGCGTTTATTTGGAGTTGCAATTGACATACCTGCATTGATAATGTCCAAATAGCGTTCTGGTAAATCATAAGAAGCGGTACAATCAACAAATACAGGATTTAAAGGTTTCTTTTCTTTTACAAATTTAATGATGTCGTCAACATTGTTTGGTCCAAATGGATAATCAGGCTTTTTCATCTGATCACGCCAGTTTGTCAAATCGATTCCGTCTTCGTTCAAAAGCATACCGTCAATTGTTGTAATACACAAAACTTTAATATCAACATTTTCTTTAAGAAGCTTTTCTCTCTGATCACGAATCTGATCAATCATTGTTCCACCAATTGTTCCAGCACCGAATGCAAATACTTCAATAGTCTGAGCTGTGTGGAAGAAGAACTGATGAACAGCTTTTACTGCAGTATCAGCATATTCTCCAGTAATAACAGCAGAAATACAGCGTTCTGAGCTACCCTGAGCAATGGCAAGAATATTAATATCCTGAGAAGAAAGAGCGTTCAAGAATTTTCCTGCAACACCACGGTTTGCAATCATTCCGTCACCTACAACAGAAACAATGGCACAATCTTTTCTAACATCAACTTCATCAATTAATTTTTCGCGGATTTCAAGTTCAAACTTGCGTTCAAGAGCAATCTTTACTTTATCAGCTTCTTCATCACGAACACAGAAAGAAATTGTATATTCAGAAGAAGACTGTGTAATCAAAAGGATAGAAGTTCCAGCACTTGATACAGCAGAGAAGATTTTACTTGCCATACCAGTACGACCACGCATCAATGAACCACCAACTGAAATCATTGCAACGTGCTTCAAAGAAGAAACACCACAAATTGATGATTTGCCGCGTGACTGGAATGGTCCCTGACCAATGCGTGTACCGCGAGCAGAAGGATTGTGAGAATTCAAACTCCAGGCTTCAATGCCTTTTGCCTGAAGTGGAGCGATTGTTTTTGGATGAAGAACTTTTGAACCAAAGAATGAAAGTTCCATTGATTCTTCATAAGACATATCATCAACAAGAATTGCATCTTTTACAATGCGAGGATCAGCTGTGTAAACACCGTCAACATCAGTCCAGAATTCAACACGTTTAACACGCAATGAAGCCCCAATAATTGCGGCACTAAAGTCAGAACCGTTACGTCCCAAAAGGCCCATAACAGGTTTTGTACCTACTCCACCACTCCAAGTACAAACGAAACCTGGGAACAAAAGAATTCTTGTCTGAGCAGGACTTGCACCATCACGGAAAGGAGCACAAGCTTCATTACATTTTGCATAATCAGCTTCACCTTCTTTCTGATTTCCTGTTGTGAAAACAAATTTGCGTGAATCAAGGAAAATTACACTCTGTTTTTTAGCAAGAAGAACGGCTTCCATAATTGGAGCTGAAAGTAATTCTCCCATTCCCATAATTCTACAATGAACTGTATCTGGACACTCGCCGAATGAAACACAACCGGCAAGTAATTTTTCCAATTCAACAAAATTAGGTTCAATTTTTGCCATTACTTTTTCAGCATCAAAGCCTGGAAGCTTAGACTGAAGTTCAAGACAAATTTCGTTATGAGTATTGCGTAAATCCGTTACATAGTTTGCCCCGGAAATACCAGAGGTAGTTGCATCAATAGCAGATTGAAGATTGTTAGAAACGCCAGCACAGGCACTAACAACAACACTAATACGATCTTCTTTAGCTCGGCCAATAATAATTTCCGAAGAAGCCAAAATACGGCGGGCATTTGCCATGGAAGTTCCGCCAAATTTTAAAGTAATCATAAAACCACCTCAACTAAATACTGCAATTTCCCCGATATTCCGAGCGAGCATTTTGATTTTTATGTCATGCTGAACTTGTTTCAGAATATAACAATATCATCATGCAAAACTTGTTTCAAAAATTTTGTCATGCTGAACTTGTTTCAGCATCCCATTTAATTTATTGTGAGATCTCGAATCAAGTTCGGGATGACAGTCATAAGTTTGGGATGACAGTCATAAGTTCGGGATGACAACAATCAAAAGTCAGTATTTAATCATACTAAATAACTTTAATTATACTATTTTATAAAAAAATATTATGAATGACAATTACTTGTAACTATCGCCTTATCTATTATAAAATGAAAGAAAAAATGTTAGGAGTTTATTTATGAAAAAAATTATTAAATTAGTGATTGCCATTGTTCTCGTTGTTGCAGTTGCCTTAGCCGCTTACTTTTTCTTTTTTGATTCTTCGTACGATGATGATGACTACGGTTATGAAGATGAATACGATGACTATGATGATTACGATGATTATGATGATTACGATGACTACGACGATTATAATGATTACGATGATTATGACGATTACGATGACTACGAAAACACCGATTCTTACACATCAAAAAAACCTAAAAATAAATATAATTCAGATTATAGCCAGAACAGCAAAAACAATTCAAAATCCAACGATGATATTTTCTCGTCTTTAGGTTCTGCTGATAAATTACAAGGAACAACAGTAATTATTTCTATTTTTGCCGATGATACTAAAACCAGTTGGGCAAAAGCAAAACAGAGCACAAAAGATAATAGCCTGGAATATGTTGGAATTGCCGTTGACTGGCTTACCACTAGTGCTAAAAAATATGGCTCAGACAACCACTTCATTTATGACTGGAAGAAAAACTCCGACTTATATTATACAGGAAAAATTAAAACAGACCTTACAAAAGACGGAATGGATAATGCTACCTGCAACTTTATCATAGAAAATATTGATTATGCTTCATTAAAAACAAAATACAATGCCGACAATATGATTTTTATGGTATTGGTAAATACACCAATGACTAACACTGTAACTTCTTGTACAACAAACTGGTATGAAGGCATTATGTTCCCTTTTGAGATTTGTTATATGTATGTTAATGCTTCTGGTTCAGAAGAGCCACCTGCTGCTTATGCCCACGAAATCCTTCACACTTTTGGTGCTCCAGATTTGTATATGGATGATCCTTATGGAGATAACTACGGCATTACAAAAGAATATGTAAAATGGTGTAAAGACAATAAATCCAACGATATTATGTACACTTGCTACGACAGCAAAACTGGCAAAGCCCACTACGATTCAGTTACAAATAATTTTACTGAACTTGATGCCTATTATGTAGGATTAACACAGAAATCTGCAGAAGTTCAAAAATGGGGCTTCCAAAAAAGCCAGCACTAAAGTATTTTCCGTGAGATCCCTAATCAAGTTCGGGATGACAACCATCCGTTTGGGGTGACAACATGCATTTTGGGATGACAACCATCCGTTCGGGATGACAAAATGCGTTTGGGATAAACCCATCCGTCATGCTGAATTTATTTCAGCATCCCACGGTAAAACATGTTTTTTTGGTGGTGAGATCCCGAATCAAGTTCGGGATGACAGTTCTTCATTCGGGATGACAGTTTTACTGAAGTGAAATAGTTAATGCTGGCACAACACCATAGTTAATTAGGTTGGCTGAACCGTTTCCATTCGCACCCTGATAAGTTATAGTGCGAGCGGCAGTTTCACTTGCAGTAGAAGCTGAACCATAAGGAGAACGCAGCCACCATGTGCCGCGATTACTATTTTCAATAACATTATTTGCTTTGGCAAAGTCTGTTGAAACACGATGACGGGATTGGTGTTTTTCTGGAAGAGAACTACTGTCATATTCATCAAAACCATAGGTCGTATTAAATACTTCACTTGTACTTAAAAGGAAAATCTTATCATTTGTATTTTCACATGAATGAGTTTTAAGTACAGTAGCATCATATCTAGCTGAGTCTGCAGAATTATCCACTAATGTGTTTTCAATATAATTCTGTGCTTCTCTTGTAAAGGCTGTCTGTAAGAATCCGTTATCTTCATATTCATGACTCTGAGTATCGTCAGTTTCATATTTTCCATTTAAGTAAGCACGGATTGTACTGTATTTATAGTTGTTTGCATAAATGGTGCTTCCATCTATTGTTCTGCTTGTACTGGCTTGATAAAAAGGAATGTTTCCAGTAAGAACATTTTCTGCCACAAGAAGAGCTTTTTTGCTTCCATTATAATCTAAAGTCAAAACCTTCCATCTAATTGGTTCTGCCCTAAAATAGCGGGTAGATGTTGTGTCAGCCTTTTGTACTATTGAACCATCCGAATATGTAGATGAAGTACCATAAGAATTTTCATCTGCCTTTACATACCAATTGTCATCGTTTCCTTTGTAGTAAGTATAAGCACCAACAATTTTTTTATCAGTTTCGTCAATAACAAGCGGAGTTGAGTCTGTAAATCTGCTTTCTGGTACTACAGATTTTGGGAATACACCAAAGTAAACAAGCTCCGATAAGGCTGTAGCAAGTTCACCAGTATCTGCATCAATAGGTTTTTCAAACATACCAAATATATCCAAATATTTAGCGTAAATATAAACATCACCTTCAAAATCAAAATCTTCATTTACAAGATAATATGTTACATCACAACCTTTACGAGAATTCAATTCTGTTACACTATTTAATGGAATTGTAAAAGCTTCATCGTAGTAAAAACCTGCAAATTTATAATTCATTGTTTCAGGAGCTTCTACTTTCCAAACATATTTTCCGTCCAGAGTGATATTTTTTACATTAGTTCCTTCATCATTTACATATACAACATCTTTTTTTGTACTTTCATCCCAGTTAATTTCACCGACACTGTATAATTTATATGATTTTTTCCATTTTGGATAAAGCATTGGAACATTTCCGTGTAAATCTACACCAAATAATTCTAAGTAAGTTGAATCTTCAGAGAATCTGTCTGTATCTCCACCACATTGGCCTGCAATAAATGAAGTATTAAATGCTGGGATTTTACCTTCTTTGTCAAAATACCATCCATAAAAATAATATGTTTCGCCTTCAAGAGTTTGATTTACCAAAATTGGTAATTCCATAAAACTTTCTTTGTCGGATTTAATTTCTACAGTTGCCTCAGAATATGCAAAATCGCATCCCTCCAACTGAGTTCTACAAATATTTGTATTCCAATCACTATCTGTTGTGTCTTTTGTGACCAAAGGATTTCCATCTGGACCAACCACATTCAATTTTACCGAATAAATCTTTTCTTCTGATGACTGACCATAAGAAGGATCATAGAAATTTACATCCACAAATTTTCCTGGCAAAACCTTTACAATTTCTGTTTTTCTTAATGGAAGTAAAGTTCCATCTTCTTCATAAAGCACATTTCCAGTAATAATGTAACTTTCGTCTAAAGCGGGTAATGGAAAATTTGTTGTTAGATAATCATTTTCTTTATCATTTTGTTCAGAAAGTGAAAATTCTATAACGGCATGAGTGTCATTTCTATTTCCGCTCATATAATCAGAAGATTTGAAAACCTTATAAAAAACGGTGAGATTTTCGTAAGTTGAAGTTCCAAGATAATAGTATATGTTCAACAATCCCATTGCATTTTCTACTTTTTCCAAATCGAAAGTTAATGCAAAAGCTGTCATATCTGCTGTTATGTCCAGAGAAATTGTTTTTGTAAAAACAAGACTGGCTAGATTTTCATAATCAGTAAAATCATCCCAGCTTGGCGAATAAACATCCAAGGTAACAGTGTA
>JAKSTL010000002.1 GCA_024402595.1 Treponema sp. | reverse complement strand
ATGCTCGAGCAGAGTTCAGTCTCCAGACAAGGAAATAAATCAGATATAAAAAAAAAGCTCCCTGAAAAAAATCAGAGAGCTTATATACCGGAGAAGAGACTTGAACTCTTACGCGGTTGCCCGCGGCAGATTTTGAGTCTGCTTTGTCTACCATTCCAACACTCCGGCTTGGTTTTTATAATATAACATATATGTAGAGGATATTCAAGTGGGTTTGTGCTATAATAATTATGTGAAAATTACAGAAAATGCATTTGTCGGTGCTAAACCAGAACTAGTATTAAAAACTGTTTTTGGTTATGACAGCTTCAGACTTAATCAAAAAGAAATAATCTCTCAAGTTTTAAATGGACACGATACATTAGCCGTTATGCCAACTGGTGGAGGGAAATCCATCTGCTACCAGATTCCAGCCCTTATTATGGACGGAATGACAGTAGTCGTATCTCCACTTATTTCACTAATGCAAGATCAGGTTGCATCATTGGAGGCTTCTGGCATTCATTCAGTTTTTCTGAACAGTTCTCTTGAGTGGGAAGAATATTTGTCCACTGTAGATGATATCCGCGCAGGAAAGGTAAAAATTGTTTATGTGTCACCAGAAGGTCTAGCTACCAGCCGAATCAGAGAATTATTTTGTGAAAACAGTGTAAAAATCAGCTTAATAACCATTGACGAAGCTCATTGTGTTTCTCAATGGGGCCACGATTTTCGCCCTGATTACATGGAAATCAGTTCAGTTCGTAATTTTTTCCCAGACGCTGTTATGCTGGCATTAACCGCAACCGCAACAAAACAGGTTCAGCAGGATGTAATAAAAAATCTCCGAATGAAAACTCCTTCAGTTTTTATCTCCAGCTTTAATAGAAGTAATATTTTTCTAGAAGTTCAGCCAAAACGGAATGGAGCAAAGCAGGTTGTAGATTTCCTTAAAAACCATAAAGGTGAGAGTGGAATAATCTATTGTTATTCAAGAAAGCAGGTAGATGAATTAACTGCCATGTTAGATAAGATGGGTTTTTCGGTCTTAAATTATCACGCTGGATTATCAGATGATGTTCGTGCAAAAAATCAAGATTTATTTATAAAAGATAAAATCCAGATTATGGTTGCAACAATTGCTTTTGGAATGGGAATTGATAAACCAAATGTGCGTTTTGTCATCAATTATGATTTACCAAAATCCATAGAAGAATATTATCAGGAAATAGGTCGTGCAGGACGAGACGGTTTGCCATCTGCTGCATTGCTTCTTTTTAGCCCCGGAGATATCCATAAAATCCGCTTCTTTTTTGAAGATTCCGCTGATCCTCAAAAATCAGAAAAGCTTTTACAGGGAATGCTGTCATTTGCATCCACAAGAGGTTGTAGAAGAAAAGCCCTTTTAGGATATTTTGGTGAACTGTTTGAACCACCAGAAAATGAATCTGAGCAAAAATGCTGTTGTGATATTTGTGCAACTGGCGAAATCCCTATGGTGGATGTTACAATTCCCGCGCAAAAACTTCTGTCCTGCATTTTAAGAACAAATGAAAGATTCGGTGCAAGTTATGTAATTGATGTTTTGTTAGGTTCCCGTCAAAAACGAATAATTGATAATGGTCACGATTTAGTCTCTACATGGGGCATAGGAAAAGACATTCCAAAAGACGATTGGTTTGAATTGCTTGAACAGTTGATGCAAAATAATTACATCTACAAAGAAGGTGACTACAATGTTTTAAAGGTTTCTTACATTGGACGAACACTTTTAAAAACAAGAGCCCAGATAAAGCTGCCAATTATGTTATCAAACATTGAAAATCTACAGAGAAAAGATAAAGCTGCTCCCGATTATGTGCTTCACAAAAAGAGCGAAAAAATCAGTGCAGAAAAGCCAGCCGAAAATGATGTTGAGGCAGAAAGAATTATTGAAGAGTTAAAAAGCTGGAGACGACGCAAAGCCGATGATATGAATGTTCCGCCTTATGTTGTATTTAATGATAAAACTTTGCTTGACATTGCTGCCAAAAAGCCAAAAGTGAAGGCCGATCTGAGAAATGTTTACGGAATTGGCGAAGCAAAAGCTGAACAATTCGGTAAAGCAATCCTCAGAATCGTTACCAATGAATAGAAGGTTTCAGAAAAACTGATTAGCTGAACAAACGGCGGCATTCCAGATAAAAACGTTTTTCATCTGCTTCACCCATAGAAAAACTTTTTCGAGGAAGAGGACCACGACCATTTATTGTTTCAAAGAATGAATCCTTTGCAATTGGAGGAAGAAGTATTCCCATAGAACCCGCTTTTTTACCCAATTTCAAAACTTCTTCGGTTCCGTGAATGTAATCAATTTCAGGCTTGATATTTGCGGTTTCCGAAACAGTTTTCAAAAATGCGTCAATTTCCGGCTGCAATCTTGAAACTGCCAGTTCCTGTATAGAGGTTTCCAAAAGAACATATTTTTGTGCACCAGTTGAATCTACATAATCAAAACCGAAGTTCGCCCAAGAGTTTTTTACAGCTTTTTCAAGTTCATCTTGATTTTGAAGAACGCAGATTTTTCCATCAAGTTTTTTTGCAAGTTCATTTATAAGTTCTTCATTGTTGATATTGAATACAACTCTATGAATTGGCTCAAAGGTAAGACCTGTATCATAAAGATTGACAATTTCAATTAAAGCAAATCGTACAGGATTTTCCAGAAGTTCTTTTTCCGATGCTCCAGAGGCTTGTAATTCTGCTTTATATTCATCCCAAACCGCTTTTGCAGTTGCCAGAGAATGATTTCCGTCACCTACAGCAAAAAGGAATGTAGAACCATCATCTGCGGTATTTTTTTCGGCTATGGTATTTATGGCGGCCGTAACAGCGGATATTTCTTCTTCCGAACTTAATGTCCATCCTGTAATTGAACCACCGTTATTCATAAGTTTTCCGTCATACAAAGGAGCCTTTGTTTTTGCTAGTTTTCCTGTTCCACCAACAAGAACATCCTCTTTATCATTTACCAAAAGCATTATATGAGGAAGTTCAATAGAAGCACCTTTTCGGATTTCTTTTCGAGGAGGGATTCTGTCCACAATGGTGGCTTCTGTGGCGCGAATATTGGCTTTTGAAAAAGGCTTCCATTCGTAGGTTTCCAAATCTATCTGGGCTACCAAACCTTTTCTGGTTCTTCCAAAAGCAGTTTTTCTTTCTATATAGACAAAACTTTTAAGAGGTTTGTCAAAGACATTAGATTTAAGATAGTCGTCCATTGTCTGTCTGATTTTTACAATTCGCTCCTGTTTGTCTGGCGAGTTTAGGTAAACTTCTGGTAAAATCAGTTTTAAAGTTGATGGTTTTTCACCAACTGTTTCTTCTGCTTTTTTCCAATAATCTTTATCCTGTGTGTACTGGTCACAAGCAATAACAGACCAAGTAGACAAATCAACATTAGACGGAATAAGTATTTCCGGTATTCTTAAGCCAAAATCTTCAATATTTTTCATAATGCAAAGTATACTGTTAGAAATAATTTTATGCTACAATTATATTTATGAGTGAAAGCGTTGGTTTATATCAAAAGCAGGTTCAAGTTCAAAAACAGGTGCAGAGAATGTCTCAAAGACAGATTCAGGCACTTTCTTTGCTTTCTATGGGAAGTCGCGAACTTAGAGAAGAAATCTATAAAAATGCCAGCCAAAATCCTGCTTTGGAAATTGTTTCTGACCCATTGGCTTCATCTCATGAAGAAATAGAAAACTTTCAGCATAAATATAATAGAGAAGACAGTGGTTTTTCCGATTATGGCAGCAGAAAATATGGTGATGGAGATGCATATCAGGCCGCTTTGGAAAACAGTGAAGATCGTCGGGAAACTCTTCAACAGCATTTGATGGAGCAGTTGAATCTTAGCAGAGTATCCGAAGATGAATATTCCTTGTGTAGAGCCTTAATCTACAATCTTGATAAAAACGGTTGTTATGGCAATATGCTTTCTCCCGAATCCTTGCTTGATAAAAAACGCCCACTTCAAACTAAAGCTCTTTTAGCCCAATGTCTGGACCGAATACAACGAATGGATCCAGTGGGAACTTGTTGTAAAAATCTGGAGGAAAGTCTTTTTGTTCAGGCAAAAATAGCTGGTAATGCTCCTGCTCTGGCACTTTTTATTCTGGATGGTCATTTGGATTTACTTAATCCTCCTCAACCAGATAAAGTTATAAAAAATCTTAAGGATTTTCGGGAAAAATGGCATTCAAAGAAGTTTGCTCATCGGCTTCTTATTGATGATATAAAGTTGACCGAAGCTTTGGTGGAAGAAACAATAGATTTTATCCAAACGCTGAATCCTCGTCCTGCCGCAGAATATTCTTCTGATGTTTCAGAATTGGATTCCAACAGACCTGATATTATTCTTACAGTCGAAAAAAAAGAAGGTCGTATTTTTTCTGATGATTTTTCGCGAGGAAAGATTGTTTGCGATGAAAAATCTTATTATCAAATAAAATATGCATCTGGAATATTGCCGGAATTACGACTTTCAGCAGATTATTATGATAAAAGCGCGGTGGACAAGGCAAAAGAGTTTCTTTTGAATCTGCAGTATCGGGAATCTTCCATTGTATTTCAGGGATGTGCCATTGTGCATTACCAAAAGGATTTTTTTAACGAAGGTCCGGGGCATTTGAATGTTCTTACTCGCAGACAGGTGGCAGAAATGCTTGGTATTCATGAATCTACAGTTTCCAGAATGTCCAGCAAAAACAACAGCAAATACATTCAAACAGAGTGGGGACTGTTCCCTGCCAGTTACTTCTTTTCTTCGGGAGTTTCCTCATCTGATGGTAGAGAAAAAATTTCTTCTGATTCAATCAAAGTAAAAATACAAAAGCTTCTGGAAGAGGCAAATTATTCTGATTCTCAGCTGACCACTTTCTTGAATGACCAGGGAATAAAAATTGCTCGTCGAACGGTGGCAAAATATCGGCAGCAGATTGGTATAAAAAATTCGTATGAACGGTCTTAAATTCAAAAAAAGACTGCCTAAAATTTCAACTAATCCTGTTTAAAAAACTAATAAATAAAAAAGTGTTATTCTCAACAATCGGATTTATAATTTTCCAAAATGTTAATGTGGAGAATTTCTGTGGAAAAGTCTGTGGAAAAAAAGTTAAATCCTAAAAAAATCATAAAAACAGTTTTAGATTATGTGGTAAAGATTGCGATAATCGCTTTGTTTACAATTACTTTTATAGGTAGATTAAATCCAGCTCGAATTTCTGGAAAGCAGCCTGTAAATACCTCTCTTGTAAAATCAGCCTTCTTTTTTAAGAATTATGTTTCGCCATTTGTTCAACTTGATGCAGCTGATTCAGATGAATTGGAAAATCCTTTTGGAAATATGAGCGCCGATTCTTCCGAAGATTCCTTCTCTTACGAAGATTTTTATGCTAGCTTTGCGGCTATGGCTCAGGAAGCGGCAGATGCTTTTGAAAGTGAATCAGACGACGATTGGGATGATGATTGGGACGAAGATTCTGATGAAGGCATGACTTTTGATAAAGCAGAAAAAATCAAAATGATTGACTTTAAAGGGGCCTGGGCAGATTTTGAATCTGAAAATGAAGAAATTGCTTCCGGATTAAAAAAGGCTCATATTTACAGTATTTTCACATATTTTGCTATAATTCTGACTTTAATAGGTCTTTATCTTATCTACGGAACTAAAATCATCAGAAAGATTGGCTTTATTGTAACATCGGTTGGTTCTGTTTTGACAATGCTGAGTATGCTTCCTTATGATACAGCCTATAATCTTTTGGAAGATGCTTCTATGTCTGCCTTCCCAATGGCCGGTGGAATTGATGTTGCTCCTATTGCACCAGCGGGAATCCCTGTATATTTGATTTTTGCTGGAATAATCTTGGTTTTATCTGTGTGCCTTTTGTTCATTAAAAGCGAAGATGCCCAGCAGACAGAACAAGCTTCTGAAAAAGCACAGCTTAATTCTTTTCCATTTCAGGTTACATTCCGAATCCTTGCATTGCTTTTGTTCCTGTTGCTTTTTATTCCAGGAGCAAACCCTGCACGAATATCAGAAAATATAAACAGAAATGTTTCTTTGTTTACATCGGGCTTCTCTTATGCAACTTACACACAAAACCTTCAGCGTGCATTAATTCGCGGATGGCTCCCAGAATCTGTTACAAGACTGGCATGGATTTCGAGCCTTTTTGTTTGTATAGGAATAATTGCCACTGGTGTTGGCGCCTGTATGTCCATTGGTAATAATAAATTAAAAAGATATGCCCATATTACATTGCTGGCGGGAACTACAGTTTCTTTTGCAAGTTTGTTTGGAATACTTAGAGCTTACAATTTAATTTGTTCAAGTCCAAATGTGGATAAAGTTCTTCCTCACGAACCAACTTCAATCCCACTTTATTTTATTTTTCTTGCCATAATTTTTGCTTGTGTAATTGTTTCTTTCATAAAAACACCAGCACCAGAAAAAGACGAGGTTTGCCAAATAGACGCACCTTTGCAGCTGTTTATTATGCTTTTGCCTTGTTTAATTCTTGTATTCCTTTTCAGTTACCTTCCACTTTGGGGCTGGCGATATGCTTTCTTTGATTATAATCCTGGAGACATTCTTTCTATGGATTCCTGGGTTGGATTAAAGTGGTTTAAAGCACCTTTTGAAAATGCCGCAACTCGTTCAGATATTCTGCGAGTTCTTAGAAATACACTTATTATGTCTGGTTTGGGTATTCTTGGTAGCTGGCTTCCAATGGCCTTTGCTATTTTCCTTTCAGAAATTAAGAGCATACCTGCCAGAAAAGTAATTCAGACTTTAACAACAATTCCTAACTTTATTTCATGGGTTTTGGTTTATGCCATTGCTTTCTGTATTTTTGGTACAGAAGGATTTATTTCCAGCCTTATGGTAAACAGCGGTGTCTGGGATAAAGGTAAGAACATGCTTATGGGAAGTCAGGGAATATGGATAAAAATGTGGCTTTGGGGTGTTTGGAAGTCTCTTGGATGGTCTGCAATTATGTATATTGCGGCTATTTCGGGAATTGACCAGCAGTTGTATGAAGCCGCTACTGTAGATGGTGCAGGCCGTTTCCAGAAAATGTGGCATATAACTTTGCCTGAATTGCTGCCAACTTATGTTGTTCTTTTGATTCTTTCAATTTCGGGAATCTTAAGTAATGGTATGGATCAGTATCTGGTATTTAAAAATCCAACCAACAAAGAGCCAATTGAAGTTCTTGACTTGTATGTATACCAGTTGACCTTTGGTTCTACAACAAACAGTAATATTCCATTCTCAACGGTTGTAAGTATGTTCAAGTCGTTGGTAAGTGTGGTTCTGCTGTTTATTACAAATAAGATTTCTAAAATGGTTCGTGGTAATAGTATTTTCTAATCTTTGGTAAAAAGATGATTATGCAATTACAACTTAAAAAGAGATTTTAAAAAGGAGATATATTTATGGTTGAGAAAAAATCTGTTACTGATGTAATTTTTAATATTGTAAACTATGCATTCTTTATTTTGTTCACTTTGATTTGTGTTTTTCCATTCTATTATTTGTTTATAAATACCATTTCTGATAATGGGCTTGTTGCAAAGGGATTGATAAACTTTTATCCAAAGGGAATTAATTTTAAGAATTATTTTGCTTTAAGAAATGTTCACGGTCTTGGAACTTCCTTTCTTGTTACCTTGGCCCGAACTTTAATAGGAACTGCTCTTTCTACTGCGGTTTCTGGCTTCTGTGGATATCTTGTTACTAAAACTGAAATGTGGCACAGAAAGTTCTGCTACCGTTTTATGATTGTAACAATGTATTTTAATGCAGGTCTTATTCCTTGGTTTACAACTATGCAGATGCTTGGACTTACAAACAGTTTTATGGGATACATTATTCCAGGGCTTGTAAGTGTTTATAACATTATCATGGTAAAAACTTATGTTGAATCAATTCCTGCTGAGTTACAGGAAAGTGCCGCAATTGATGGTGCTTCTTATTGGACTATTTTTATAAAAATTGTCTGGCCTTTGAGTAAACCAATTTTGGCAACCATTGCTATTTGGTCTGCTGTTGGACATTGGAACTCATTTCAGGATTCTTTGATTTTGATGTCTGGTGCTCCTCAGTTAAAAACACTTCAGGAACGACTTTACATTTATCTTACACAGTCTTCAAACCTTGCCGCTTCTATGAGTACAGCTACAACAGCTCTTTCTGATGCTCAGCGCCAGGAATTACTTAATACAAAAACTATTCAGTATACAGTAGCTATGGTTACGGCTATTCCTATTTTGTGTGTTTATCCATTTATGCAGAAATATTTTGTAAAAGGATTGATGCTGGGTGCTGTAAAAGGGTAACTAATCGAAAGTCCGTTAAAAATAATTGCGAAAACTTGGAGCAATTTTTAGAGTTTACTATATTAAAAGAGAAGAAAACATAAAAAACTCTAAATACTTGGAGCAGTTTTTTAGAGTTAACTAATTTAAAAAAAGTAAACATAAAAAGTTCTAGAAAACATGGAGCAATTTTTAGAGTTTACAAATATATAAAAATGTTTCGTTAGGAGGAAAAAATGAAACGCTCACGATTATTAAGCGCTGTTTTGGGTTTAGCAGTTTTATCTTCTGCTACACTTTCTGCCGCTAGTGCAAAAACAGAGGGAAACATCAAAAAAATTAAGCCTAAGAAGACTGTAACTCTTGATGTTTATTCACAGTTGGCTAACTATTCAGGTTTGCAGACAGGTTGGTTTGCTGATGTTATGTTAGAAAAGTTCAATGTAAAGATTAACATTATTCCAGAAACTGGTGGTGCTTATCAGACTCGTATGGAAGCAGGTAACCTTGGTGATATTGTTGTTTGGGGTGATAACACAGACAAATATGCTCAAGCTTGTAAAAAAGGTATGCTTCTTGACTGGGAAGAAAAACTTGACGGTAAAACAAAGATTATTGATGCTTACGGACCATATATTAAAGACAACATGAAACTTGCTTTGCAGAAGAACAAGTTTATGGATTCTCCAGATAAAAAACTTCATGGTTATGGATTCAACGTTTCTACATCAGCAAGCGATCTTCAGTCTTTCTTCTATACTTGGGACCTTCGTTATGATCTTTACGAAAAAATTGGTAAGCCAAGAATTAAAGATTTGTATGATTTAGTTGATGTTCTTGTAAAAATGAAGGAAATCTGTCCAACTGACGATAACGGAAACCCAACATACGGACTTTCTTTGTTCAACGACTGGGATGGAAACATGGTAATGTATGTTAAGTCTTTGGCTACAGCATATTTTGGATATGACGAGTTTGACTTTGGTCTTTTTGATGATTCAACTGGTACTTTCTACGATTGTCTTGATAAAGATGGTCCTTATATGTACACATTAAAGTTCATTAACAAATTGAATCAGAAAGGTCTTGTTGATCCAGACTCTATGACACAGAAATATAATGGTATGTCTGAAGACTATCAGAACGGAACTGCATTCTGGAATATTTTCAACTGGATGGCTTCTGGTATTTATAACTCAGAAAATCACCTTGCAGAAGGAAAAGCTATGTATCCAGTTGCTCCAGAAGAAGCACAGCCAATCGTATATGGACAGAGCGTATATGGTGGAAACCGTCTTTGGACAATTGGTTCACAGACAGCTTACCCAGAACTTTGTATGGCAATTATCAACTGGTTCTCAACTCCAGAAGGATATATGACAACTCTCTATGGTCCACGCGGTGTTACTTGGGATATTAAAGATGGAAAAACATATTTTACAGAATTAGGAAAATTAACTTCTGCTGATTCTAAAACAAATATGCCAGCACCTTACAAAGGAACATTTGGTGACGGTTCTTTCCAGATTAACAATACAACTTGGTGTGGTGATGCTTATAACCCACTTACAACAGACGAAACGTACAACAAGATTTCTTGGGCTTCAGAACAGGCTCCAGCTTCTACACCTATTGAACAGGCTTGGCGTGACTGGGCTGGTGCAGCAACTCCAGACAAATATCTCCAGAAGACAAAGTATCGTGTAAGTCCAGGTACATTGTACACAGGTGCTGGTGTTCCAGATGATCTTTCTATGAAATGGAACCAGGTTGCTGAATGTATTAGAAATGAAACTTGGAAAGCAATTTATGCAAAAACTGATGCTGAGTTCGACACTATTGTTAACGGTATGATTAAAGATGCAAAATCTTATGGTTATGACGAATGTTGTGCTCATACTCGCAAACAGGCAGAAAAACGATGGGCTGCTGTAAAACAGGCTCGCGGTGAAAAATAATTAATTTTTCAGAGTACATAGATTACTTAGAATAATTAAAGGGAACCATTCAATAAGTTCTATTTGTGGTGGACTTGTTGGATGGTTCTTTTTTTATTATCTTATAGTTATGGGACTTTTTAATATTGACAGTGGCTTTGCCAGGTTTATGAACAGAGCCATTGATGTTTTGGAATTGAATATTTTGTGGGTAATTTTTAGTTTGCCCATTTTTACTATTGGAGCTTCTACCAGCGCCGCTTTTTATGTAACTCTTAAAATGGTAGATGAAGAAGAAGGTTATATTGCAAAATCTTTTGTAAAAGCGTTTAAAGACAATTTTAAGCAGGGAACTATTATGTGGTGTATTACGGCTCCTTGCATTTATTTTTCCTATTTGATTTGGCAGGCGGTTATTAAGGGCGATGATATTCATTTTTTGATTATAATTGGCGCTATTCTTTTTACGGCTGTTGCTATTTCTATAAATCTTTATGCTTACCCAATGATTGCCAGATATGATAATTCTTTAAAAAATATTATTCGGAATAGTTTTGGCATTTGTCTTATGTATTTTGGCAGATCGGTTTTTATTATTGTTGTGGTTGCAATTGAATGTGTGCTGATTTTTTGGAATAAATGGACTTGTCTGGCGGGGCTTTTAATTGGTCCGGAGTTTGTAATTTATACAATTAGTGGTATTGCTAAACGGATTTTTCAGAAAATTGAAAAGGATGGAGGTGTAATTATTCCTCAAATTACGGATTCTGATGCTGAAACTGATGAGGATTCTGACGCTAAAATCGATGAGGAATCTGACATTTAGTTTTTTTTGGAGAAAAGTTTTTGGGAAGAGTCTTGCAAAGGCGTGGAAGGGCAGCGAAGCTGGTTTGAAGCGAAGCGGAAAACCGTCCGTAGGTAAGCCCTGAAAGGCCGTTAGTGGAAAGGATGCTGATTTTGGTGTTATAGTTCTTTGCAAAAAAATAAGTTTGGCCCAGAATCTTAGAAAAAGAGCTTTTATCAAGACTAATTGTTATTACTTATAAATTATTCTATAATTCATAATCGTTACAAATTAAATTAAGAAGGAAATTATATGGAATTGACTTTACGCGAAAAGTACGGAAAAATTTTTGCGGAAATGATAAATCATTCTAAAGCGGCTGCAAAAATTGACGAAACTTGTGTTTTTGAAGAAGCAAATGTTGAAACTCGAAAATATATGGATATTTTGCTGGCGGAAAATATTCTTCCTGAGTCTGGTTTGGGAAATGTAGAAAACTTTAAGGCTTTTTATGATGCTGTTACTAAGGAAGGCAAGCATGGTCTTATTATGATGGAGCATTATTCTAACACTGATTTACCGGGAATTATTTATCTTTTGAATAAGCATGGTGAAGACTGGTCTAAGGATTTGGCAAACAGAATTATTGCTATTGCGGGAATGAAGTTGAATGAAGCTAGTGCGGGTGTTCGTGCTTTTTGTGAAAGTTATTCGCGGGTTGTGGTTTATCCTTCTAGAAGTCTGGACGCTTTTATGAAAACTGATGCAACGGATGAAGAAAAGGCGGAAGAGGAAAAACGGGCTAGAAAGATTAATTTTGCGGCTATGCGAGCAATGGATACTTGTAAGAAAAAGGGACAGGTAATTCTTGTTTTCCCAAGTGGTACTCGATATAGACCTGGTAAGCCTGAAACTAAGAAAGGTTTGCGGGAAATTGACAGTTATCTTCGTCTTTTTGATGTTATGATGCTGGTTTCTATTAATGGCAACTGTCTTAGAATTAATCCTGAAAATCCTGAAGATATGCTGGCGGATTTGGTTGTGCCTGATGTGGTAACTATGACTGCGAGTCCGGTGATTGAGTGTAAAAAGTTCCGTAATGATGTGCTGGCTAGTTTGCCTGCTGATTGTCCTGATCCAAAGGTGGAAACTGTTGGGGCTGTGATGAAAATTATGAATGAACTTCATGATGAAGTTGAGAAAAATCGAAAATAAAACGGGCCAAAGGAGTGTGCGAGGATGAATATGGTTGAATTACAGAAAGAATTGGGAAGTACAAGTTATCCTGGACGAGGTATTATTGCGGGAAAATCGGCTGATGGAAAATATGCAATTTCGGCTTATTGGACTATGGGTAGAAGTGCTGGTAGTCGCAACCGTGTTTTTGTTACTGAGCAGGAAACGGGGGCTGATGGAAAGACAACTGATGTTATTCGCACAAAGGCTTTTGACCCATCTTTGATTGCGGGAGACCCAAGTTTGATTATTTATGCTGCTGTTCGTCAGTTGGGAAATAAAACTATTGTTACTAATGGAGACCAGACGGACACTATTGCGGAAGGTTTGGCTAAGGGTTTAACTTTTGAACAGTCTTTGCGCAGTAGAAAATATGAACACGACGCTCCAAATTACACTCCTCGTATTTCTTCTCTTTTGGAAATTGAAAATGGCGCTTATAACTATGCTCTTTCTATTTTGAAAAGTGATTGTGGAAATGGGGATAATACTCTTCGTTTTACCTATACTTATGACAATCCTCAGAATGGAGAAGGTCATTACATTCATACTTATATGGGAGATGGAAATCCGTTGCCAAGTTTTGAAGGGGAGCCGGTTAAGGTAAAATTGGATGCTCAGGTTTCTTCTTCTATTGATGTTATGACAGATGCTATTTGGAATGCATTGAATGAAGATAACAAGGTTTCTTTGTTTGTTCGATTTATTGAAATTGCTTCTGGAAAGCAGGAAACAAGAATTATAAATAAGAATAAATAAAGGAAGTTTGGGGTCCATTTTGGGTTCCATTTTATGTTCAAGGTGTGCTTTGTTTTGGCGGAGTTCACCTTGAAAAATTATGAATCAATGTGTATAGTATACTTGTATGGCTGAAAAACGATTCACGGTTCTTGATTTACTAGATTTGGATTTATCTGGTCATGATGCTCTTCATTTAAAGTGCATTGCCGGCAGGCGTGGATTGCCAAGAGCTATTACTATTCCTGAAATTAACAGGCCGGGGCTTGCATTGTGTGGTTTTTATGAGGATTTTGTTGGAAACCGAGTGCAGCTTTTTGGTCGTGGCGAAACTGCTTATCTTCAAAAACTTCATAATGAAAATTCTACGGATACTCTAGAAAATTTTTTTAAGAACGAAATGCCTTGTTGTGTTTTTACCCATGATTTGGAGCCTACGGAAGAATTTCGTGCATTGGCGGAAGAAAGTTGTTGTCCGGTTTTAAAAACTGATTTGACTTCTACGGAATTTTCCAGTCGTATTATTCGTGTTTTTTCTAATATTTTTGCTCCTCATCAGACTTTTCACGGGGTTTTGGTTGAAGTTTACGGTATTGGTATTTTGTTGAACGGACATTCTGGGGTTGGAAAAAGCGAAACTGCTTTGGAATTGGTAGAACGAGGGCATCGTTTGGTAGCGGATGATATTATTGAAGTTAGATGTGTTAACGGAAATACGCTGCTTGGTAGAGGTGCTAATTCTTTAATCAGTCACCACATGGAAATTCGTGGTCTTGGTATTATTAATATTTCGCAACTTTATGGGGTTGGTGCAATTCGTAATCAAAAAGAGGTTCAGTTGATTGTTCAGCTGGAGGATTGGGATTCTTCTAAGGCTTATGATCGATTGGGAACGGAGCAGAAATATAAGGAATTGCTGGGTGTTAAGATTCCGATTATTGAGATTCCTGTTCGTCCTGGTAGAAACCTTCCTATTATTATTGAAGCGGCGGCGATGAATGAGCGATTGAAGGATATGGGGTATAATTCGGCTCAGGATTTTAATCAGAATGTTCTTAAGTGGATGGAAACTGGGGACGCAAACAACGCATATTATGGTAACGACGATTCGTACTAGAATATATATTTAATCAAAAATGGCGGAAAGACCGTCAAAGGATTTGTTATGATTGAAAAAATTTTAACTGTAAAAAATCGTGCAGGCATTCACGCTCGTCCTGCAGCTATTATAGCTCAGACTTCTAATAAGTTTGAAAGTGAAATTATTCTTACACGAGATGATGCAACTGTAAATGCAAAGTCAATCATGGGTGTTATTGCTATGGGCGCTGGATATAATACACAAATGACTTTAACGGTTTCTGGTCCTGATGAATCGGAAGCGGCAAGTACAATAGAAGCTTTATTTGAAAGCAAGTTTGAAGAAGAGTAGATTATAATAGAAAATATTATTCATTTTAATGCATTCTTGTAAATCATAAAAAAAGGAAGTCCTACAATGAAGCAGATTACGGAAAGACAAAAGGAAGTTTTAACATTTATTTCTGAATTCACTGAAGAAAATGCGTTTCCACCAACAGTTCGCGAAATTGGTGAACATTTTGATATTTCTCTTCGTGCTGTACAGGATCACATTTCTGCATTACAGAAAAAAGGCTTTTTGACTCAAACTCAAAAACGCTCTCGTTCAATTCGTGTGCTTTCTGATTTGCGAGAAAAAGAAGATAAACTTTTTGTGGGAAAGGTTCCTTTGTTGGGTACTGTGGCTGCGGGAAAACCTTTATTGTCTGAAGAAAATCTGGATGGTTATGTAAACCTGACAGAACCTTTTGTGCGTCCTGGAAAAAGTTATTTTGCATTGCGAGTTCGTGGCACCAGTATGATAAATGCAGGAATTCTTGAAGGTGATCTTGCGGTTATCGAACAGGCTAGCACTGCGGTAGATGGACAGATTATTGTTGCAGTTATTGATGATGCTATTACCTTAAAACGATATTACAAGGAAGCAACCCGTGTTCGTCTTCAGCCGGAAAATCCTGAATTTCAAGCTATTTACTGTCAGGATGTAAGAATCGTAGGTATTCTTTCAAATATTGTGCGAACCTACTAGGCGCTTATGGCACTTCCTCTCTATCTTTTTACAGGCCCTGAATTTGGAAAAAGAAACGATGCTGTTGATGAAATAAAAAAGGCGGCAAAGAAAAAATTTGGGGATGTGGACGAGCATCTTTTCTATCTCATAGACACTTCTTTTGGTGAAATTGTTCCCGTGCTGGAAGGTGGAACTCTCTTTTCTGCCGCAACCTGTGTGGTTTGTAAAAATGCAGAACTTTTAAAAAAGGCGGACGATATAAATCAGCTGAAAAAATGGCTGGAAAATATTGAAAAGGCTTCAAAAAACGGTGAAGAAATATCTTCCATTTTAATTTTAATTTCTGATGATATTTCTGTGGATGCCAAGCTAGAAAAATTGATTCCTGGCGAGAACCGCAAAAAGTTTTGGGAAATGTACGAAAATGAAAAACTACCTTGGGTTTCTTCATTTTTCCAGAAAAACGGTTATAAAATTAAGTCGGAAGCGGCACAGTTGATTCTTGATATGGTGGAAAATAACACGGAAGCTTTACGAAATGAATGTTCCCGCTTTTTTGTTTGTTTTCCAAAAGAGCATACTATTACAGATGACGATGTAAGTTCCATATTGATTCATAATCGGGAAGAAAATGCTTTTACTCTGTTTAATCAGATTTCTAATGCTTCGGAAAGTGCAGAAAAAAGATTTGAAGCTGGAATTGAGATTTTACAAAAGATTCTTCTTTCAAAAGATAATTCCCCAGTTATGATTATTGTGGGTTTGGCATCTTGTTTCCGAAAATTAGTTCTTTGGCATAAAATAAATGCGGGTGGAACTGCTGATGCAACAACATTGAAGTCAAACGGATTTTCAAGTTCAACCATGCAAAAACAGTATAGAAATGCTGCTCGAATCTGGACAGTTGGACAAGCAACGGCAATTCTGGCAGTTTTAGCTTCTACGGATATGGAAACCCGCTCCAGTGGAACTTTACTGGAAGAAGTATATTTGCAGAAAATGCTTTATGAGATTGTTGTAAAAAAAGGTGCTAGTTTAGCAGTTGCCGATTATAACGAATAATTCTTTATTCAAAATCAAGAGTGTTTAATAATGTTTTTAGGGATGAGATTTCGTCTGCTGTAAAAGTAATCCCTTTTCCCATTTTTTGATGATCTGGCGACCAGCTTCGAATATCATATTTTGCAGGACGGCCACCCCAGGAAATAAGATTTAATTCAATATTCCATCCGCCTTTTCCTTCTGAAATAACACCTAAAGTCTTTTCAATCTGATATGAAAAATCTTCTGCCATAAAAACCTCCGTTTTTAATATTTTATCACACATTTTGAAAAATAATTATTATTTTATAGGTGGTAAGTTTGAAAATATTGAAGGCTTTAATATAAACGCTAAAATGGCGCGATTATGTTACTTTTGGACTGCTTTATATATTCATGTTCGCCCACGCAAACGGTTTATAAAAAAATAGATAAGGAATACCTAAAAAATACCTATAGAACAGATTTTTTAAATACTATAAGATAACCGTGTAACTCGGTAAAGTTTCTCGAAAAATTAAAAGTGGGAGGAAAATATGAAAAAAATAGTAAGCGGTTTAATTTCTGCTTTATTTATTTTAGCTTTAATTTCTTGTGGTTCAAAGCCTGTTGAAGAAAATCAGCCGGAACCAGTTGCTCCAGAGCCTGTGATTGTGCCAGCGCCAGAACCAGAGCCAGAAATTGAACCCGAAGTTGAGCCAGAACCAGAAATGCCTGTTATTGAAGTACAGGAACCAGAGCCTGAGCCAGAACCTGTTATTATTGATAATACAGAATCTATTTTTGCTATTGATAATGCTAGAACTACCGCAATAGAAATGGGTGCTAGTGAAAAAGCTTCTTTACAGCTTCAGCAGGTAGATTCAATTTATGATTCCATTAAAGCCGATGCAAAAGAAGGTAAAATTGATATTTCTGAACAAAAAGTTGATTTATCTGCTCGTTATGCTGCAATCCCTGTTTATATCAATGCAATGGAAACTAAAGCCACAATTGACGAAATTGTTGCAGATACAACATTCCTTTCTGTAGTTCAGAGCTTGTATGATGAAGGCTGCAAAAATATTGCGGAATATGAAGCTTTGTGTGAAGATGCAACTCTTGGTGCGGGAAAAAATCAATTGGAAAAAGCAACTGCTGGATTCACTTGTTTTACAACCGTTTTGGGTAGTGTTTATAAAGAAGTTGCAAAACACGCTCGTGCTAAGGCTTATGATGCAAAATTGAAAGCTGATGAAGTAAAAGCGGGAGTTTCTCAAAAGATTAAATACACAGAAGCGGTAGATGCTTTTAAAATGGGCGATTCTCAGTATTCTATGTCGAATCCACGAAAAGCCACAGAAAATTATAAAAATGCACAGGCAATTTTTGAAGAATTATACAGTGCCATTTATGATAAACGAGCTGCAGCAAAAGCCGCCATTGAAGCCGCTAAGAAAAAGGTAGCAGAAAGTAATGATTTTGCCCTTAAAGCCGATGTGGAAGCTCCAATTCGAGAAAAAGTTGCGGGCATTGAAGATGAAGATACAGTGCTTCTTGAGGAGGATTCTTTTGCAGATCCAAGTGCATCAGAACTTCAGATTCCAGAAACAATTGAAGATCCAACAATGGTGGATGATCTTTTAAATATTAAAAAACGTATGGAGGATGCTAAATAATGAAAAAATCATTTGTTATTTTAGTGCTTTCTTTGTGTTGTGCATCAATTTTTGCTATTAGTTATAAAAACAATACTTATCAGAAGCTGGCCGACGAGTATGCAAAAAAAGCAGAAGCGGCCTTGGATGCTGGTGAATATGAAACTGCAATGGAATATTCGCTTAAAGCAGAAGAAAATGCAGCCTTGTCAAAAGCATTTATAGAAATGATGATGGTTCGTGGTGATGCTGATTCTTATTTGAAGATGGCAAAAAATAAGTTTTCTTGGGCAGAAAGTGTAAATGCAGCAATAAATTATCCAATGGCTTATTCTGCGGCTAAAGAAAATCTTCAGAATGCACAAACCGCTTTTGATTCAGAAGATTATGAAAAAACAGAAGAATATGCAAAATTAGTTATGGATTGCTTGGATGGTGTAGAAGAAACAGTTCCACTTCCAGAATATTACATTGTTCGACCTTGGGCTGAATCTAAAGATTGTTATTGGAATATTGCAGGCCGTTCTTTTGTTTATAATAATCCTTGGTTGTGGGAAAATCTGTATCAGGCAAATAAAAATGATATGGTAAAACCGGAAAATCCAAATCTTATAAAACCTGGTATGAAAATGAAAATCCCAAGTATTACCGGAGAATATAGAACGGGAACTTATAATCCAGAGTTGAATTATAACACTTATGAATAATCGTTTGTTTGGGAGTGTAAAAAACTTGCAATTAAAATGATTGATAACTGATATTCAATTTGTAACTGAAAGTAAGCTTTTTGCTGGAAAGAAAAACATTTTTCGGCAAAAAGCTTATTTTTTAATTTTTCCCAAGCTTCAGATATTTTAAATAAAATGCTAGGGCGGTTCCCATTATGGCGTGGGGAAACTCTGGTGTACCCATTCCTTCTAAAACTTCTTCCAATGAAAGTTCCATACAGTTTATAAATTCGTCGGAATCTAAGTCTTGTTCACCGGTTTGTATTAAATCTTCTGCTAGAAAAACATGAACATGGTTTGAAAAAAGGGCGGGGTTAGGATTTACACTACCAAGTTTTGTCAGTTTTCCCGCTTTAAAGCCAGTTTCTTCGGATAGTTCTCTTGCGGCGGCTTTTTCTGGTAGTTCATTTTTATCAATAACGCCACCTGGAAATTCCACACTCAAAGCTTTTTCTCCGTGACGCCATTGTTTTACCATGATAATTTTTTCATTATGAACAGGAATTGTAATTACCCAATCAGGGCATTCTGTAATAATGTATTTTCCAGTTAGCCCGTTACTTGCCTGATTTTCTTGCTCTGTAACATCAAAAACAACAGTGCTAAGCAATTTTTTTGTGCTATTGGTTTTCCATTTAAGCTTTTCATCATCTTCTGTAAAATAACTTTTCATTTTTCTGCCCTTCATAAATGCAAAATAATTTAGACTTTTTTTTAATTCATTTTGATAATTCAATCAAAGTTAGTTTCTATAAGTATAAATTATTGCCTGATTTTTCACCATTATATAAATTAAAAAGCTGTAACATAAACGCAAAAATAATGCATTTATGATACCCTTTGAGTTCATAAATAAACTTCTAAAATATCCCTACCATTTTTTTTGACATATTATCCATCTGGTCTTATCATTATTATAGTTTTGACTTGATATTACATTTTTGGAAAGTTATTTTTACCAAGTTTAGGAGGTCGTATATGGCTATAATTACTTTTGCCCGCCAAGTAGCTGCTTTAGGTGATGAAGTTGCTGGAACTGTTGCTGAAAAATTAAATTATAAATTTATTAAACGCACAGATATTGAACGACGCATTGTGGAATTGGGCTTTTCCGAGTCAAAAATGCCAAAATATGACGAACGAAAACCAGGTTTTTTTGCTTCTATGGCGAAAGATAGAGATGAATATTTTAATTTAGCTCAATATGCCATGATGGAAGCCGCTGCTCAAGACAATGTAGTAATTATTGGTCGAGGAGCCTTTGCAATTTTTAAAAATGTACCGAATCTTGTTTCTGTCCGCTTGATTGCCGATGAACGAACAAGAATATCTCGATTAATGAACGAATTTAACTGGAACGAAAAACAAGCCCTTCAAAGAATAGAAGAAAGCGATGCAAACAGAAATGGCTTCCACAAAAACTTCTATAATGTTGATGTAGATAATCCCGCAAACTTTGATATGGTTTTAAATACCGGCGCCATGGATTTAGAAACAACAGCAGACCTCATTTGCAACTATGCTCAGAAAAAAATAACCGCAGCACAGGACTATGATTGCAAAGATTATATAAAACGCCTTTTGGATGCTCAAACCGTTGTAAATAAATTAATCTTTGATTACAACATAAAAATTGAGTTCCTCCATGCAGAAATAGAAGGAAAAGTTGTTGTGATTTATGGAGTTGCTACTTCCAATGCAGTAGTAGAACAGTCACTTCAGATAATCAGACAGGAATTACCGGGTTATGAATCAAAATCCGCAGTTAGTGTGGTTCAAAACTATAAAATGTATCAATAGTCTTAGAGAAAGTTCAAATTTCTTGACTTTTATTTTTAGATTAGCCATACTTAACCTGTTATGAAATTGTCAAATAAATTTACTCTAACTAGGATTGTACTTTCACCAGTCTTCTTTTTATTATACTTTTTACCAATCTGGACACAAAATCCACTTCTTGCAAAAATTTCGGTTTTCGTAGCCTTTCCTTTGCTAGGATTTATGGAGTTTACAGATTATCTTGATGGACACTATGCTCGAAAAATGAATGAAGTAAGTGATTTTGGAAAATTATTCGACCCTTTTGCCGATGTAATTGTTCATCTTGCAACTTTTGTCTGCTTTATGTCCACATACGGCTCTTATGGCCCTTATATGTATCCTGTAATCCTTGTATTGATTTTATATAGAGAAATGTCTCAGAACTTTTTAAGAATGGTAGCTGTTTCAAAAGGCACTGCCATTGCCGCAAGAAAAGGTGGTAAGTTAAAAACCGTTACTTATGTAGTTTCTGGATTCTATGCACTTTTCCTTGAAGCATTGGTTCGTTTAGATATGGTTCCAGCCTGCTTCTCTGCATTAAAGATTGCAAGCCTCGTTTTGTTTATTCTTTGTGTAGTTTTAAGCTACATTTCCTTCATAGATTATTTAATCCATTTTGGAAAAGTATTAAAACAGTAAAACATTACTGTATTATTACACAATTATTGTCAGCAAGGTTCTGAGCGCTGTAAGAAAAGCTTTATACAGTGCTCAGAGGCAAGTGAGTTAGCACCCCCTGCTGTCAGTTTTTGCTTGCATTATTTTATTCTTCAGATTTTTCTTCTGCTTTATTTTCAACTTTTCCCAGACTTAAATCTCCGTCTTTAATCCAGCCAATTTTTCTAAAAAGTAAACCAAACGCCCAAGATAAAAGGGCTGGCAAAACAAAGCAAACTAAAACAAGTCCAATCCAATCCCAAGCGCCAGGAGTAACAGCTACTGCTCCATGACCAATTGCCACAGCTGAAGGTTCAAACCATCCAGAAATTACACCAATTTGACCAACCAAACCACAAGTTCCCATACCAGAACTTACCGCCGCCCCATTCATTTCCATTTTAAAAATACAGGTAGCAATAGGTCCAGTTATAACCGAAGTCAAAATTGGTGGAATCCAAGTTTTAGGATTTTTTATAATATTTGGCATTTGAAGCATAGAAGTTCCCAATCCCTGAGATAAAACTCCGCCCCATTTATTTTCCTTAAAACTAAGAACTGCAAAACCCACCATCTGTGCGCAACATCCAGCAACCGCCGCACCACCAGCCAAACCTGTTAATCCAAAAGCCGCACAAATAGCTGCAGAACTAATTGGCAGTGTAAGTGCAATTCCAATAATCACAGAAACCAATATTCCCATCCAGAACGGATGTAGTTTTGTTGCCCAAACTACAAGTTTTCCCACAGAACTAGCCGCAATACCAATATATTTTGCAGTTAAAACCGTCAAAAGTGCTCCCACAAGAATTGTAACCGCAGGAGTAACAATAATATCAACCTTAGTTTTTTTGCTGACAAGATTTCCCAATTCTGCCGCAATAATAGCAATAATTAAAACTGCTAAAGGACCACCCGCTCCACCAGTAACATTAGCCGCGGAACCAACTGCTGCCAAGGAAAAAAGCACCAAAGCAGGCACATTCATAGAGAATCCAATGCCAATAGCCATAGCCGCACCAACCACATGGGCATCTGTGGCAAAATTACCAGCATTTACAAGAAACTGAAACACCAGATTATCAGAAAGTCTAACCAATTGTTGTCCCAAAGTTTTGATAATGGTACCAATCAACAATGATGCAAAAAGTCCCTGAGCCATACCGCTCATTGCATCAATCAAGTAACGCTTAACATACTTGTTCATAACGAAACTCCAAATGAGAAAAATAGAAATAAGAATTGTGTAAATTACGGAAAAATGTTGATACGCGGTGCGTCGTAACGTCGCCGGTAATGCAGGACACCATGGACTCTAGCAGTGGTTCATCTTAATCGTAAAATCATTGAGAATATATCAAAAAAAAGTTAGCGATTCAATACACCTATATTATAAGTTCAAAACATCATAAAAGCTGTAACTATTTCACAATTTGATATTTTTTTATTATACTATAGTAATATACAAAAAAAATTGGAGGCGTCTCTTATGATAGAAGTTTCCCACATTTCCCGTTATTTTGGGAATTTCAGTGCGGTAAATGATGTCAGCTTTTCAATCCCAACCGGACAGATTGTTGGACTTTTGGGACCAAATGGAGCTGGTAAAACTACAACAATGCGAATGATAACAGGATACTTATCTCCATCAGATGGAAGCGTTTTAATTGATGGTGTTAATATTGCAGATAATCCTGTAGAAGCAAAAAAGAAAATTGGATATATGCCAGAATCTGCTCCTTTATACGGAGATATGATTGTTGAAGATTATTTAAAATATATTGCAGAAATACACGGAGAAGATCCTGCTGTAAAAGTTCCAGCCCTTTGTGCCGAATGTGGCCTTAAAGAGGTTATGAGTAAAAACATTGCAGAACTTTCCCGAGGTAATCGTCAGCGAGTTTCTTTAGCACATGCCCTTATGCACGACCCAGAAATCTTAATTCTTGATGAACCAACTTCAGGTCTTGACCCAAATCAGGTAGAAGATGTTAGAAGCATTATTCGAGAAATTGGTAAAACAAGAACAGTTATTATTTCAACCCACATCTTAAGCGAAGTAGAAACAATTTGTTCCCGAGCAATTATTATTTCTGGTGGAAAAGTTGTTGCCGACAGTCCAATTGAAGAATTAAAAGAAAGATTTGGACACGAAGTTTCTGTAAATGTAACAGTTGGCGGTGGTTCAATCGACGATATTTGTTCTGCCATAAAAACTGTAGAAGGCGTTGATAATGTTACAAAAACTACAGAAGAAACCACATCTGTAGAAGGCGCTGTAAAACTTCATATTTCAGTAAACGGTACTGCAGAAGTAAGACCAGCAGTTTGTAAAGTTCTTACAGAAAAAGGCTTTGCTTTATATGAACTTTCAATGCAGAGAAACAGTTTGGAAGATGTATTCCACGCCGTAACTGCTTCCAGCGAAAAAGAGGAGGTAAAATAAAATGAGCAATAAAAAACAGAAAAATCCCGCTATAATCATTATGAAGCGAGAACTGAAATCATATTTTTCAGGTCCAATTGCTTATATTGTTACAGCTTTATTTTTAATAATTTCTGGCTTTATGTTCTTTTCAACATTTTTCTTGCAGAACAGAGCTGAACTTAGAAATTATTTTGCATTGCTTCCAATTTTACTGTCATTTTTTATTCCTGCATTAACAATGCGTGTTTTCTCAGAAGAAAAAAGAGTTGGTTCTATCGAAACATTAATGACATTGCCAATTACAGAAACAAATGTAGTTGCAGGAAAATATCTTGCAGTTTTTATTGAAACTCTTGTAATGCTGGCTCCAACTTTGTTCTTTGTTCTTGCTGCAGAAATATTTGGTACACCAGATTATGGTCCAATCGTTGGCGGATACCTTGGTGCAGTTTTCTTGTGTGCATGTTTTGCCGCAATAGGACTTTTTGCATCATCTATTACAAAAAATCAGATTATTTCCTTCTTTGTTGGTTTTATTATCTGTATTGTTCTTACAATGATTGATACTTTCCTGATTTTGTTCCCAGCTCCTGTAGTTTCTGCACTTTCATTCCTTTCTGCAAATGTACATTTTAGTTCAATTGAAAAAGGAATTATTGATTCAAGAGATTTGCTTTATTTTATTTCTCTTGCCGCTTTGTTCTTTGTTTTGACTGTAAAAGTTCAGCAGAGTGCAAAAAACTAGGAATAAAGGAGGTTATTACAAATGAAGAAGTTTTTAAATTGGTTAAAAGGTCCATCTAGTGATTTCCTTTTGTTTTTAGTTTTATTGGTTTTATTAAATATTTTTGGCAAAAATGCTTATTTCAGAATAGATTTAACAAAGCCAAAATCATATTCACTTTCAAAAGCCAGTGTTGATATTGTAAAAAATCTGGAAGAACCACTTTCTGTCAGAGTTTTCTTTGATAAAAATCTTCCTTCTCCATATAACAGTGTTGCTCAGTATGTAGAAGATTTTCTTGAAGAATATAAAAATGCTGCAAACAATAACTTTTCTCTCTATTTTATGGATGTTTCAAAAGACTCAAATGTTCAGTTGGCCAGAGATTTTGGTTTGCACCAGGTACAGATTCAGGAAGTAAAAAATAACGAAGTTGGTTTTAAACAGTCTTATATGGGAGTTGTTATTTCTTATGGCGGTTCCGTGGAATTAATTGACCCAATCAGTTCTACAGATGGTTTTGAATATAAACTTACTTCAACAATTTCCAAAATGATAAACGAAGCCGATTCTTTGGCAGGTCTTAAAGGTGACGAAAAAATTAAAGTAACAGTTTATTTGTCAGAAGCACTTAAAAATCTGCGCATTGATGGTGTTGAACAGATGGAATCCATTGTGGAAACCGCATACAGAAATGTAAATAATCAGTCACAGAATCGTCTTGAATATACAATTATTCATCCAAAAGCCGACGAAGTTTCAGATTTAATTGACCGCTATGCATTGCAAGGTTTGTCTTATTCTGCCAATGGAAAACGTGAAACTGGAGTTCTTGGTGTTCTTATTGAAAAAGGTGAAAACTTCCGAGTTCTTCCAATTCAGGTTCAGCAGTCAATTTTTGGTTATATGGTATCTGGTCTTGAAGATGTAGAAGTTTCAATTAAAGAAAACATTCAGACATTGCTTTCTAAGCCTACAGAAATTGGTTATATTCTTGGACACAATGAACTTCCTCTTGATGAAGCAAAATACGCTGCTAACTTTGACAAATTGGTTTCTGGTATGTACAGACTTGTGGAATTGGATTTAGCAGAACAGGATATTCCAGCCAATATGACTTGTATTGTTATAAATGGGCCTCAGTTTGACTATACAGAAGAAGAATTGTATAAGGTTGACCAGTTCATTATGAAAGGTGGAAATGCCATGTTCTTGATTGATGGTATGAACACAACAGGTTCTGCTTCATATTACACAGGAACTCCACAGTATCAGAAAAACAATATAAACATAGACAGACTTCTTTCAAAATATGGTGTTGAACGAGGTAAAAACTTTGTAATGGACAAAGAATGTTATTCTCAGGTAAATCAGCAGTATGGAAAACTCAATCTTTACTGGGCACCAATTTTGCAAAAAGACCGACTGGCAAAAAATCATCCAATTACAAATAATCTTGGCTATGTTGTTATGCTCCAGAACTCGACCCTTGATGTAAGTGCAGCTCAGGCAAACAAAGATGTAAATGTAACAATTCTTGCCCGTTCTTCAGACAAATCTTGGGTAGTAGACAAAGAAGACACTCTTCTTAACCCAATGATGATTTCCGAACCAAGTGATCCTTCTGTATTTAAGTCTGAAAATATGGCTGTTCTTTTGGAAGGTAAGTTTGAAAGTGCCTTTGATGAAGCTCCTGAACCAGAATATGACGAGGATGAAGAAGATGAAGATGGAAATCCAATTGCTAGACCAATGAAAATGGATGGCGATATTACTGCAAACAATCACATTTCAAAGAGTAAGCTTCCTGGAAAAATCTTTGTGGCAGGTACATCTTATATTACTACATATCAGGTTTTGGATGAAAAAGGTACAAGTCCTGTGGCTATGTTCATGATGAATGTTGTGGATTATTTAAATGGTAACGAAGAACTTTGTGTAATGCGTACAAAGGGACTTTCTTTGAATACTTTAACTGTAAAATCACAGACTGCCGCTAAGCTTGTTCAGTATTTTAATGAATATGGTCTAGCTGTTCTTGTAGCAATAGCAGGATTTATTGTATGGCGATTAAGATCAAAACGAAGAGTTAGAATCAATAGAAAGTATAATCCTGATGATACTCGTTTTAAGCCAACTAAAGCTAAAAAGGAAACAAAAGAAGAGGAAAACTAATATGAAAACTAGAAAAATTATTTTAATTGCAGTTGATGTTATTCTTCTTGCGGTTTGTATTGTTCAGGGAGTTTTAAGTTCCAGAACAACGGTAAAAACTTATAAATATGATGCCCAGCCTGATGAAATTATTATGGAAACATCACAGGGAAATTATTCCATTGTAAAAGAAAATGACGAATGGTTTGTAGGCGAAAAGAAATATCTTGCCACAATGAGCATCATAAACAATTTCCTCGAAGATGTTTCTGAAATTACCGCAATTGATAAAATGGGAAAAGTTACAAACGAAACTACAGCCCAGAGATATGAACTTGTAGACGGAAAAAAGATTACAGTTACTTTAAAATCTAAGGGAAAAGTTCTTAGAACAATTGCTCTTGGTAAGGAAAGTTCAACTGGAACACAGTGTTATGCAACAATTGATGGTGGCGATGACATTTTCCTTATTTCTGACAATCTTCGTGTAGTTTTCGATAAATCGGTTGAAGACATTAGAAGCCGTGCTGTAATTGATTTGGAAAAGAATGATATTACTTCGGTTTTTGTTACAGAAGCAAGTGGAAGAAACTGGACAATTTCAAGAACAGGTACTGGCGAAAATCTTACTTGGGCTATTTCCGGGGCAGATGTTGAACTTGATTCTAGTAAGGCCACAGAGTTCTTTAATGGACTTGCCGCTCTTATGACTACAAAATGGCACGAAGAAAATGCAGTTTTAGGCGGAGAAAAAGATAGAGTTCTTGAAATTAGAGTTGGTTCAAAAACTGTAAAACTTGAAATCTACAAAATTATTGGTGAAGAAAAAGATACTTATTATGGTATTTATTCTGAAACACCTTATCCTTTTGATATTGCTGGCTATTCGGTAACAAAATATCAAAAAGCTCCAGAAGATTTGGCAAAATGATTAAGCTTGTAGCATTTTTAGGAAATTACGGCAGAGAATACGAAAAAACCCGTCATAATGTTGCCTGGTATTTTGAAGATTCTTTGCCTTTTGCAAACAAATTAAGCTGGCAGAGCAAGTTTAAAGGAGAAATAGCAGTTTTTTCTCCTGCTGAATTAGCTCAGTGGGCTTGTGATGCAAAAATCTGTTCAAAAAAAGATGGTTCACCAGTTATAGTTCCAGAAGAAGCGCCATCTCACATTTATTTTCTAAAGCCAATGACTTATATGAACTTAAGTGGGGATAGCATTATAGAAGTGGCAAACTTTTATAAAATAAAGCCGGAAGAAATAATGGTTGTCCACGATGAACTGGAGTTGGCACCAGGCTTTGTAAGCTTAAAATGGAGCGGAGGTCTTGGTGGACATAATGGGCTTCGTTCTACAAAAGCAGTTTTGAATACACCAGATTTCTGGCGGCTTCGTTTTGGAATTGGTCGTCCAGATAACGACAAAATTGGTGTAGCAGATTATGTTTTAAGCAGATTTTCTACAGAACAGCAGGAAATAATGCAAAATGTTTTCAGTCAGACTAATCTTTTGTTGGTGAAAGCTTTATTGAGTAAAGAGCCAAAAGATTTAATTCAGAACTGGGGTAAGAAAAATCTTTTGTAAAAACATTTATAAGTTCTTTTTGCTGGCTTCCAAAATGGTAGCCTCCAGAGAACCAAACAATGCAATCTGGATATAGTCTAAAAACTTGGCTTTATCCAGTTGTTCATTGTATTTTATATACCAAACAATTTGTCCGCCCAGCATAGTTGTAAAATTAAAAATCAAAAAGTTCCGAAAATCTTCGCTTATAGCTTTTTTATTGTTTTCAAGAATAAAATTGATGGAACTTGCCACAAACAGCTTTAAATCCCTGTCCAGCATATTTTTTAATTCATTTTCTCCCAAAGATTCGTAGGCAGTTTGACAAAGCAGAATGTTAGAATCTATATATGACAAAATAAAATCAAAGGCTTGAAGAATGTTAGCTTCTGCCGACTGATAATTATCGAGAATATTTTTAATTTCCTGCTCATAAGTCCAATAAAGCAAATCGTACATATTTTCAAAATGGTAGTAAAAGGTGTTCCTGTTTATTTCACAAAAAGCAACCACATCGCCCACAGTAATTTTCTGAAAACTCTTAGTTTTAATTAATTCTTTAAGGGCGCTTCCCATTTTGATTTTAGTTTCTACAGAATGTATATCATTGTTCATAAGTAAAATTATTAGACAAAAGATTTTTTTTGTCTATTGTATTTTATGTTGAATATAAATAAAGTCTAATCACAAATGAACAAGATCTTAAAGCGTTTTTTGAAATTAGCAATTTTTTTGGTGGTGGCCGCTCTTTTTGTTTTTTTGACTATTCTTGTAACAAAAAAGAAGCCGGTGGAAGAAAAAGAAGATACTTTACCTTCTGTGGTTATTCAAAAACCTGTTCGCCAGAATCTGATTGAAGCGGTAACTATTAGTGGTTATGTAGAAGCAACGGCTATGATTCCTGTGGTACCTTTCGTTTCTGGAACTATTATGGAATATTCTGCAAAAGCTGGGGATTTTGTAAAAAAAGATACCCTTCTTGCAAAAATTGATGATGAACCTTTTCGTCAACAGATGCTTCAGGCACAGGCTTCCTATTTTGCCGCAAAAAGCACTTTTGAACGAGTAGAAAGCCTATTTAAATCCGGCGCAACAACTCAACAGAATTATGATACAGCTCGTGCACAATATGACGCATCTACAGCCCAGTTCGATTTAGCAAAACTTCAAATGGGTTATACAGAAGTTCGGGCTCCTGTTGATGGAACTATTTTAATTGCAGATCAGGCGGTTGGGAGCATTGGAGCACAAGGAACTCCAGTGGCAGTTCTTGCAGACTTAACAAATCAGGTTGTTCGTCTTAAAGTTCCAGAAAAATATTTTGATTTATTTACTTTGGAAAAAGAAAATCTTTTGGTAACAGTAACTCGTCCTGCAGAGAAAAGTATGTATGAAGATGCTGTTACAAGTGCTTCTATAGAAAATATAGCGCCTTATTTATCGCCAGAAAGTAAAACTTTTGAAGTTGTTTGTCGTCTTAATAATCCTGGAGAAAGATTTCGCCCCGGAATGTATGTAAAAGTTCAAGTCGCATATAAAGTTCATAAAATGGTTCCTGTTTTGCCAATAAAAACAAAAAAGATGGATGGCAGTGTTTATACCTATGATGCGGAATTGGGGACAGTGCATTTTATTTCATCTGAAAAAGTTATGGGTGCCAGTGATGGTGAATATTTTGTTGTTCCAGAGCAATTTGCAGATAACTGGTTTGTGATTGACGGGCAGAACTTTGTATTTGATGGTCAAAAAGTAAAATTATACGAAAAAGTTCTGGAAGAATACTAATTTTTTGATTGTTAGAGGTTTTATTTGAAGATATCTGAGTTTTCTGTAAAGCATCCAGTAATTATTTCTATTATTCTTATTGTTCTTGCTGTTTTTGGTTTTTATTCTCTTGCGGATATGTCTACAGAGTTTATGGTAGATATTACAATGCCTCAGGCTATTGTTATTACTGTATATCCTGGAGCTAGTGCTGAAGATGTAGAACAGGATGTTACAAAAATCCTAGAGGAGAACTTTGTAACTTTGCCTCATTTTAAAAGCATAGAAAGTCAGTCTTATAATTCTTTAAGCTGGATTACTGTAACTTACGCCGATGGATACGACGCTTATGACCAATTGGTAGAACTTAGAAACAGAGTTAGCCAGCTAGTTGATGATTTGCCAGAAGGAATACAAGGAATGCCAACTGCAATTGTAGGCGGTATGTCTATGATACCAGTTATTGCTTTTTCAATTGAAGCGGGACAGGATGCAGGACGAGTTACAAAGTTTATTAAAAACGAATTAACTCCAAGGCTTACACAAATAGACGGTGTTTCTGAAGTTCAGATTGAAGGCGAAAAAGAGCTGGAAGTTGACATAAAGCTAAATGTAGATGAATTAACATCAAAAGGGATTTCGGTTTCTACAATTTATCAGGTATTGAATTACGGTAATGTTACGCTGCCTCTTGGAAATGCGGCTTATGAAAATCGACAGATTCAGGTTAGATATTCTGGTGGATTTAATTCTATTGAAGATATTGAACAATTACCGGTGGGCGTTGCTGATGGAAAAAACATTATTCATTTAGGGGATGTGGCAACTGTTTCTCTTTGTTATCCGGAAGAAAAAGTTTATGTTACAGATGGAACAAATCCAATAACCATTGTAAGCATTACAAAAAGAAATGATGGTGATACTGTAAAAATCTGTTCAAAAGTAAAAAAGACCCTTTCCCAAATTGAAAAAGAAACTTATGGAGCAGTTAAATTTCATATTATCTCTGATGATAGTCGCCAGGTTAGGGCTTCTTTGAAAACCGTTATTATGTCTGGAATAATGGGCGTTATTTTTGCGGTGCTTGTTATTTTCCTTTTTCTTGCGGATTGGCGGGCAACTCTTACAATTTCTCTTTCTATTCCTTTGTGTATTCTGTTTAGCTTAATTGGTCTTAAACTTTTTGGAATCTCCTTGAATCTGATGAGTCTTTCGGGACTGGTTATTTCTTTGGGTATGGTTGTAGACGGTTCTTCGGTTATGCTGGACCAGATTTATAGATATTACAAAGAGCGAAAAACTAACGGTGAATTGGTTTATACGGTGAATCAGTCTATATATAAAGGCTGGGATGAAGTTTCTGCATCTATTCTTGCCAGTGCGGCTACTACAATTGTTTGTTATGTTCCAATTGCCTTGCTTTCTGGTTTGATTGGAAAAATACTTCATGCGGTGGCCATTACAATTATTATGGCAATTTTTGCTTCTTTTCTTGTTGCGGTAGTGATTGTTCCATTTTTGCTTAAGCTGCTGTTAAAAGAAGAGGGGCCAACTCTTAGACAAAAGCCTCGTGTTTTTGATTTAGTAATGGATAAAATTGAAGCGGGCTACAGAAGATTTTTGGAAGTGGCATTGGATAACAAGATTCTGGTTGTTTTTACGGCTGTTTTTCTGTTGTTCTTTTCTGGTTTTATTGCTTTGCGTCTTGGTGTGGCCTTTATTCCATCAACTGATTCTGGAGACTGGTATATTGCCATGGACTTACCAATTGGAACTACTCTTGAAGAAACCAACAAAAAAATGCAGGTAGCGGAAAAACTTTTGTATAAATATGTGCCGGAAATTGACAATGTAGTTTTTTATGTTGGTCGAAGTAATACAAAAGGTATAAGTTCTCAGGCTGTTCCAGAAAGTGCTTATGCTCATGTAGTTTTAGTACCAGTGGCTGAGCGAAAAAGAAATGTTCACGAAATAATGTTTCAGATGCAGGAAATATGGGCCGCAGTTGTGCCGGATAGCAAAATAACTGTGGCTAATGGTGGTTTTGATAAGCTTGTTAGTTATGTTTCTGGCGGTGGTGGTTATGGATTGACCCTTATTTCTGAAGATATGGATACTTTGTACAAAACTGCCAGTGATTTACGAGACTTTTTAGCAGATGATCCTGATGTTGTTACCGCTCGTCTTGATACAGATTTTGATACCAGCACTATGATTATTGATATGAGTCAGGAATATTTGAGTTCTCTGGGAATTACAAGTTATGAAGCGGGAATTACTTCTGCAATTTTGTTCCAGGGAATTGATGCGGGGCGCTATAAAGATGCAGATACTGGGGAAAGATATAATATTCATCTTTCTTCTGATATTGTGGATGGAAATATTTCTCCTGATACAATTTCTAATGTTCATATTGTAACTAGCAATGGAAGAAATGTGTCTTTTGCCAACTTGTCTGACATAAAGGTTGAAAAATCTATTTCGCAAATAAATCATTCTGACCGAGCAAAAACAATTACAGTTTCTGCAACGCTTATTAGTGAAAATACTTCCGGTGTAAGTTCTAGAGTGAATCAGTATTTGCAGCAGAATCCTTTGCCAAATGGTGTAAGTTCTAAATCTGGCGGAATTATGGCCTTGATTGGAGATATGGTTAAACCAATGCTTACGGCTATAATTATTGCAATTTTCCTTGTATATATTGTTATGGCCTTACAGTTTGAACGGTTTAAGCAGCCACTTTTAATTATGATGACAATTCCATTCTGTTTTATTGGTGTTGTCCTTGGCTTAATGCTTTTTGGTTCAACATTAAATCTTCTTTCTTTGCTGGGACTTGTTTCTCTTGCGGGTATTGTTGTTAATAATGGAATTATTCTTGTGGATTATATAAATCAGCTTAGAGCACAGCGCCGTCTGGAACTGGCAAAAGAGCGGGGAACTCAGGATAGAGATGGAGAGTGGCATATTCAATTAAGCCGAAAAGAAGAAAGTGACCTTTTGTATTCTTGTGTTGCAGATGGTGCAGCCAGTAGAATTAAACCTATTTTGATTACTACGCTTACAACTTTGCTGGGGGACATACCTATGGCTATTGCAAAAGGGGAAGGTGCAGAGATTTATGCTCCAATGGGGCAGGCAATTATTGGTGGATTAATTACTTCAACTTTAATTACTTTGGTTTTAATTCCAGTTCTTTATTATATGACAGAAAAACGGGCGGCTTTGAGAGGTGCGTCCCCTGACAATGCAAATTCTGAAGTTACTGCTTAATTTTGAAGGAGTTTTATAATGAAAAAGATTGTTCTTGGTTCAATGTTTGCTTTTATACTGAGTTGTGGTTTATTTACAGCTTGTTATTCTGTTTTTAGCGGTGGTACGGGCGGAATGGTGGTAGATGAAGAATCTATTTCTAATCCTAAGGCGGGCATTGCTAATGTGGATGTTTATGCATATACGGACGAAACTTTGCGAAATGCTGATTTTGATGCAAACAAGAAAGCTTCCTGGGGGACAGTCTTTAAACCAAAGGCTGAATATTATGGGCATACAACTACGGCTACTGATGGAAGCTGGTCTATAAGTAAGCTGGTATGGAAGGAAAAAAGCTTTAAGTCTAGTTTTGGGAAAGATGCTGATTACGAAAAAATATATCTGATTTTTTATCATCCGGATTATGGTTGTAAAAAGGGTGAAACTTTGATTATGTCTGATAGTTTTTCTGACTGTATTTACACGGAACTTAAATCTATTATTAAACGAACTGTGGTTAATTTGAACTTTGTGGATGTGGCTTCGGATTCTAGAACTAATCAAATGGTGCATTATTTAATAACAGTGCCTCAGGGGACAGACATAGATAAAAAGGCTGAATCTGTAGTTTATTCTGGAGATGCAGTGGGAAATGCCAGTGTAGTTATTCGATACCCTCGATATAAAGATGCAGAGAAAACAGAAAATACGCCAGAGATTAGCATCGTCTACTATCAGAACAGAGTTGATGAGGAAGTAGAATGGAAGGCTTGTAAAAATGATTACAAAATAGGTGATTTTTCTTTTATTGGAGATTTGTCTGAACTTGAGCCAAAACAGGTAGAAGGTAATGAATGTACTTTTAATTTGTATGGGAAAAAGACCAAACTTTATACGCCAGCTTTTAGTGGTATTTATGAAAACACTAATGGCATTGAAATAACTATGATGCTGGAAGATAAATGGGATTGTGGTTCTGTTACAACGGGAAAGCATCAGATTTCTACAGATAAAACTGAAGACGGATATTTTTCTGGATTGGGAACGGGTTTCTATTGGTTTGATTCAGATTATACTGGCAGATTTGCTGAAACAAATGTTTATTTTTATAAGGGAAACGGTTTGAATAAGTCGCCACTAAAAATTAAAGCGGGGGCTTCTTTAAGTGACTTTGTAACGGTTCGCAGTGATAACAGCGGATATGAAATTGTTTTGACGGATTAGGTAAGACGGGCTAATTAGAGGGGTAGCGGAAAAGACCGCAGCGCAGCGAGGACTTTGGAGCGTAGGGCAGGCGCCCTCCTTAATAAACTATGAAAAGATTTTTATTTTTAATATTTGCAATTTTTTTATGTGAAAAGATATTCTCTTACTCTTTTGATGAATTGAAAAGGGCTATGCTGGAAAACAACCCTGATTTACTTAAGCTGGAGCAGGAATGTGAGCAGGCAAAACTGGATTTACGGGATGCTAAGGCGGGGCTTGGTCCTACGGTTGATTTGCAGGTGAGCGGAACTTATATGCTTAAACCTCCGGTGGAAGCCATTTATTTGAATGTGGATGAACTTTTGAACAGTATTCAGTGGCCGTCGGGGATAAAACCTCTTTCTTCTGGGCAACATGTGAAGATTTATGATGGCATGGAAAATACTTTGTATAACTTTCAACTGTCGGTGATGCAGCCTATTTTTACTTGGGGAAAATTACACAGTGCGGTTGAACTTTATGCTTTGGTGGCGGAAATAAAAGAAACACAGATGATGTCCCAGCAGCGGCAAATTGAAACGGAAATGGAAACTCGGCTGATTGCTTTGAATTATTTGAAGGAAATTTTGAAGATTCTGGATGAAGAAAAAGAGTATGCTTCTAAGCTTGTGGAAACCAGTGAAAATGCGGAACGGTCGGGAATGCTTTTACATCAGGATGTGGTTGAGGCGAGAATTCAGACAAAGGAACTGGAAATTGCACAACAGGATGTGGCGGAACAGATAAATAATCAATTGCTGGAATTGAAACGGGCTACTGGGGTTGAAGATTTGGCTCTTGAAAAAATTGATTATACTTTTGCGGAAGCGGATCTGCTTGAAATTCTTGGTATGGAACAATCTTTGGCGGAAGAAAAAGCTTTGAGCGAGAATCAGTTGTCTTTAATAATGTTGACTAAGCTTAAGGAAGTTAATGCATTGGCGGAGAAAATTTCCAAGGCTTATGTAAACTGGAAACCTGATGTAGCTTTACAAATGTCTGCTGGGTATGGAGGTTCGAGAATTCCTTTTGTGGAACCTAACTGGCGGCGAAAAGATGCATATTCTGCAAATTTTTCTGTTGGCTTAAAAACTACGGTTTGGGATGGTGGAAAAAAACTGAATGATGTTTCTAGGAAAATGTCGGAAAGTAAGGTTGGCGAGGTGAATAAAATAGAAGCCCGTTCTACCATTAGGCAGAGTTTGAACAGTCAATGGAATGCGGCGGAAGTTTGTTCAATGAAAATTGAATACCAGGATTTGAAGATTGAGGCGGCGGATTCGAAAATCAAACAGCAGGAAACAATTTTTCAGTCGGGGTATGGGTCGGAAACGGATGTGCTGTCGGCAAAAATTGAACGATGTAACCATCAGATTGAGAAAATTAGGCAGCAACTGTCTAGAGCTACAGCGTGTATGGTTATAAAACATCTGGTGGGCGATTTTTAATTTGCAGAGAAGTTTACAACTCTTTGTTATAGCCTTTTATTATAAAACTGTGTTGCGAATATTTGTTAAGACAGGATTTTACAACTCTTTGTTTTTTCTAGAAACAGAAATGCCGTCGCCGCATTGGTAAAACTCTGTGGTGTATTGGGAATTGGATTTAAGAAAATCTATGTATTTACGGATTTTTTTAACCAGTTTTTTTGTGCTGTAATTGTGGGTTAGCGATAAATCTTCTACCATTCCGTGAAAAGAAAGGTTGTCGCTTAGAATTACTCCGTTTGGCGAAAGATTTTCCTTGTACTTTTCGAAGAACTTTATGTACTGGGCTTTTGCGGCGTCTATAAAAATTAAATCGAATTGACCTTCAATCTGGGCGGTAAGTGCGTCGGCATGAAAAATGGTTATTCTATCTTGTAGGCCAGAGTCTTTTATGTTTTGAACGGCTTTTATATAGCGGTCAATATCAATTTCGATGGTTGTGACATGAACATTTTCGGCCGCTTTTGCAAATTGTATTGCGGAATAACCTATGGCGGAACCTATTTCTAATACGGACTGTACATTGTTTTCTTTTATGTAATTACAAATGAATTGCTGTGTTTCGTCCATCATAATTGGAATGGCTTCTTTTCTAGCATAAGTTTTAATATCTGAAATCTGTTCCATAAATAAAAAGAATAATAAGAAAATGTAGTTTTGAAAATAGTTTTTTTGAGAAACAATGAAACGATTCTTCTATTTAATTGTTAAATAAATATAGGGTCTACAATGAACTCCCTATATACAACTTTGGTCACGCAAACGGTTTTTATAAAATAAAAGGAATTTAGTTTCCGTTTATAATATTTTTTTATTATATTTATTGAATTATTTGTTTATATTTTGGAGGTTTCCATGGCAGTAGTTACACTCAAAGATGTGCATAAGGTATATCCGATGGGAAAACAAAAAGTTGAAGCAGTAAAAGGTGTTTCTTTTGATATTGAAAAAGGAGAGTTTGCTGCAATCTCTGGGCCATCTGGTTCGGGAAAATCTACAATTTTAAATATGACAGGACTTATTGACCTTCCAAGTTCCGGTTCCATAATTATTGGTGGAACTGATGTTTATGAAGGCGTTAATCTGGCAGAAGCAGAAGTAAAAAATACAAGATGGGCTTCTTCGGGCGGAGAAGATTCTAATGGTAAAAAGAAGAAAGTGAGGGACAGCATTCCTCCAAAACTAGACAAAAGAGTTACAGCTTTGCGACGCTCACATATAGGATTTATTTTTCAAACTTTCAACTTAATTCCTGTTTTGAATGTTTACGAAAACATTGAATTCCCACTTTTGTTGGAATCTAAAAATCCTGATTCAAAAAGCCCTGTAGATTCATTTACAAAGGCTCAGAAAGAAGAGTGGATTTCTTTTCTTATGGAAAAAGTTGGCTTAACAGACTGGAAAAATCATAAAGCCACAGAACTTTCTGGTGGACAGCGCCAGCGAGTTGCCATTGCCCGTGCCTTGGTAACAAAAGCCCCTGTTATTCTTGCCGATGAACCAACTGCAAACCTGGACTCAAAAAACTCAGAAGCAATCCTTTCTTTAATGAAATCTTTGAATAAGGATCCTGATTTACAGACAACATTTATTTTTTCAACCCACGATTCCCGAATTGTTGATATGTGTGACCATGTTGTTCATATTCTTGATGGACAGATAATTCAGGACGAATATAAAACAGGTTCTGATGTTTATAATGTAGGGAGCCGTTAATGAAAGAAATATTTAGACTTGCTTTGCGGAACCTAAAAGAACATAAAGCAAAAACCATAATTATTGCCTGTTTTTTGATTTTTGGAGTTGCAATTGTTATTTTAGGTAATTCCTTTCTGGAATCTGTAAATCGCGGATTGGAAAGAGATTTTAGAGCAAATTACACCGGCGATATTGCAATTTCAATTACTCCAGATAAAGGTGATAAAATTGATATTTTTGGTGTTCAGACAACCAATTTCACTGGCGGCATTCCTCAGATTCCTGCTATTCCGGACTTGGAAAAGGTTCAGAAAATTGTAGATGAAACAGATGGCATAAAATCTCAGACAAAATTGATTTCTGCAATGGTAATGGTGGCAAAAGGTTTGGAAATGGATGTTTCCAAGCTTATTGACAGAGATGATTTAGGCTTTGATGATATGCCGGTTTCTATGCTTTTTGCAGGTGAAGAAGAATCTTATTGGAATACTTTTCAAGGGATTCACTTTGTAGAAGGAAGATATCCTGCCCCAAACACCAATGAAATTATGATTGATACCCGTGTAAAACGAGCCTTTGAATCTTTGTATCAGGAGCCACTTTCTATTGGAGATGATATTTTGATTCTTGGTGCCAATACTAATGGAATTGTGCGGGAAGGAAAACTGGTTGGAGTATTTAAACCAACAAATGAAAACTCAGCTATGTTCCAGATTATTTATTGTAATCCAGGTTTGGCCCGTTCTTTTGCAGATTTAACTTATGCTTCAAGTTTTAGTCAGGAATTGCCGGAATCTGTTAATCTAGAACTTTCTTCTATGAGCGAAGATGATTTGTTTGGCAGTTTTGATGATGATTTTGATGTTTTTGACGGTTTTGATGATATTGAAGAAGATGATTCTTTCCTGGCTACAAGCACAGCAGATTATGATTCAATTTTAGGAGATACAACACTCCGCGATGAATTGAATAAAACTGATGATGGCGCCTGGCATTTTATTCTTGCAAAATGTTCACATCCATCTCAAACTGAAAAAATAATTAAGCAGATAAAAGCCCGCTGTGAAGAAGAAAATCTGAATGTTCAGGTTATAGGCTGGAAAGACGCCGCTTTTTCATATTCAGGAACTGTAGAAGGCATTGGAATTGTATTTAATATTCTGATTATCATTCTGGCAGTAGTTGTTTTCATTATCATTATGAACACAATGACCGTTTCTGTAATTGAACGAACAGGTGAAATTGGAACAATGAGAGCCATTGGTGCAGAAAAGAAGTTTGTAAGAAGACTTTTCTTTACCGAAAGTGTTTTCCTTACCTTGGTTTCTTCTGTCATAGGAATAATTCTTGCCTTTATTATTATGGCAATTTTTAACAGATGTAACATTACAATTACAAACAGCATTGCCAAAATGATTTTAGGTGGAGGTTTGCTTCAATTTACACCAACTGTAAAAATCATAGTGTTGACAATTATTATAGCTTTGGCTGGAAGTATTGTTAGTAATCTTTATCCTGTTAGTTCTGCATTAAAGATTACACCGTTAAAAGCCTTATCAAAGGGTTCAGAATAATTTGCAGGAGGCTAAAGAATATGAATACAACTTTTAAGCTTTCACTACGAAATTTAACACGACAGAAAAGAAGAAATGCAATTCTCGCTATTGCCATTGCCTTTGGTTTTTTTGTTGTAACTTTTATAGACGGGCTCACTTCTGGAATGATAAATAATCTGGAAGATATGATTACCCAGGTTGCAGGCGGTACAGTCTTAATTGCAGGATATGAAAAACAACCTGCTGCGGATGAAAATGGAAAGCCTTTGTTAATCAATATTGTGCGAGATAAAGAATATATAAGAAATCTTGTGGAAACTAATAACATTGACTACAAATATTTTTCCCGTTTTACACAGTCTATGGGGCAGATGATTTTTAATGGGAAAAAGTTTATAACAAGACTTCAGGGACGAGATTTTACAGAACCAGAACTTTTAAACTCTTTCCAGCTGGTTGAAGGTTCCTTAGACAATCTTAAGAATCCACAGGCCATGGTAATTAACGAAAAAATTGCCAGCAATCTGGATTTACTGGTTGGAGATCAGGTAATTGTAACCACAAGTACCATTTATGGACAGAATACAGTTGGTGACTTTACAATTGCCGCTATCATAAAAGGAAATACACTTGTAGACACAACACAGGTTTTTGTAAACATTGAAACTCTTAATAAACTGGTTGAGATTCCAGAAGGCGGATACACAACCTTTTCAATCATTCTTAATAATAAAAAGAATCAGTTGAAGGTAGCAAATCAGATTGAAAACTTAATTCGTGAAGATGGAGTTAATGTTTCTTCCAGAGCAGAAGCCGTAAAAAATTATCCTACAAATATTGATAAAGGAATTGATAAGCAGTTTGTTGGAGACGATTTAATGTGGGAAGGAACAAAATATGGCATTGAAACTTTAAACGATGCAATTCCTGCCTTAAAAACTGTTATGAGTGTTGTTCATACGGTTGCAACAGTTATTCTTCTTGTAATTCTTTTGATTGTAATGGTTGGTGTTTCTAATACTTATAGAATGGTTTTATACGAGCGAATTAGAGAAATTGGAACTATGCGGGCTTTAGGAATGGATGGAAAAACCACAGGAAAGGTATTTACCACAGAAGCAATTATTTTGTGTGTTTTAGGAGCCTGTCTTGGAGTTGTAATGGCGGTGGTGGTTATGACCATTGTCCATTTTATTCCAATTCGTAATGAGGCTTTAACATTCTTTTTGAATAAAGGACATTTTTCTTTTACATTCTCAATTGGAACTGTTATTATGCAGTACCTTCTTTTAATAGTTCTTACTTCTTTGGCGGTTAGAGGAAGTGCAAAAAAAGCTTCCCGTATGAATCCTGCAGAAGCATTGAGAACTGTAAAATAAGGGGAAAATCATCAATATTTTCTAAATGGAGTTTTTATGAAAAAAAAATTTTTATTGTTAACGGTAATGCTTTTTAGTTTTGGCACTTTGTTCGCTCAGGTTGATGATGCAACTGCCGAAAAGGTTTATAAAATAATGGAATCTACAGATGATGTTCTTGCTTATCATGGAGATTATTCTGCAACTATTTCTTTAGTAATTGAAAAACCAAACAAACCAAAGGAAAATGTTCAATATAAAATCTTTGAACGAACAGACAAGGATTTGATGACAATTGTTCAACTGTTCCCAGAAGCTGATAAAGGAAATGGATATTTGCGAGATGGCGATAATATCTGGGCTTATGATCCAATCAGTAGAAAGTTTACTCATACTTCAATAAAAGAAGCTTTGGGAGATTCTGATGTTAAAGTTGATGATGTAAACCGCAGTAAAACTCATTGGCGCGATAATTATACAGTTGCGGCTTTTGAAGAAGGCGTATTGGGAAAATATCCTGTAAACATTATTACTTTGGCGGCAAAAAATAATGAGCCCGCTTATGCAAAAACAAAATATTACATTCGTCAGGATATTCCTCTAACATTAAAAGAAGAAGATTTTTCTGGTTCTGACCGTCTTATGCGAACAATTTTAATTCCAAAATATACAAAGGTTCCTGCTGGCTATGTTCCAACCCAGATGATTATGCGGGATGAATTGAACAAAGGTGAAAATACACAGGAAGTTCTTTCTGATTTAACTTTTGATGCACTTCCGGACAGAATATTTACAAAGGCATATCTGGAAGGCTTGAACTAAGGACCTGAAAATGAAAAGTTTTAAGAAATTAGCTTTATTGTTTATAACACTTTTACTGACATCCACAGTTTTTGCTCAAAGCGATGAAGATTTGTTTGGAAATGTCGACGATGATTTTTTGTTTGGTGGAACTACTGACGACGATTTATTTGGTGGTTCTTTGGAAGATGACTTGTTCTTTGATGATGGAATTGAAGAACTGGTGGAAGTAAAGGCAACTTCGGATTTGAGTAAAGGTGTTCTGTTTGAAAACGGAAGCGTAAAAATTGGCGGAAACTTTACAACTACTATGGGCACCTCCTCTGTGGTTTATGCTGACGATGACAAGAACTTTTGGGAAAATATAAAGGACACAACTCTTAAACCAACTGTAGATGCAAACCTTATTTTGGATGCTCGTCCAAGACAGGATTTAAGAATGTACACTAAGTTCTGGCTTGGTTATCCTTGTGAAACAACTGCTTATTCTGCGGCAAGAACTACAGGAACGCCAATGTTTGGCAATACAATTTATAGCACCGAAGTTCAGACAGAAGTATCGGATTTTCTTAAAGTAAAAGAAATCTTTACAGACTTTTCGGTAGCAGATTGTGCCTTTTTTAGATTTGGACTTCATACGGTTACCTGGGGAACTGGTTTTTTCTTTAGCCCTGTAAGTGATTTAATAAATACTTCTTCCATAAATCCAGAGGATACTTCGGCTCCAGTGGATGGTTGTTTGAATCTTAGAACACAGATAACATTTCCTAACACTCAGAACTGTTTGTGGCTTTACCTTATTCCTTCTACAGATTTTGCAGGACAAACTACAACTTCTTATTTGAAAGACACAGCCTTTGCTGGAAAGGGAGAACTGGTTTTAGGTGGTTGGGAAATTGGAATGGGTGGATACTTTAAGAAAGATAATGCGCCTAAAGCAATGATGACTGCCAGCGGAAGTGTTAAAAAACTTAATCTTTTTGGTGAAGCGGTATATCAATATGGTGGAAGTTCAGAATGGGCTAAAGAAACAAAATGGTCTGATAAAACAAGTATTTTTAAAGGAACTGTAGGTTTTATGTATAACTGGAAGGATCCTGGAATTACTTTGGCGGGCCAGTATTATTACGATGGAAATGATGTAGATAAGATTGAATTGGTTCCTTTAATTTCCAGTCAGTTAAAGCTTGATGAAGAACTGGTAGCTTCGGTTATAAAAGGTTCAATTCCAACTATTACTCAGGGACACAATTTTGCTGTACTGGCAAACTTTGGTCGTATTTTTGGTACAAAAGATATTACGGCTACTGTTTTTGGTATGGTTAATGTAGGCAGAGATGATGTTGACTACGAATTGAACGATTTTATTCTTAACAGTATGGGAATGGCGGACACTGCCAATACAGTTATTAGCAACTTAAAATCTGTGTTTAATGCTATAACAGCTTTTGCAAAAATTAATTATACACCAACTAATGAAATTACAATTTCTGCAGGGCCATATTTGACTTTGCATGATTTGGATTCTAAACCAAAGGTTTTATTTAATTTGGACTTTACTCTTGGTGGAGGAAAGTTCTAGGAAAAGGAACTTGCAAAGGCGTGGAGCACCGTTAGTCGACCACAGGAGCCCGGAACGGTAGTGGAGGGCGACGAGGACGATGAGCGGTAGCGAAGTGCGGAAGGCCGTTAGTGGTTTGCATTTTGTAATTTAATATTGGCCTTTTGCCTGGCTAAAAAATATTTAGAGGTTTGAATGAAAGATTTTGATTATATTTTTTTTGATTTGGATGGAACTTTAACTGATCCTGCGGAAGGTATTACTAATTCTTTTAAGCATGCTTTTAAGTGTTTTGGAATGGAAAGCCCGGATTATAAAACTTTGCTTACTTTTATTGGGCCTCCACTGCCGGTGACTTTTAAGGATTTTTGTGGTTTTGATGACCAGAAAACGGCTGAAGCGGTGGTGAAATATCGGGAATATTTTGCAGACAAGGGGCTTTTTGAAAACAAGGTTTATGAAGGGATTCCTCGTTTGCTGGAGGATTTGCGTTCTGCTGGGAAAAGGCTTGCGGTTGCTACTTCGAAACCTGAGATTTATTCTTTAAGAATTATGGAGCATTTTGATTTATCGAAATATTTTGATTTTATTTGTGGCAGTAATATGGACGAAACTAGAGGAAATAAAGCTCAGGTTATTGCCTATGCCTTGGAAAAATGTGGAGTTTCGGATAAATCGAAGGTTTTAATGGTGGGGGACAGACATCACGATATTGATGGAGCTAAGTTGAACGGGCTTAAATCTTGTGGTGTTTTGTTTGGATATGGAAACAGGGAAGAACTGGAAGAGGCTGGCGCGGATTATATTGTTGATTCGGTACAGGCTCTTGGAAAGTTTTTGCTTAAATAGAGTAGAAATATGTCGGATAGAATTGATGCGGTTCGAGGTTATTCCAAGGAAGAACGGAAGGAAGTTTTAAAACAGATTGAAGCTTCTATTGCGGAACATGAAGAAATGACGGAAATACGCAGGTATATTCAGAAAAAATATCCCAACCCGGAAAATCTTTCTTTTAAGGAATGTTTGAAGCAAGCTTTGAAGGGGGACAGTCCTGTGGAGGATGAAGATTCTGGGTATATTTTGGATATTAGGTATTAGTTTTATTTTTTAGAATAGTTTTTATTTGATAGATTTGAAGGTGAAAGACGGAATGCCTTTGAGTCTTATTTTTTTTGAGGTGGAATTATGAATAAATCAGATTTGAAAAGAGACTATGGAATGCTGGACGGTTCTTTTGCAAAACAGGGGTATGATTGGTGGTGGCATAATTTTACTGGGGTGAATGCAAAAACTGGGGAAGAAAAATCTTTTTTTATTGAATATTTTACATGTAATCCGAAATTGGCGAATCAGTCTGGGGGCGGAATTAAAACTCCTGGAGAAGAGGCAATTTGTGGTCAACTAGAGAAAAATAAGGCGGCTGGGGTAAAACCAAGTTATCTTATGGTAAAAGCGGGCTGGTGGGGGCTGGAAAAAGCTCAACTGCACAGGTTTATTCCTTGGAAGGATGTGGAGCTTTCTAATGATAAAGAGGGCTATAAAATAAAGGCTTTGGATTGTTTTGCCAGCGAAACTGCTTTGAAGGGGTCTGTGGAAATTGCGTTGGAAGATTCGGTGGAACATTCTGAATGGATGTGTAATGCTGGAAGTATGCAATGGGATTTGAAGGTTTCTAAAAAAGTAACTTTTAATGTGGGCTATGGTGCGGGAGCTTTATTTAGAAAGCTTAAGGCCTTTGAAATGTACTGGCATGCGGAAGGAATGAAAACTGAATATAGTGGCACTGTTATTGCGAATGGTGTGGAATATATTATAAAACCAGAAGTTAGTTTTGGTTATGCAGATAAAAACTGGGGTAGTAATTTTACTTCTCCTTGGGTTTGGCTTTCTTCTAATGATTTAGTAAGTAAAATTACTGGAAAAAAGCTGCAAGATTCTGTTTTTGATATTGGTGGGGGTAAGCCAAAGGTTTTTGGAATTGCTTTGGACCGCAAGCTTTTAAGTGATTTTTGGTATGAGGGCAAATCTTACGAGTTTAATTTTTCCCAGTTCTGGACTTTTTGCAGGACAAGTTTTGATTGCAAGGAAACTGACTCTGAGATAGTTTGGTTTGTCAGGCAGGAAACGGTTAGCGCTGTAATGGAAACTGAAATACGGTGTAAGAAGCAGGAAATGCTTTTGGTGAATTATGAGTCTCCAGATGGGGAAAAAAGGCATAATCGGTTGTGGAATGGCGGAACGGGAGAAGGTACTGTAAAGCTGTGGAAAAAAGCTGGTAGTAAAAAGGTGCTTTTGGATGAAATTGAAGCTAAGCATGTGGGCTGTGAGTTTGGAGAATATTGTTAGGGTTTGATAGAATGGCGCAGTTTTTGATTGGAACTAGCGGTTATGATTATCCTGAGTGGAAGGGCGTTTTTTATCCGGAAGAAGTAAAGCGGGTAGATTTTTTGTCTTATTACGCTACGGTTTTTAATGCTTTGGAACTGAACTTTTCTTTTTATGGGATGCCTACGGCGGAACGGATGGAAGGTTTTTATGCTCGCACGGAAGGAAAGGTATTTTTTAGTGTAAAGGCTAATCGGTTGTTAACCCACGAGGTTGACGGAAACTGGAAAAATTATGCTGAAGATTTTAAGAAGGCAGTGACTCCTTTGCAAGAAAAAGGTGTGCTGAGTGGGATTTTGTTCCAATTTCCGGAGAGTTTTCGGTATAGCAGGGATAACAGGTTTTATCTTGGGGATTTGCTTAAAGAGTTTTGCGGATTTCCTGTGGTGGTAGAGTTTAGGCATAAGGAATGGATTAAGGAATCTGTTTTTGATGGGCTGGAAAAATTGAATTGCAGTCTTTGTTTTTGCGATATGCCTCAGTTGAAAAATCTGCCGGATATGAATATTGGGGAATTGGCGGATGTAGTGGAAAGGGCGGAGTCGATTAAAAAGACTAGTGTTTTTGTGGGACCGAATGCGTATATTAGATTGCATGGGCGGAATGCTGGGGCCTGGTACGCTGTTAATGAAGGGGCGGATGGACAGAAAAATGGTTCTGCCAGATATGATTATGACTATTCCAACGAGGAACTTTCTAAGTTTGTGCCTGTTATAAATGATGCTTACAACAAGGGCAAGAAGGTGCATGTGTATTTTAACAATCATCCTAATGGCAATGGGGCAAAAAATGCCAAGGCGCTAAAGGAGATGGTGGAATTGAGTAATCTTTTGAATATTTGATTATTCCATTATTCGATTATTCGTTGAGTGAGAATGTTGTATACTCAGTTTGATGTATGACATTTTGCTGAATTACAGTTTGTATGTGTTTAAGTTCAGTTTTATTCTAATTCACCTTGGTCGGCCAGTGAGCAGGCATAACGGACTGTATCCATGGCATCTTTTCCGTAAAAATTGGCGCCAATTTGGTCTGCATATTCCTGGGTCATTACGGCTCCTCCTACGCATACTTTTGTCCAAGGGCATTCTTTGCGTAATTGTTTGATGGTTTCTTCCATGCTGGCAACGGTGGTTGTCATAAGGGCGGAAAGACCTACCAGTTTAATTTTATCTTTTTTGCAGGCTTCTACGATGGTTTCTGGGGGAACATCTTTTCCTAAATCTATAACGGTGAAGTCGTAATTTTCTAGAAGCACTTTTACAATGTTTTTTCCAATATCATGAATGTCGCCTTTTACTGTGGCAATTAGGATTTTTCCTTTGGAATCTCCTTTTGTGCCTGTTTTTTCCATGTATTGTCGGATTTCGCTGAAGGCTGATTTTGCGGCTTCGGCGGCCATGAGCAATTGTGGAAGGTACATTTTTTTCTGTTCGAACTTTTTGCCTACAAAGTCTAGGCCTGGAATTAGATGGGAATTGATGATTTCCAGGGAGTCGGTGGTTTGCAGCTGTTCTTTTGTGAGTTTTGCGGCATCGTCTTTTAGGCCGTGGATGATGGCATTGGCTAATGGCGAAAGTTGTTCTGGGGCGTTACGGGGCTCATTGGTGGATTGGGGTGCCCCGTTGGAAGGGGTAGCGGAAGACGCCGCAGTTGAGCTGTGGGAAACTGGGGCGGCTGGAGCGAGGGGAAGGCTTTCCCCATATTTAGTTGCCCATTCTATATAGTTGGTGCAGTTTTCATCATGGCCGTTTAGCAGGTTAAAGGTGTGATAGGCTTTTTTCATTTCTTGCTGGAGCGGGTTCATAATGGCGGCACTAAGTCCGTTTTGCATACAGAGGGTGAAGAAGCTGGCGGTGACAAACTCGCGGTTGGGGAGGCCGAATGAAATGTTGGAAATACCGAGAGAGGTGCGTCCCCCCTGCTGATGGATGGCTTTTACGGTTTCGAGGGTGGCAAGGGCGGCTTTTGTGTCGGAACTGATGGCCATGGCTAGTGGATCTATGATGATGTCGTGTTTTTGTATGCCATATTTTTGGGCTTCGGTGTAGATTTTTTGTGCGATGGAGATGCGTCCCTGGCTGTTTGCGGGGATTCCGTTTTCGTCGAGAGTTAGGGCTATTACAACGCCGCCATATTTTTTTACCAGTGGGAAGACGGCATCCATTACTTCCTGTTTTCCGTTTACAGAGTTTATAAGTGGTTTTCCGTTGTATCTGCGGAGTGCGGCTTCCATTACTTCTGGAGATGATGTGTCGATTTGTAATGGTAATTCTGTGACTGATTGTAATTCGGTTATGACTGTGACCATCATTTCTTTTTCGTCTATTTCTGGGAGGCCAACATTTACATCTAGAACTTGAGCTCCGGCTTCTTCTTGTTCAATGCCCTGGTGGATGATGTAGGCTATGTCTTTGTTTCGCAGGGCTTCTTTGAATTTCTTTTTTCCTGTTGGGTTTATGCGCTCGCCAATGAGGACGCATGGTTTTTGGTCGGAAAATTCTACGGTTTGTGAATTTGAGCTGATTATGGTTTTGAATTCTTTGGGTGTAGAGAGAGAATTTTTCTTTGGGGTTGAAAATTTTAGATCTTGTATGGCTTTGATGTATTCTGGGGTTGTTCCGCAGCAGCCACCGAGAATCATTGGGCCGTATTCTGAAATGGTTTTCATGGCTTGGGCAAACTTTTCAACGGGAACATCGAAAAGGGTTTTCCCGTCTACAACTTTTGGTAAGCCTGCGTTTGGTTTTACGAGAACGGGAACTGTTGCTGCCTGACACAAACGGCGGACGGTTTCTTTCATTTCTAGTGGGCCTAAGCTGCAATTTACACCAATGGCGTCGACTCCAAGGCCTTCCAACAGGGCGACCATTGTTTCTGGGGTAGAGCCACTTAGGGTTCTGCATTCTTTGTCGTAAACATTGGAAACTATGATTGGGAATTTTACATTCAGTTTTTCCATGGTTTCTTTTGCGGCTAGAACAGCGGCTTTTGTTTCGTATCCGTCGTTCATGGTTTCTATGAGTACGCAGTCGATGTTGCATTTGAAGGCTATTTCGAAGGATTTTGAATAGAGTTTTACGCAGTCTTCAAAATCTAGGTCTCCCATGGGTTTGAGCAATTTGCCGCAGGAACCGATGTCGAAGGCAATGAAATAATTTGGGGCGGCGTGGGTGGATTGGAAATTTTGGAGTGCCTGCTGACGGGCGTGGTTGGCGTTGTCTATGGCGGCTGTGATGATTTTTTCGAGATTTAGTGGAAATTTTGTGTAGAAGGCGCCAAAGGTGTTGGTATTTACAATGTTTGAGCCAGCTGCAAAATAGTCATAGTTTAATTTTACAACATTTTCGGGGTGGGTAAGGTTCCAGGTTTCTGGCAGTTCTCCGGGTTTTAATCCCATGCTTTGTAATATAGTTCCGCTTCCACCATCAAAAAATAAAATTTCTTTTCCTAGTAAATCTGTCAATTTTGTCATAATTATTTTTCTAACTCCAAATCAATTACTGTAGCTTCGGTAATTGCAATTAAATCTTTTGGTGCAAGTTTTATCTGTACTCCTCGCTGACCACCGCTAATGCAAACTGTATCGTACAGAATAATGGTTTCGTCAATGAATGTGCGGAAAGGGCGTTTCATACCAATGGGCGAGCATCCACCGCGAATGTAACCGGTTAGGGCTAAAAGTTCGTCGGGTTTTACAGGATTTATTTCTTTACACCCAGCAGCTTGACGGGCTTTTTTTAGATTGATTTCGGACACGGCACTTTGGCAAAAAACACAGATTTCTTTTGTATCTGTACGCATAACGATGGTTTTAAAAACAGCCCCTGGATCTTGGCCAAGTTTTTCGGCAAGTCTTACGGCAGCTCCTTTTTCTAAAACATGTTCGCCATCATCCTCGTATTCATAAGTCTCGAAAGCAATTCCGGCGGTTTCCAAAATTCTCATTGCATTAGTTTTTTTCATAACAGTTGGATTTTATCAATTTTTTGCGGGCGTTGAAAGATGGGCGATAAAGATGTGGAAAAGTGTAAAAGGGGGACAGACCCCTATTGGGCGAGCAAGATTGTTTGTGAATATCTTTATTACAAAAAGTTTATCTTAACCACTTAACGGTGTTCCGGGCGCCCCTACGGTTGGTACTCACCTTTTAGGTTCGTACCCGCTTCCGCGGCCCTCCATACCTTCGCAAACTGTAAATTACAGTAGAAGAATGTGATTTTACGACACAAATGCAAAGGACAGTCATCATGCTGTAATCTAAATGAATTTCTAGCGAACAATACAAAAAAAAAGCCAGAGGTCTGTCCCTGATATATTTAGGTTGTAATACAAAGGGGACAGACCCCGAAATGTTCCAATGGAAACTCAAAGGAGACAGACCTCAAAGATAACACTGATTGTTTTGCATAAAAAGCATAAAAAGGGGACAGACCCCAAATCATCCTCAAACAAAATCTCATACTAATTATTCATCTCGCCGCCAATCCTTTGTCAAAAACCGAATCTTAATCCCACGCCAATAATTGATTATTTTTGACATCTTTTCATAAATACATTATGTTATATTGTATTCCACAAATAATTAGAGGTTTTGAATGTTTATTACTTGTCTTGATCTAGAAGGTGTTTTGGTTCCAGAGATTTGGATTGCGTTTGCTGATGCAGTTGGTATTCCTGAATTGCGTCGTACAACTCGTGATGAACCAGATTACGATAAATTGATGAAGTACAGAATCAATATTTTAAAAGAACATAATTTAGGCTTAAAAGAGATTCAGGAAACAATTGCAAAAATTGAACCAATGCCTGGCGCAAAACAGTTTCTTGATGAATTACGCTCATTTACACAAGTTATCATCATTAGCGATACTTTCAGCCAATTTGCAGGTCCATTAATGGCAAAACTTGGTTATCCAACAATTTTCTGCAATTCTCTTGAAGTAGCACCATCTGGAGAAATTACTGGTTATAAAATGCGCTGCGAAAAAAGCAAACTCACAACAGTAAAAGCTCTACAATCCATTGGTTATGACACAATTGCCTCTGGCGACAGTTTCAACGATCTTGGAATGATTCAAGCTTCAAAAGCAGGTTTCTTGTTCCGATCGACAGAGAAAATCATCAAAGAATACCCACAGTATCCAGCATTTACTGAATATTCTGAACTTTTAGCTGCAATAAAAAAGGTTGTAAATTCATAGAAAAGAATTATAATATTCCGTGTAGTGACAATCCTTTTTTAGATATAAAAAAAAAGTTTTTAGCGATGTATATCGTCTATAGAAAACAATCTTTTTTTAAGGAGATAAAAATGAAAAAGATTATTGCATTGGCTATTGTAGCCGTAACACTTGTAAGTGCTTCTTTCGCTCTTGATTTTGAAATCGGTGCAAAAGTTATTGGTGGCCAGAATGTTGCCGCTGGAAGTAGTGCAAAAGACACTGTAATGAATATTAAACCAGATTCAAATTTTGAATTTGGTGGTTCAGTTTATGCAAACTTTGCTTTATTGGGAGGTCTTGGTCTCCAGTTTGAACCAACTCTCATTAAGAGCAATGTTACTTTCAATACATCACTTGCAACAGTTGGTTCAAAAGATGTATTGAAAGATAAAGTTGAATATGATGTAATGACTTTTGATGTTCCACTTATGCTTTGGTTGAACCTTGACCTTTGGAAATTAACAATTGGTGGTGGTGTAGGTGTTGATTTCTCTACAGAATTAAACCGTGATGCAAAACTTGTTGATGCATACAAATATGTTTCAGACACAGCAAAAAATGCAGCAAAGGATCTCAAATCAGTTTCTTTTGCATTTATTACTGGTGTTGATGCAAAACTTTACTTAACAAAACATCTTGGAGTTGTAGCATCAGCTCGTTACATTATGGATATTACAAAGAAAGAAGTTCCACTTACAATTGATGTTGGCGGATATTCAGTTGAAACAGGCACAACATATCCTGCTGTTGAATATGCACGTCGCTTCCTTTATGGTGGTGTTGGAATGGAATTCAAATTGTTCTAATTCTGAACATTTTTATTCTAACTGTTAGTTTATAGAGTGGTTTTTGTTCTTTTACTATCTGATTATAGATAAAGGTTGTAAAAATAACTTTTTTTATATATAAATAACTAATCAATTTATCAGGGGTGCTTTTTTTGCCCGTTGGGAGAAAAAAGGCTGAGATTATACCCTAGAACCTGAACCAGATAATGCTGGCGGAGGAAGACATGAAAAAATCATCTGTCTCTTTATTAATTTCATTTATTTTTATTTTAGTTTGCAGTTGCTTTTTTAGCGCTTGTAAAAAAACTGATGTTCGTACAAACGAACTTGTAATCTATTCTTATGATTCATTTATTGGCGAATGGGGCCCAGGACCAGAATTGGCTCGTCTTTTTGAAGAAAAAACCGGTATTAAAGTTATTTATGCCGATTGTGGTGACGGTGTGCAAATACTGTCAAAAGCGCTTTTTGAAAAGAAAGATCCTTATGCTGATGTTTTAATTGGTCTTGATAACAATCTTTCTAAACAAGCCCTTAGCAGCGGAATCCTTTACGCATATAAACCTGCTAATATTGATGAGGTTATCGATAATGCCTTGATTGATGAATTAAATAATCCAGATGCACCATCAAAACGAACAGCCGCAAATAATTACTATCTAATTCCTTATGATTACAGTAAGTTTGCTATGATTTACAACACACAGTCAAAAGTTCCAGCACCAACTTGTCTTGAGGATTTGACAAAATCAATTTACGAAAAAAAGATTATTCTTATGGATCCAAAAACAAGTACACCAGGCTTAGGTTTTGATGTTTGGGTAAAAACTGTTTATGGCGATAAATATGATGATTATATGAAACGACTTCAACCTTCAATTCTTACAATGGCACCTGGTTGGAGCGTTGGATATGGAATGTTCACAAATGGAGAAGCACCATTGGTAATCAGTTATACAACAAGTCCTGCTTATCATATTGAATATGGTGAAGGCGACCAGTTTGTAGCATTGAAGTTTACAGATGGTCATGTTCAGCAGATTGAAGGTGCAGCTATTGTAAAAGGTGCAAAAAATCTTTCTGGAGCAAAGGCCTTTATGGATTTCTTTATCAGCGAAGAAGCCCAGAGTGTTATTCCTTTAACACAGTGGATGTTCCCTGCTAATAAAAAAGTCGTGCTTCCTGAATCATATAAGGTAGCATTCTAAAACATTCACTTAAAAAAGCACAATTGGAATGATTTTGGAAATCACTTTGTACACGCTGCAAATTGCAGTTTTATCAACAATAATCTCAGCTGTAATAGGTATTCCCGCAGCGTTTTTTACATCCCACAGAGTTTTTCCAGGACGGAGGTTGCTTTTAGCTTCTTCCGCCGTTCCATTGTGCGTTCCACCACTAATAATTGCCCTAGGTTATGTAAGTTTTTTTGGAATAAACGGCACCCTTAATTCTTTTTTAAAAAGTCTTTTCGAAGAAAACTACAAACCATTTTCAATTCTCTATAGTTCTGCGGGAATTGTAATTGCACAGGGATTTTACAACTTTCCTTTAGTCACAAAAATCTTAAATGATGCATGGAGTCAACTTCCAAAAGAACAAGAAAATGCGGCTAGACTTTTAGGAACATCAGAGCAACGGATTTTTTTTACAATAACATTGCCCCAACTTTCGGGAGCTATTGCCGCTGCCTGCATACCAGTTTTTCTGTTTAGTTTTTTCAGTTTTATGATAGTCCTGCTTTTTTCTCCCGTAGGAAAATCAACTTTGGAAGTAGAAATCTATCATTCAATTCGCAGTACCTTGAATATACAAGCTGGAGGATTATTAATCATTGTCGAAACAGCAATTGCATTGACTATCGTTTTTGTTTACAGCAGAATCTGCCAAAAAAGTCAAACCTCTGCAGGGGGAATTGCTTTTGTAGAAAGAAAAAGATGCCTTATTGGAAAATCACTTTTTGAAACCAGATTCAGAATGTTTCTAGAAATATGCGTCTTTTTTTTCCTGTTGATTTTAATCTTATTGTTTTTTGTAAGTCCAGGTCTTTCAATACTTATTTCTGGTCTTTCTGTAAAAAGGTCTAATCAGAGTTTTTTTTCTCTAGCTCAATTTATCTCGATTTTTAAAGACAGGCATTTTTATGAATCCCTTTTTAATACTTTTTGGGTAGGATTATGCACAGGATTTTTAAGCTGCAATCTTGCCTTCGTTTATTCTGTAATTATAAAAATAAATCGAAAGCAAAAAAGTGCTCTTCTGCAAACACTTCCGCTAATTCCAATGGCTATATCATCTGTAAGTTTGGGATGGTGTATGGGACTTTTGTTTCATCACGGAAATCCTTTTATGCTGATTATTTTGCAAACAATTTTGTATTGGCCTATAGCTTATCGACAGTTGCAAAATGGAATAAATCGCATTGATTTGGATACTGATAAAGCGGCTCTTTTGCTTTCAAAAAATAAACTGGACGCTGCCGTTAGGGTGTATCTGCCCTCATGTAAAAGAGTTTTGTTGTCAGCCTTTGGATTTTGTTTTGCGGTAAGTGCAGGGGACGCAACTCTTCCGCTAATGCTGTCCATTCCCAAGTTTAATACATTGGCCCTTTACACCTACAAACTTGCCAGTTCTTATAGATTTAATCAGGCATGTGCCAGCGGTGTAATTTTAGCCCTTCTTTGTGCAATTTTTGCGATATTTAATGATTAGGGGTCTGTCCCCTTATCAGCACAACACCAACATTTAATTTATTGATAAAAACAGGGGTCTGTCCCCACCAAGCTGTAGTCCAAAATCGTTTGAAATAAATTGGGGTCTGTCCCCAAGAAGAAAACGAAAAATTGAGAACTGTCCCCCACAATTACCTCACAATAAAATATTTTCGGGGTCTGTCCCCTATAATTTCCAATTATTTCGGGGTCTGTCCCCAACAAAATATTTGACAATCTTATTTTCCGTGATTATCTTTTAACCCATGATTGAATATTTTTTCGGAGGAATGTTATGAATACTAAAAAAATAGTTTTTGCTTCAGCCTTAATTCTGGCCGGACTTTTAATGAGTATTTTTCCAGGTTTCTGCATTAAAGCTGTTGTTGTAATAGTCGGTTTATTTGCAGTTCTTTTGGGAGGTTATAATCTTTATCTAATCAATAAAAAAGAAGAGTTGATTTCAGTAAAAAAAATACTGGTAATAAAAAGTCTTGCTAGCATTGTGATTGGCTTAGTTGCAGTTTCTTCTCCCCTTGTTTTATTAAAAACCGTAGGCTCCATTTGGAAGATTTTGTCCTATATGCTGGCAATTTATTTAATAATTATGTCCGTTTCAGGTTTTTATACCAGCTCAAAACTGAAAGACATATCTCCTGCGGAAAGAAAAAGACTTTCAACCGAAAGTTTTATATCTCTTTTAATAGCTGTGCTTCTTTTTATAATCCCAATTGAAGCAGTTGGAAAAGCTTTTGTGCGAATTGTGGGAATTGGTGCTCTTGTTATAGGTGTCGTTCTTTTAGTCATTGAAATAACTGTGTATAAACGAACCACTGTACTTAAAGATGTAGAAATAAAAGATGAAGCTGCGACAATGGATGCTGCTGAGAAAAAAACTCAAGATTCTACAGAAATCAAGACAGAAACATCAGAAAATATCGACAAATCAGAAGATTCAGAACCCACAACAAAAAATCCCGGAAATGATGAATCAGAAAAAAAATCAGAAGATTAGCCTCTGTAGCATGATGAAAAATAAAAAAAAGAGAGATATTTCTTGAAAAATATGCTAACATTGATTCTACAAATTATTATTTTGGAGTAAAAAAATGGCACATTGTATTGTTCCGGAAGCAGAAGAAATCCTTGATAAGGAATATCCGGTTTTAGATAAAGGTTTTGTTAGACTTGTTGATTATTATGGCGGAGACCAGCGCATTGTTCAGTCTGCCCGCGTTTCTTATGGAGAAGGAACAAAAACTGTAAGTCAGGATGGTGCCTTAATTGATTATTTGCTTCGTCATCAGCACACATCACCTTTTGAACAGGTAGTAATGACATTTCATGTAAAAATGCCTATTTTTGTTGCCCGTCAGTGGGTTCGTCATAGAACAGGCCGTATGAATGAAGTTTCTGGCCGTTATTCAATTATGAAAGATGAGTTTTATGTTCCTGCAGAAGATAAAGTTGCCCCACAGAGTAAAGATAACAAGCAGGGAAGAGCAACAGAAGCATTTGATAAAGCCGTAGCAGAAAAAATTATTTCTGATTTGGAAGCAGGACAAAAAAATGCCTACGAAAATTATTCAGAACTTATAGATGCAGGTTTGGCTCGTGAAATTGCTCGAATCAATCTTCCTTTGTCTCTTTACACCGAGTTTTATTGGGAAATGGACTTGCATAATCTGTTCCACTTCCTTAAACTTCGTCTTGATTCTCATGCACAGTATGAAATTAGAGTTTATGCAGAAGTAATTCTTGAAATGTGTAAAAAAGTTGCTCCTTTAGCAACACAATCTTTTATAAATCACATGAATGAGGGTGTAAACTTTAGTGGTGAAGAAATGGAAGCTTTAAGAAAAGTTTTAGCGGGAGAACCAAATCCACTGGAAGGTAAAAAACTTGATCGCTTTAATGAAAAGATAAAAACCGGCGTTCAGTTGTAATCTATTCTAAAAATATATAATCAGAAAAATATATATCGGTGATTTTTCCAAGTGAAAGCTGACTGTTTAGTTCTTCTAAAAGGTCAGCTTTTATTTTTTCTTCCGACATAGCATTTAATTCAGTTTTTGTTTTATCTGAAAAATATTTATTAACACTTTCAATCAGCTTAAGTCTTTTTTTTGATAGCTCCTCAAACAGAACTTTATCTTCTTGAGGATAAGTAAACCAAGGAGAAATAACCATAGCTGTTCCAAAATCAGAGCCATCATCAGTTTCGGGCGCTGTAATAATTCTAAGTTGACCAAGACCTTTGTAAGAATCATACTCAGTATTTTGAGAGATTGTTTCTATATCATTATTTTCTTCCAAATGTTGAGCGGCTTTTCTGTTTTTTAACCCCACAACAGAACCAGAAATCAGCACCACAAGAAGAAAAAAAATGATAATTATAAGAAATACATTCAAAGTCTTAAAACCATCAGTTTTCTGCTGAATATTTTTATTAGAGTCATACCGATTAGTTTTTTCCGACTTTGACATTTTCAATAAATCTTTCAATTTAGCTTACTCACTGCTTTGACTGATTAAAAACGGAGAAGCCAGTGCATACAAGCGACCTGTTGCTCTTGCTGTAATATGAACCCCATCATCCAACCATTCTTCACTTTGAATGCAACCAGCTTTTCTAAGCTCATTGATTAACGGTGTTGAAGAAATTGGAATTACATAATCATTTATTTCTCCGTAAAGAAGTTCAAAGATTTTATCCTTTAATTCCACAAAACCATATTCTTCTTTAGCACTAACGCAAATTGCATCAGGGAATTGATGTCGCAAAGCAGTATAATTATTCTTTATAGTTTGATTTTCAGAACCCGCTTCTTCTGCTTTATCAATTTTATTAAGAAGAATTAAGCGAGGATTTTTATCTGCACCAATATCTTCCAGAACAGAAACTACAGTTTTATATTGCTGCATGGCATTTTCGTCAGCAGAATCAAGCACAATTAAAAGCAAATCAGCATAAACCGCTTCTTCCAAAGTAGACTTAAAGGCATCAATAAGATGATGAGGCAAATTGCTAATAAATCCAACCGTATCTGTAATTAAAGCACCAGCGCTGTCATTTAATGGCAGTTGTCTTGTTAGTGGATCCAGCGTGGCAAAAAGTTTGTTTTCTACAAAAGCTTCGGCGCCAGTAAGAGCATTCAAAAGACTCGATTTTCCAGCATTCGTATATCCAACCAAAGCGCAGGATGGAATCTTACCCCGTTGTTTTCTTTGGGTCTGACGATTCAGTTCAATTTCGGCAAGTTCTTTTTTTGTAGCAACAATTTTATCGCGAATCAGTCGTTGATTTAATTCAAGCTGAGTTTCTCCCGAACCCTTTGCGCCAAAAGCACCACCACGCTGTCGGGCAAAATCGTTTCTCATGTGGGCTAGCCGTGGAAGAGAGTAGTTGAGCCGTGCCAATTCAACTTGAAGAACAGCTTCTTTTGTTTGCGCTCTTTGAGCAAAAATGCGGATAATAACTTCCTGTCTGTCAAAACATGAAATGCCAGCTAGTTCTTCCCAATTTCGTTGCTTTCGAGGATCAAGATTAAAGTCAAAAATAATGCAATCTGCTTCAATTTCTTTTGCCAGCTCTGCAATTTCCTTCGCTTTACCAGTTCCCATCCCATATTGCGGCTGAACCTCCAGACGATTTAATGTTAAGCGCTGAACAATATCCATCTCCAGCGTTAAAACCAGACCTTTTAATTCCTGTAAATCATTTCCAGGTTCTCCTACCAGCAGTGCTCTAGGAACCCTGTTTTGTTCTTTTTCAACTTCAACCATGAGATAAAATATACTTCAAGAATTAGTAAATTACAATGAATAATTTCAACAAGAAAAACAATAAAAAGACTGGGCTAATTCCTTTTATAAAAAATATCCCTTCCACAAAGCTTTCGTTCCAACCACAGAACGGCCTTCCAGGGCTTGCTAACGCGCGGCATCCTCAGTCACTCACCTGCGGTTCGTTCCTTCCGGTTGCAGCCTTCGGCTCCCTTCCACGCCTTCGCAAGACCATTTTGTTTATAAGTGGTTTTTGTCAGAATGTTCTACGGGGTCTGTCCCCTAATCTATAGAGGTCTGTCCCCTAATTCATTCATCCAATTACGGAAACTTTTTTATACTCAGGGGGTCTGTCCCCTCAGTTCCTAGAGATCTGTCCCCAAACGCCTGGATATTTACACAGGTCTGTCCCCTTTGTTTACCCTTTGTTCAACAAAAATCCAAGGGGTCTGTCCCCTCAGCAAAACCAATTTTCTAGGGGTCTGTCCCCCCTGTAGAACCAATTTCCAACCATAAAAATCCATTTTGTGAAATTATTTTATATTTTTCATGGATTTGCCCTAAAAAAAACAGTGGATTTTTTCGCCTATTTAAAAGATAATCAGAGTGATGTCATTTATAAAAAAGTTAATTTTTAGTTTAATAAGTTCACTCATTATTCTTCTTCTGTGTGTATTTTTAGGCCAGAAAAAAATTATTCCCTCACTTGAAAACCGTTATTATGTTCAACCAAAAATGACAGAAAAAATAGGCTTTGTTGAAGAATTAAATGAAGGTTGCAGCTCTTACATAAATTATATCCTCACCACCTTAGAATCCGAGCTTTCAGAGGTTTCAGATGTTGGATATGAAAAAATAGTTCACTCTGTTGCCGAAAAAAATCTTCCAAGTCTTAATGGCATTAGGGTTATGGATAGAACTTGCGAAAATATTTTTTACAGCACTTTTGCTTTTGATTCAAAATCTTCTACACATAATGTTTATAAACGATATTCCGAAATTGAGGGAAAAACCGCAGAAATCTCTTCTGAAAAATTGCGCAATTTTTTTAGTTCAAAAGAATCTTCTGATGGTAATGTGCTTTTTGATAGAGAAAACAGTCGAATGCTTGTGATTTATCCTTGTGCTGTGGATTCTCTAAAAACCGATGTTGTTTTTGTTTTTTATTTTGGTTTAAACGGTCTTGAACAATTTTTTGTGAATAACTCTTTTGTTAATCATAATGATTCCTTTTTAATGCTCAGTGATTCCCAAACTTTACAAGGGGGCTTTGTTTTTGGGCTTAAAAAAACTGATGAAGCCTTGGAAGAAAAAATCTTTGGCTGGTGGAAAGAGCTTGAAACATTAAAAAATTCTGATGATTGTAATTCTATTCATCTGTCGACAACCAATGGAAAGGAATATTATGCTTTTTCTGTTCTGCACAAAAACTCTTCCAATAATTTGATGGTTGAAACTACAGTTTTTGTTGAAAGCAATCTGTTTAATCTTCCAATTAAGATTTTTTATGAACTTGTAGCGGCCACTTTTGCAGCTCTTTTTTTGCTTTTCTTTATTATTTTCAGTTTGCTTGGATTAAGAAAAAAATCATCTAATCAGACAAAGAAGAATAATCAGGCAAAAGAAAAAATCTATATAAAAGAGGCTCGAAAACTCTCTTCCAACGATTATCTTGAAGAATTAAAATCACCTGAAGTTCAAAATTATTCTGAAGTTTTGGGCACCCTTGAAGAAATTGAAGATTGTAATTTTCAACAGGAAAAAATTGATTCAAATATGAGTTTGATTTCAGAGTTAGATAAAATTGAGCAAAATGAATCTGAAGATTTAGAATTGATGGAAGAAGCTGAATCTAAATGGGAAAATACGGTAGAAATAGAGAAAGAAACAATTAAAAATCAAGAATCTGGGTTTATAATGGAAGTTATGGAAATGGTTTCTGATATTGATTCCGATGATACTTTGCAAAATCTTCCTCAAGATGAACCTTTGCTTGATATAATTACACCAGAGCCTGAACAATTAGCTGAATTGGAAGATGTTGAAAATCCAGATGATGTTGAAGATTTAGAGGAAGTTGAAGAAGCTGAGGAATTGGAAGAATTAGAAGATTTAGAACCTGCAGATTCCAATGTTTCTCCACTTCGACCTTCTTTGATGAATGTTATTCCTCCAAAACCTGTTTATTCAAAAAACAGTGAAAAAACTTTTATAGGTGCTGAATCTGATGATTTTGCCACGGTAAACAATGTTTTTGCGGAAGATTTGTGTATGGGCGATGAATATGTTAATGTTTCCACCCAATCTCATGAAACTGCCAGCAATTTTGTTCCTTCATCACTGGATTTTATTCCTGATACAGATTTGCAGGAGTTGGAATCTTTGGATGAATGCACAGAAAATGAAAAAAAAGATAATTCAATTTCTAAAAATCCATTTTTTTCTATGACAACCTTTGGTCAATCACAGGAAATTATTTCCGTATTAAATGCTGACACGATTGTAGAAACAGACGGCGTTTATTCCATTATAGAAGATGTTTCTTATGACAATATTGTTCAGGATCCAGATTTTAAAGCTCTTGTAGATTCTGTTCTAAAATAGTTGGCAAGACCTTTTGACGAGGCATTTTTATTCAATTGAAAATTGATTCTCTATACACTATAATTTTTCTTTATGGAAATTCAGTTAAATAATTTGGTTAAAACCTATACTTCAGCCGATGGTCTTTCTCAGGTTCGTGCTGTAGATGGCGTTTCTCTGACAATTCCCTCGAATCAGATATTTGGGATAATTGGTAAAAGTGGTGCCGGTAAGTCATCATTAGTTCGTTTAATAAGCATGATGGAGCATCCTGATTCTGGTGAAGTTTTGTATGATGGAAAACGAGTTGACAATCTTGCTGAAAATGATTTAGTTCTTCATCGTCGTCGCATAGGAATGATTTTTCAGAACTTCAATCTTTTTAGTTCTCGTTCTGCGGGTCAAAATATTGCTTATCCAATGGAAATCTGTGGAGTTCCAAAAGAACAGATTAATAAAAGAGTTGATGAACTTTTGGAAATAGTTGAACTTTCTGACAGAAAAAATGCCCGCATAAGTACACTTTCTGGTGGTCAGAAACAGAGAATTGCCATTGCCCGTGCTCTTGCAAATAATCCAGATATTCTTTTTTGTGATGAAGCAACTTCCGCTTTGGATCCACAAACAACAAAATCAATCCTTAATTTAATACGAAAAATCCAGACTCAGATGAATCTTACAGTTGTTATGATTACACATCAAATGGAAGTTGTCCGAGATGCCTGTAGTCAAGTTGCTGTCATAAACGATGGAAAAGTGGTGGAGCAAGGCAGTGTAAATGATATTTTCCTTAATCCAAAAAATCCTGTGACAAAAGAGTTTATTTCTAATATTGGAAAAGCTTCTGAACCTTCTGCGGAATCAAAATCAAATGATTCAATTGTTCGCTGGTCCCAGGAAGGTGGAGCTTATGAATTGGGATTCCCAAGTGATTTGCAGGATGCTCCAGTTTTGAGTCTGTTGGCAAAGAACTTTGATATAGAATTTAACATTCGGGCTGCGGGAGTTCAACAGCTTACAGATTCTACTGTTGGTAAAATGGTTGTGGATTTTTCCGGCGATGAGCAGGAAGTTGAAAAAGCGCTTGCTTTCTTAAAAGAAAAAGGGCTAATTGTTAATAAATTAAATGGATAGGTTTGGAGGTAAAAAATGAATCCAGAAATGGTAAAGTATTTATCGGTAATTGGAACTGCAACCTGGCAAACCTTTGTTATGGTTTTCTTTTCCACAATTTTCAGTTTGATTTTAGGACTTCCTCTTGGGATTTTACTTTGCACCAGTGATCCCACTACAGGTTTGCGTTCTAGAAAAGTTCTGAATCAAATATTATCAGTAATTATAAATATTTTGAGAGCAATTCCTTTTGTTATTCTGGTAATTTTGTTGTTTCCGTTTACAAGGGGTATAGTTCACACAGCAATTGGTACAAAGGCTTCTATTGTTCCTTTAACTATTGCCGCCGCACCTTTTGTTGCTCGAGTTATTGAATCTAGTTTAAAAGAAGTGGATCCTGGTGTTATTCAGGCTGCAAAGGCTATGGGTTCTACCAATAAACAGATTATTTTTAAGGTTTTATTGCCAGAAGCATTACCTTCAATCGTAAATGGAATTACTCTTACAATTATCAACTTAATTGGTTATTCAGCAATGGCCGGAACCGTTGGTGGTGGTGGTCTTGGTGATGTGGCAATCCGTTATGGATATCAGCGTTATCGTGTTGAATATATGATTGGTTCTGTAGTTGTTATTCTTGTTTTGGTCGAAGTTATTCAGTTGATAGGAACTCATTTGGCAAATAAACTTCAGGCTAATAGATAAAAAGCAATTTTAATGAATCAAAGATAAAAAAATAGAAAAGGCTGTTTGAATAAAAATCATATTCAGACAGCCTTTTTTTAATCGGTTATGATTGGTAAAGAGAAAATCTATTTTCCCAAATATTGCTGCATAAGCTGAACAAACAGATAGAGTTTTTTGTAAATATTAACAGAAAAATCTTTCATAGGATGGTCAAGGAATCGTTCAAGTTCACGCCAGTTGGAAATAAGTTCTGGTTTTTGTTTAGAATAATCTTCTATCAGTTGTTTTACAGTTCGCCCAATGGTAATACAATCTTGTGTTGAAGTCAGAATATAATGTTTTGCCATTTCATTTGTATCAATAACAATTCTGTTCATAATTGATTCGGCATTGGAATCGTGCCCAACCTTTGGTAAAGTTGTTTTAATTTTTGTACCAATAGAACCGTTTTCTGCCACCGCGTTATCAAATTTAGTAATTTCATCAGAAATTTTCAAAAGTTCCTGATAAGCGTTTGACATTGGCGCAGAAAGTTGAGAATCCCATTGTCCGCGAATAACCACAACATCAAAAAATTCCCGAATATCTTTTTTTACAAATTCCACAAGGAAAACCTTAAGATAATTCAAAGGTTCGCAAAAACAGAAAGTTTCCAAATTTTTTCGTTCCAAATTAGAATTTACACTTGGAACATAATTTTTTAATCCTTTTAATTCTGTTTCACCAAAAATTTGACTGCACAAGTTTGCGGCTTTAGATTCTTTTTCCTGATTTACCAGACGAGAAAGAATAGCATGAGTATCTGACTGAATTTTTTCGGTGTAAGAATCTACAATAGTTGGAATGTTTGTGCGCACATCAGTAATGTACTTTGGATTTCGTGAAATATGACGAATCATCATTTCAAAAGCGGATGAACTTTGTATGGCGCGGATTTTTGCAACGACCTTTTTCCAGGTTCCAAGAGTTACTAAATCGGCAGAATATGAAGCTTTTAGAAATTCAAACAAATCATTCCAAATAATGGTTTCGTTTGTGATAGGATAAGCAATCAAACAAAAATCTTTCAAATCATCAACGATATATTCCGCATTTAATTTATCAAAATTAGGAACATCGGTGAAATTATTTTCCTGCAAAGATGAAGCAAACTTTTTTAACAAGGCATAATAATCAAAACTGCAAAAATCATTAAAAAGTGAAAATGCTGTATAAATATTTTCTATTTTATTAATTCTTTCAGTGGTGAACTCTGTAGAAAATTGAACTAAATCAGCTTCCACTTGTTCCTTCAATTTTTCGGCAGGAAGTTTTTTAGACATTTCTATAATTTTGTGTTCATCAAAATGTTCAAGAAGTTCAACCTGATGTTCAGAAAGTGAAAAATTAACAATCTGATGTTTAAAAAAGTTAGGATTCTGATTTCCCCGGAAGATTATCTGAGCTGAGGCTACAATTTTATAAATATCATAAAAAAGTTTAGCAAAAGGAGGCAGAACTTCAAAAGTTGCAGGCTTATAAAAAACATGATATTTAGTCTTAGAAAGAGCCTTTGCAATAGACTTCATCTTTCTTTTTAATTCTGCTTCTGGACTGTTGGAATTAAAAAGATTATTAATGAGAGTTTGAAAAAATCCTTCTTTCGCATTAGATGATGACTTATTTTTAGGTGCTTTATTAGTTGAACTCATATCTTATTAATATATGTCAATTTTCTCAAATTATCAACATAAAGCATGACCCGCTCAATTAAAGACCGCCATAAATATGGTAAAAATATAACTTTGATGAATGAATCTGATAAAATCTTCTATAAATATAATAAGCCTGTATAATACAAAATACTTATAGAACAAACTGTAACCATTCTTTATAATACTGTGTTATATTTCGGTTAAAAAGAAATTTTTAAAAGTCCTACAAAAATCTCGGAGATAAATCAATTGCATAAAAATCTTTCTATAAAAAATAGGAGATAGGAGAAATGAAGATGAAAAAAATTGCTATAATCACGCTTTCTATTTTTGTTTTACTAAACACTGCTTTTGCAAAAGATTATTTTTACAATCCATCGGTTGGCGGCGACAGTTTCTATGAGCTTTCAAGTCCACGAACTCTTTCAAATGGAGCTTCTGTTACAGGAGGAGGATTGTTTTACGCTGGTCCTGAAGCAATGAATGTAAATCCAGCCCTTACCGCTTCAAATCAACGGGTTGGTTTGAATCTTGCAAATACTTTACTGTTTGGTTCTGGTGATGGGGAAAAGTTCGGAGATGCTTTACAGGCTGGTATTTTAATTCCATTTAAATGGGCTGTTTTGTCCGGTTATTACAACGGAACATTCTGTTCTCTTGACCCTTTGAATGTTGGTAATTCAATGACCATGAAAGCTGGCCTTTCAAAGGAAATAACAGATAAACTTGATATCGGAATGAATCTGAACACAGGCATTTTCTGGGGTGCAGATACAGACTGGCTTCTTTCCGCAAACCTTGGTTTTTTGTATGTGTGGGGAAATCTTGGTCCAGTAAAAGACTTTAGATTTGGAGCATCTCTTTTGAATCTTGGTAAAAATCTTAATCACACAACTTTGCCAAGAATAAAAACAGATGATGGCGCTACACTTTATGACGCAAAACTAGGCCTTCCAACCATAGCAACACTTAAAGCTGGTGCAGCGGGAACTTTCTATTCAAACAAAGTGATAAAGCTGGCTGGTTCCTTTGATTTAACAACTCCAATGTTTATGAATCTTATTGCGGATATGGGCCTGCAGCTTTCTATAAAAGATATGTTCTATGTGAGTGTTTCCGATAAGTTTAATGTACTGGAGCTGGCAAAGGGTTATGTAAATGTAATTCCATCTGTTGGCATTACATTCAGATTTACTTTTGATGTAAAAAACAGCGAATATCTGGCAAAAAATGGATGGAGCCAGAGTGAAATGTCTGTAAATAGTGCATGGAAACAGCTTTATGGTGGAATAAATGCAGTTTCTTTTGGTGCTGATGTTGATCTTGGTCTTAAAGATAAGACTCCACCGGTAATCAAACTTTGGATTGATGATGAAGAACTTACAGATGAGACCCTTAATGAGTCTACAGAAGGAGAAAAATAATGAAAAAATCAATATTTTTAGCTTTAGTAATTACAGGTTGTGTTCTTACAGGACTTTTTGCTGCTCCTAAAACTTATTATATCTCTCCAAACAACGATGGTATTCAGGATGAATTAGTGCTTCGTCCTGGTATTAGCGACAAACGATATGTTCAGGGATGGAGCCTTGTTATTATGGACGAAAATAAAAATGTAGTCCGAACAATCGAAAACAAGGTGGCTCTTCCTTCAAAATTAACAGTTAAATCTTTCTTTAAACAGCTTCTTGCAAAAAAACAGGGAGTTCAGATTCCAGAGCAGATTATTTGGAATGGAGCTATGAATAATGGTGAAACAGCTCCAGACGGTACATATTATTATTATTTGACCGCAACTGATGATAATGGTAACGAAGGTCGTACAAAAGAGTTTACGATTGTAGTTGATACTGTAGCTCCTGAAATTGAACTTAATCAGCCAGGAGATAAAATATTTGGTGAAGGAGCAAAAGCAGCCTTCAAAGTTACCCAGGAAGGTTCTGTTGAAGATGAATGGACCGCAGTGTTTAAAGGCATTGACGGAAGAGTGTTCAAAACTTATAAATGGATAAATGCAGCCCCAGAAACTATCAGTTGGAAGGGAACAGATGATGAAGGCACTCAGATTCCTGACGGTGTTTATTCTTATGAAATTACAGCTACCGATAGAGCCGGAAACACAGCTCCACAGTCTATAATTTCAAATATCATTTATTCAGCAGAAAAGCCAGCTACAAATATTTTCATCAACGGTTCAAGATATTTTTCTCCTCGAACAGACAGTTCTTTAGCTTCGGTTATGCTTAATCTTACAATTCCAGTTCCAGAAGAAAAAACTGGTAATAAGCTTACAGAATGGGAAGTTGGAATTACAGATAAATCTGGAAAACTTGTAAAAAGTTTTAATCAAACAAAGGATGGTGCAATCCCACCAGCGGCAATTACAATTACCGGTGATGATGATAAAGGAACTCCACTTCCAGATGGTGAATATCAGGCTTATGTAACTGCTAAATATTTAAATGGCTATGTTCCATCAAAGATTTCTTCGCCAGTATTTGTTCTTGATACAGAAAAACCTGTTGCTCAAGTTAGAGTGTCTGACAAAGTTTTTGGTGCAGGTGCAAAAGCTGATGTTACTTTCTCAATTATGATTACACCTTCAAACGGTTCTCCTGTAACAAACTGGAAGGCAGAAATAAAATCTGTTACCGATGAAACCGTAGTTCGTTCTTATGATTTAGGCGAGTTCCCACCAGAAAGCATTGTATGGAATGGTATTAATGATAAAGGTGGAATTGCAGAAAAAGGCGAATATGTTATGGTTCTTTCTGCAACAGATATGGCTGGAAATAAAGGTGGCGCTTCTTCAATTGATACTGTTACTTTTGATACTACAGAAACTCAGCTTTTACTGGCTATGACAGAAACTGCATTCTCTCCAAATGCAAACAAAGTAAAAGACACAATCACCTTTAATCCTATAACTCAAACAAAGGATGTAGTTGCATATAGTTTTGTAATTGCTGATGGAGAAGGAAAGACAGTTTATACAAAATCTGAAAACAAAAAACTTCCTTCAAACTTCATCTGGAATGGTAATGGTGATGATGGCGTTCGCTGTGATGATGGAATGTATACTGCAAAACTTTCTGTTACAGCGGCCAATGGTTCAACAGCAGAAGCGGGCACTCAAGCTTTCGAGTTGGATACAAAAGCTCCTTATTTAGTACCAGAGATTCCTTGGATTTATTTCTCTCCAGATGCCGATGGAAATCAAGATAATATTCCTGTAGTAATTTCTGAATGTACAAACGAAAAACTTTGGAATGTAGAAGTTCGTAATGAAAAAAATGCTGTAGTTAAGAAAACTTCTTGGAATGGTGTAAAGACAAACTTTGACTGGGATGGTACAGATGAATCAGGAAATCTCGCAGCAGATGGAAAATACAGTATTGTAATTTCGTCAACAGATGATGCAGGAAATACATTCAGTACAGCTATTAAAGAAATTGTGCTGGATAACAGAGAAACAAAACTTTATCTGACATCTGAGTTTGAAGGTATTTCTCCAAACGATGATGGAACTTTAGACCAGCAGATTTTTGAAATAAGAGCTAGTGTTACAGAAGATTTGTTGACATGGAACTTTAATATTAGACAAGAAGATGGAACTTCTGTTTATGAACTTTCAGATAAAGACCGTCCATCTTTGCCAGCAGAAATTAAGTGGAATGGAGCCGATAAAGATGGAAATGCATGTGAAGGAACCTTTACAGGTACTTTGGATGTACTTTACAAAAAAGGTAACAGAGTAAGTTCAGTTTCATCTCCATTTATTTGTACAGCAACTCCTCCTCAACTTAGAGTGCAGACAGCTCCAGAGTTCTTTAGTCCGGACAACGATGGTGTGGATGATGACTTGTTCATTCGTCTGACTGGTACAACAAAAGCAAAAATTAAGAATTGGTCTTTTGTTATTAACGATCCAAAAGGAAAAGCATTCTGGAAGACAGAAGGAAAATCTCAGATTACAGAACGAATCATTTGGGATGGTTTGAGTAATTTGCAGAAAGATGCTTCTGGAAATGCAGAACGAGTTCAGTCTGCTATGGATTATCCTTATGCATTTACAGTAACTGACAATCTTGGAATGACTTCTGTTTATGAAGGTGTAATTCCTGTAGATGTTCTTGTTATTCGCGAAGGTAATGTTCTTAAGATGGCAGTTCCTTCAATCATTTTTGAATCTGATGCAGCAAACTTCCAGAATACAAATGCTAAGCTTACAGCTGAACAGGTTCAGAAAAATGTGGAAATCTTGAATCGTATTGCAGAAATCCTTAAAAAGTTCCCTGATTATAAAGTTACAATTCAAGGACATGCAAACCGTATTTCTGACAACATTGATGAAGAAACAGTGGATAATCCAAGAGTTTGGGGTAGAGCTCTTATGCCACTTTCCAAAGAACGAGCAGATGCAATTAAGGCTTATCTTGTAAAGAAAGGCGTTAGTGCAAACAATGTTATAACTGAAGGTATGGGCGGTACAAAGCCTGTTGTTAATTCAAAAGATACAGATAATAACTGGAAGAATCGACGAGTTGAGTTTATTTTGGTAAAATAAACTTATGAAGCTACGGGCGATTATAATTTTTATATTTCTGTTTATTTCATCTCACAGTTTTGCCAGTCAATTCTGTGAGGCTTTTAAGCCTGTTTCTGATTCGATTGTTGAATTGGAGCAGGCTTCTTTTCAATTTTTTCAAAATACAGCAGAATTGTCGGTTGATGATTATAGAGTCTATACAAATCTTAATTTAAGCGCTGGCATTAATATTGATAATCAATTCAAAGATTATTTTTCACAGGAAAACTATGAAAAGAAGAATCCTGGTAATTTTTTTCAAATTAGTTTTTCAGTTGATTTAACAGAGATTCATTTTGGAATATTTGGCCTTTCTATTTCTCTTGGTGCTGAATACGGATTTTCTAATTTTAATTCTAGTAATAATAAAAACACCCTTGTAAAAGAAGAACAAAATAAAATTATTACAATATATACTCCAGAGATTTGCTTTTTGTATGAAATATTTCCGGATTTAACATTGGCAACAGGATTGTGTTTTACCCAAAGCTGGTACAAAAATAAACAAACAATTGGGGAAAACAGTACAAACACACTTATTTATTCTATGGGATTAGGTATTCCTGTAAAAATCAGGTATGTTTTATTTGATAGAATTGGATTTTCGGCGTCTTATACCTTCTTGTTACATCCTTGGATTCCTGATGAAAATAAGAGAGATACAAAGAAGGATATAGTTCATAGAATTAATGTTGGTATGACATACATGATTCCTTCAAAGAGGTTTTAAGATGAAAAAGAGATTTTTATTTATCCTTTCAATTGGTTCTTTTTTGCTTTTGTGGGGATGCAGTAATTTTGAAACCAGCTATATGAAAACAGACCTTGGAAATGAAGATATTCAGGTAAAAGTTCGGCTTACCAAAGATAATGCAACTTTATCTTACCAAAGTGTTGTGAATGAACTGATTATACCAGAACTTGTTGCAGGAAAAAGTGTTGTAAAAGTTGAATTAAAAGGTGCCGCCGGATTGTCCACTATGAAAACTATTGCTTTTCCTAATACAGTGGAAGAAATAGATACTTTTGAAGGCTGTAAGAACTTAGAGAAAATATGTGTTGTTGGAAATGCAAGTGAATATTCTGTTCTTCCCGCCAGTTTGGGGACAGTTCCCTCGTTTAAAGATTGTGCTAAATTAGAAAGGATTATTTTGAAAGAAGGGATAGAACTGTCCCCCGATACAGTTACTTTTGAAGGTTGTTCATCTTTGACAGAATTGAAGAACTTTGAAAGTGTTAAAATCAATACAGGGAATGACAAATATGGAGATAATGAAAAATCACCAACAGTAAAGCTTCCGAAAGATTTTTTTAAAAACTGTTCAAAATTAGAGTCAATAAGTTTACCAGAAGGAGTTACAGTTTTAGAACAAAATGTGTTCAGAGGATGCAAGGCATTAAAAACTATTTTGCTGCCTGAGGAAATATCGGAATTGGCGGAAGGGTTGTTTTACGATTGTTCAGCGCTGGAAAAAATAACAATTGCAGATTCTGATAGGTTAATTAAAATTGGAAATTCGGTTTTTTATAATTGCAAGAAATTAACAGCATTTAATCTTTCTGAAAATGAAAAGTTTAAAGAATTACCAAAAGAAGTTTTTTCTGGTTGTGAAGCTTTGGAATCTATAAAAATACCAGATAATGTTATTTCGGTTGGGGACAGTTGTTTTAAGGGCTGTAAAAAATTAGCAAGCGTTATTTTGTCGAATTCTATGACAAGACTTTCTGATAATCTTTTTTATGAATGTTCAAATCTTGAACAGATTGTGATACCTGAAAAAATTGAGTCGATAGGGGACAGTTCTCTGGCAAAATGTGATAAGTTAGAAAAGATTTATTTTAAAAGCCCGACTGCTCCTGAAATTGGTAAAGATAATCTTAAGAAAGATTTGGTAATTGTTATTCCCGCTGGTTGTCTTGATGCATACAAGGAAGCTTGGAAAGAAATTTTAACAGAAGATTTGAGTATTGTCTTTGAAGAAGAAGTTTTGTAATAGCACAATGGGGGACAGACCCCTAGGCAAAGGGTATGGAGCGGTGCGGTTTTGCAGGGCAAAAGTGCAGTCCGAAGGACCGTCCGTAGGTAAGCCGCGGAACCCCCTGGTTTTTGCGATAGCAAAAATGCCCATAAATAAAAAAAAGACTTTTGATTATATAAACCAAAAGTCTTTTAGCGGCTCCTGCTGGGCTTGAACCAGCGACACTCGGATTAACAGTCCGATGCTCTACCAACTGAGCTAAGGAACCAAAGTTCTTGTTGAATGTGAATATTATAATATTGATTTTATAAAAAAGAGTCAATAGGTTTACAAAAAAAATAAAAAGATTTTTAATATTTTGAAGGGATTTTATGGAAAAAAAAGAAATACGGAACCAGATTAAGTTTTTGATGAAGGAAAATCTGAAAAAACTCGATGGGGAAAGTAAGTTAATTTGTGAACAGATTCTTAAATCTGACGCTTATAAACAATGTGATGAGATTTTTGGATATATGGCTTTGGGCGATGAGGTTGATGTGGGGACAGTTCTCAAAAAGGCTTTTGAAGATAAAAAAAAGGTAGCACTGCCAAAGGTCACCACGGATTGTAATGGAATGGATTTTTATTATGTGGGAAAAGATTTTCGTGAAGAATTGCAAAATGGTTATTGTGGAATAGAAGAGCCGGATTCTACAAGAGAGGAAAGAGTGGATTTGAATAAAATCTCGAGAAAAGTGTTGTTTCTTGTGCCTGGACGGGCGTTTACCAAGAATGGTAAGCGTTTAGGACGAGGAAAGGGCTTTTATGATGTTTTTTTAGGGGGAATTGGAGGAAGAATGGATAAAAAAACATCTGTTGTAGCGGGAGTTTGTTTTTCCTGGCAAATTGTGGAAGATTTGCCTGTCACTGCAACAGATGTTCTTATGGATATGCTTTTTTCTGCTGATTTGTAGTTTTATGCTTTATAGTTCAATGCAGAAACAACTGCGGCAACACCAGCGCGTCCAACATTGGAACTTAATCCAACGCCCCAGGCATCATCACCATTTTCTTTTGTAATATGAACATAGGCCATGGCTTTTGTATTTGCGCCTTCTCCAATTGAATGTTCGTGGAATGAAACGATATTGAATAAAGGAGCGGGCGTTTGTTTAAGGGCAGAAACGAAGGCATCCAAAGGTCCGTTTCCGTTTCCTGTAATGGCATAGTCTTTACCGTCCCAAGCAACTGTTGCCATACATGCTACCTGTTCTTCTTCATCTGAACCACGGGCACCTTCGATATGGCGTTCTGTAATATCTTTTACAGTTAATGGTGTGTGTGTATTTAACCATGCATCAGCAAAGGCGTCGTAAACTTCTTGATTTGAGATTTCCCGCTGCAATTTGTCTGAACAATTTTTGATAACATTTCCAAGGAAAGGATGCATTGCTTTTGGTACCATAATACCATAGAACTTTTCGAGAATGTATGCTGCACCACCTTTTCCAGACTGGCTGTTTATGCGAATAATTCCTTCGTACTGACGGCCAATATCATGAGGGTCAATTGTAAGATATGGAACATCCCAAAGGGCGTTTTCTTCCATCTTAACTCGGGCAGCCATACCTTTGCGGATTGCATCTTGATGGGAACCAGAGAAAGCGGTGAAAACCAATTCACCAACATAAGGCATTCGTTCGTAGATTGGCATACCTGTGAGTTTTGTATAAACTTCGGCGATTCCAGGAACATTGGTAAAATCAAGTTCAGGATCGATTCCCTGGGTGAACATATTCAAGCCTACATTAACGATATCAAGATTACCTGTTCGCTCACCGTTTCCAAACAGACAGCCTTCAACTCGGTCTGCACCTGCCAGTAAACCAAGTTCACATTGTGCTACACCTTCACCACGATCATTATGGTTGTGTAATGAAATTATGAGGTTCTGGCGATTTGAAATGTGCTGACAGAAATATTCAATCTGATCTGCAAACTGATTAGGCATTGCACATTCTACTGTAGTTGGAAGATTTAAGATTACTTTGTGGTTTTCGTCTGCGGCATCGCCCCATTCTTTTACAACGGCTTCACAAACTTCCAATGCATAATCAATTTCTGTGGTAGAGAAAGATTCAGGGGAATATTCCAATTGGATTTCTGTTCCTTCTGACATGGAAAGGCATGACTTTACACAACGGATTCCATCAATGGCAATCTGTTTTATTTCGTCTTTTGTTTTATTGAAGGTGTAATTGCGCTGGGCAGGGCTGGTAGAATTATAAAGATGGAAAATTGCCTTTTTACAGCCTTTTAATGATTCAAAGGTTCTTTTTATTAAATGTTCGCGGGCCTGGCAAAGTACCTGAAGTTTTACATCATCTGGCACATGATTTTCTTCGATGAGGCGGCGCATAAAGTTAAATTCTGTATCTGAAGCAGAAGGAAATCCTACTTCGATTTCTTTGAAGCCAAGTTTTACAAGCAAATCGAAAAACTCAAGTTTCTGTTCAACGCCCATTGGGTTGATAAGGGCCTGGTTTCCATCACGAAGGTCTACTGAACACCATATTGGTGCATGAGTGATGCTTTTTGTTGGCCAGGTGCGGTTGAATGCAGGAACTGGCTCGAATGGTTTGTACTTTCCGTTTACTTTCATAAAAACTCCTATAGCGTAGTTGAACTAGTAAGAATGGTTCGAACAAATCCAACTACAAAAAAAAGACCCGCCGCAACTGCGACAGGTCTTTGTTATTTGCAATAAAATATAATAAACACACTACCTATCAGTTACGGTTATTTCTGAGAAGAAAAAGATAGTAGTAGTAGGAAAATGTGTTTCATAGTTATAGACTAGAGTTTTTTTTTATAAAAGTCAAGATGGAGGGGACAGACCCCAAAGTAGGGGCGAAGTATGAAGGAAGTACAAAGGATAGGGCATGAATAATGAATTGTGAATATGTGTGGGGGACAGACCCTGGTGGAAAGGACAATGGAAATGAAGGGAATGAGATGGTTGAAGGGGACAGACCTCAAAGTAGGGGCGAAGTATGAAGGAAGTACAAAGGACAGATCATGAATAATGAATTGTGAATATGTGTGGGGGACAGACCCCGTTTTTTTCTAAAAAGTCTCAGTTGTTTTAACATTAAATGTGAACTAAAAGGTCTTGCGAAGGCGTGGAGGTATTTAGCCACTGGACTAAGACGGAAAGCCTTTGGCTTGAAGGCGAAGGAAGCGGCCGAACGGATAGTGAGTACCGGAAGGCCGTTAGTAGAATTGATGTTCTATCGATAGGAAAAGATCTAGCACAGTGAATCTGTATTGCCCGAGAAAAAAAGAAGAATAGAACTAGGAAGGGGACAGACCCCGGTTGAAAAAATCATTATTACAAAATCTTCATATTTTAGGATTGATGAACATTATTTTGCTTGGGCAGAAAATATTTTTAACTGTGATGTGGATAAAAAATAATTAAAAATTGAAATAATATCATTGATTGAAGCTGAGTTTATAAAGTTATATTTCTGCAAATAGTAAGTGGAATCAAGGGTCACAGTGTTATTGCTGATTCCAGTTTGCATAAGTTTTGCTGTGCCTTTTGGTGAAATTGTGGAATCTATCATATGAAAAGTCCAATCATCTTTTATCTTTTGTATGATAAAATGAGCATTCTCCGAAGTCTCTTTACACAGTTGATTTTGAAGATTGTCTATGGTTTGAGAAAAAATATTATTTAATTCATCTTTATTTTTTACATTAAGAACTGACAATGTTGCAAAATCCATATAATCATAGGGGAAAATTATTTCAAGTAAACTATTGGTAAGATTATCAGTGAGAGCAATTTCTTTTTGTAGCTCATTTTTAATAAATATCAGTAGAGCTTCAAACAATGCATATTCTTTTGTTTCTTTTGATGGCGTTTTAAAAATATATAAAACAGGATCTGCAAAATCAGTTGTAGGTATAAGAACAGAAGGCATTGGAGCATTTCTATCACTGTTTGGAGGAGAGAAAAAACTATGAATCAAATCAACAGATAAAGTATCATTTTGAGAAAAGTCACTTTGAAAATGATATTCAGGAGATTTGTAATTTCCATTTGATAAAGTTCCTATGGTATTATTTAATAAATTGATGCACTCATCTGTGAAATTACCACAAAGAATAATGGACATTCTTTTTGTATCCAGCATTGATGGATAATACTGTAGAATCTGGGTGTATGAGATATTTTGAAGGACTTCATTTTTACTGTCGAATATTTGAACAAAATCATTGTTTTTTTCTGGAGAGGAAATCAGTTTTTCGACGACGGCACTGAACATTTGGTTTACAAGATTTCCATTGTAGATTCTTTTGTTGAATTGAATTGTGGAAACGGCTTTATCTGCAAGGGCGGGAGGAATATCATCATAAATCATAGCGCTGAACAATATTTCGCAGGCTGTATAAAAATCACTTTGGGAGCATTCAAGCAAAATATAACTGGAAGAAAGATTGCACTCATATTCTATCTGTGGCATTTCGGATAAAAGCCCGCTGTTGAACCCGTTGAGTAAGTTCTTTTGAATGTTCATTGAAATCAATTTTATCATCAGTTCTTCGAATCCGTTGTAATCTGCTGATGCCAGCTTGCCACCTTGAATGTTTAATAGGATTGCTGCTTTTGAAGATTCTGAATTAGGTTTTGTGTATAGTTTTATACCATTGGGAAGTTCTTTACTGGTTATGAGGTTGAGATTTTTGTAATAGTAATTGTTATCGGAGGTATTTTCATGGAGCGGTTGAAGATTTTTGGGGAGATTTTGGGGTCTGTCCCCGATGGTGCCTGTGAGTGTATCTAGAGGTCTGTCCCCTGAATGAAAATTATCTGATGGATTTGATGTTATAGAACTGTCCCCCAATGATTCCAATGAAAGTTTTTTTTCTGTGATGAATTGGGGTCTGTCCCCCTGTGGATCCAAGATGAATTGGGGTCTGTCCCCCTGTGGATCCAAAATATTCTTAGAATAGTAATTATTGTTTTTATCAATTTCTTCTTGGAGAGAAATAGAATTATTCTTAATGAGCTCGTTAAGCATTTGGTTTTGCCACAAAGTCATTTTTTCATTTAGTTGTATTTCCTGAAAACCCGTTTCCAAAAGAGCATTTTTATTATCGTTAAAATCTTTTGTGTTTAGCAAAATAAAAACAAATGGTGTTGTTTCTAATAAATTATTTTTAATTTTTTTGACATTTAATTGGGATAATTCCTCTTCTTGAGCAAAATAGGATTGAACTACAGCTGATTTTCCTCGTGCAATTTCTTCTAGAAAATACTCTTGAAATGGTTCATAAGGAAAAGTTGACCAAATGGTTGGGAGAGTTTCCATAAAAGATAGAGGTTCAGAATCATCTTTTTTGAGTTCATGAATTAATTGATTTTGTGCAGTTTGCAGTTCATTTTCTGTAAAATTGCGCAAATTATCTGTAAGAAGTTTCAGAAATAAAGCAATTTGTTCTTGTATTGAGTTTTTTTCTAAAATTGATTGAAGCCTTAATGAGTAATTGTTTCGATTTTTGAGCGAATCTGCATTTAGATAATCTATTCCAGGTAAGTGAAGGGATTCGTTTGTTGAAAAAAGCTGCTTTATAGCGGATGTATTTTCGTTAATCATGGATGCTATGATTCTGCTTTCGGTTTTTGAAAGTTCTGGATATTCCATAATGATTTGAATAAGTTCTGAAGAAAAGTCTGGATGATGAATAACAAATTTTTTGTTCGTAATATTTTTATCATTATCATTTTTGTAAGATTGATTTGAAGGAATTATTGGGGAGAAGGGGGATTGATATTGTCCGAATGTCTCGAGGACTGTCCCCAAGATTTCTGTGGTATTTATGTTACCATAAATGAAAAGTGCGCTGTTTTTTGGAGTATAACATCTGTCCCCTATATTCTTTATGATTGACCTTGCGTTTTCTATGCTGGATTGATTAAAAAGCCCAGGATAAAGTTCATCGTTTAATTTCCATGGATTTTCAGGGAAGAGGCATGTATTTATGGCTGAGTTTATAAAGATTTGAAGGTTATTGTTATTTGCAAGAACTTCTTTTTGTAATTCTGCTAACTGAGATTCCAAAACTGCGTCGGTGAAAGAAAAATCAAACATAGCAGCGGAGAGGCGTTTTAAATAGTTATATACATGTGAAGGAGTGGTTTTGATTGTGTATTTTGTAGAACTGTCCCCACAGGTTATGTCATAAAAATTAATATCTGGATTTTCTGCTTGAATGATTCTTGAAAAAAGTTTGAAAAAGCCTGTAGTATTGGGTGTTTGCAGATAAGAACCAGCTTTGCAGTCGAAGATTATGTTTACAAACGGGGATGATGTGTCTTCCAAAAGAAATACAGTTAATCCATTTTCTAGAGTATGTTCCTGGATTTTTTCCGAGACTGATGCGTTTAGGGAAAAGATTGAGAAGAAAAAGAAAAATGCTGCCGGAATGACATAATGTTTTGACATAGGATTATTATACAAGAAAAAAGGTTTGGGGGAAATAATGCGAGAATAATGCGGGGTCTGTCCCCACATGCAATTGTTATGACTGCATTTTGATTTATAGAGATCTGTCCCTTGTATTTCGTCTTTTGTATTTCATGCATATTCTCATGATACCATTTTTATCTTTTAGAGGTCTGTCCCCTCATCATTCCGAATCAGTTTATATGTCTTTCTAGGAACTTACAGGGTCTGTCCCCCACTGCTTCTTATCTTGCTTTTCTGAGTTTCTATTTCAAAAATCTGCAAAACTCTTTCTTATTTTGTGCAAATAATTAGGATATTTAATCCCTTGTTTTACTTCTGAACTTTGTATAAAATGAAATGATATGGTCCAGGTAGAATATTACAATCGAAAAGAAGTTCATTTTTCAGTTCCTCAGGAATTACTTAAGGGAAAAAGGCATTTAACTCCGGAAGAAATTGATATACTCAAAAGAAATCTTAACCACAATGAAGACGACTCCTGGGATAATTTCTATGTAGATGCTTCTCCAGATTGTTTTGATCCAGAACTTATTCATCTTTCTTTTTTTACAGGATTTGTTGTCCTAGGAAAGTTTAAAGCTGCAACAGTAACATACAATGACCTTCATCTTACGGTTGGTATTATTCGTTCCAGACTTTCAAATGTCGTTATCGGGGATGATTGTGTAATTCGTAATGTATCATATATGGACAACTATCGGACCGGTAACAGAGTAATCCTTTTTAATATTCAGGAGCTATGTTGCACAAACCATTCGAAATTTGGAAATGGAATTTTGAAGGATGGAGAACCAGAGGCTCATCGTGTTTGGATTGGTGTCGCAAATGAAAATGATGGGCGAAGAATTCTTCCTTTTGAAAATATGCTTCCTGCTGATGCTTATATTTGGTCTCATTATCGTGATGATCAAGAGTTGTTGGATAGATTTTTTGAAATGACCGAATACGGTAATGACAAGAAACGCAATACATTTGGTTTTATAGATGATTGTGCAGTGGTAAAAAACTGTAACATCATAAAAGATACAAAAGTCGGAAAATCAGCTTATATTAAAGGTGCATTCAAACTTAAGAATATTACCGTACTTTCATCAGAAGAAGAGCCATCTCAGATTGGTGAAGGAGTAGAACTTATAAACGGTATACTTGGTTATGCCAGCCGTGTTTTTTACCAGTCTATTGGAGTTCGATTTGTCATAGGAAGAAACTGTCAGGTAAAATATGGTGCAAGGGTACTAAATTCTGTTTTAGGAGATAATTCTACTGTTTCGTGCTGTGAAATTCTTAATAATCTGATTTTCCCTTTCCACGAACAGCATCACAATTCGTCATTCCTTATAGCTACTACAGTGCAAGGACAATCAAACATTGCGTCTGGCGCTACGATTGGAAGTAATCATAATTCCAGAAGTCCAGATGGTGAGCTTTTTGCAAAACGAGGTTTTTGGCCAGGTCTCTGTAGTGATTTTAAACACAATTCACGCTTTGCATCCTTTGCGTTAGTTTCAAAAGGTAGTTATCCCTATGAAATGGATATTCCCTATCCATTTGCTTTGGTTTCTCCTGCAAAACAAGAAGATAATGCTATTTCCATTGTTCCTGCCTGGTGGTTTATGTATGATATGTTTGCCATCACAAGAAATAAGTCGAAATTTACAAAACGAGATAAAAGAGTTATAAAAAAACAATTTATAGAAACAGATCCTTTTGCTCCAGATACAATGCAGGAAACTTTGGAGGCCTTGGATAGAATAATAAAACTTACAGCTCAGTATTTGCTTGAAGAAAAGAATGAAATAATGGATTTTGCAAATACAGATGAAAAAATATATCAGTCTGCAAAGAATTATCTTCATCAAAATCCAGATGCAGATTTTACCCTTTTTGATTCACTCTGTCAGAAAAAATATGGAGCTCAGATAAATAAACCTGCACAGGCTTATAAAATGTACAGAAAAATCATAAAATATTACGCAATTTGTACATTTATAAATTTCTGTAAAGCCTTGAATCAAGATTATCTTACCATTGATTTACTTACACGAATCCGTAAACTTCCACTTTATACAGAGTGGGAAAATGTAGGTGGACAAATAATTCCAACAGAAAAAGTAAAAGAGTTGTTTGAACTAATAAAAGCCCGTAAAATCAATACTTGGGAAGAGGTTCACGATTTTTATAAATATTGCGAATGTGCCTACGATGAATACAAGACACGGCACGCATTGTATCTTCTGGAAAAACTTTATTCTCGCCCGGTGGAAGATTTTTCAATCGATTTGTTCCGCAACATAACTGACGATGTTTCAGTTTGTGCTTATGATATTTATAATGCTGCCTTCCAATCTCGCCAAAAAGATTACACAGACTATTATCGTAATATGACATTCCGCAATAAGAAAGAAATGGAATCGGTTATAGGTTCAATAAATGACAATGATTTCCTTAAAAATCTTCGTAAAGAAACCGTTCAGTTTACAAATGATATTACTACAATTTTCCAAGGACTGATAAAGTAATCTCTTATTTATTTCAGCGGAATAAAAACCACAACTCGCCTTCCACACTTCGCTGGCGCTCTAAGTCCTCAGCATCAGAAACTGACGCTTGCGGTCTTCGCCTGCGGCGGTGTTCCACGCTCGACGCCATTTTGTTCAATTATTTAGAGTATTTTTTTTAGGGGTCTGTCCCCTGATGTCTTCCCTATGTCTTTTTGGGTATTCCGTATATTTCCAAAACAAGATCTGTTCCCTATGCTAATTACATTTTATTTGGGGTCTGTCCCCTAATGTCACTAATGTCACTCTGATTACATATACATTTTCGATATGGGGACAGACCCCAAATAAACATTTGAACAAGATGTTTCACGATTATTTCAAAAATAAGAATAATCATCTCCCACTAGAGAACTGTCCCCAAATAATATATAATATCCCCCATGAAAACATTCAAATATGAGACCCATCTTCACACTCGTGAATCTAGTGCCTGCGGAACTTCTTCTGGGGCTGATTATATTAAAGCGTATATAGATGCTGGTTATGCTGGTCTTTTTGTTACAGATCATTTTTTTGGTGGAAACACTGCTATTCCTAGAAATCTTACCTGGAAAGAAAGAATTAAACTGTATGTAAAAGGATATGAAACAGCTTTAGAGTCTGCCGAAAAAATCAATAAGGAAATTGGTTCAGATTTCAAAGTTTTCTTTGGAATAGAACAAACCTTTCATGGAGATGATTATCTTGTTTACGGTCTTTCTCCGGATTGGTTGTCTGCTCATCCTCAGGTTGAAACTATGACACAAAAAGAACTGTTTCAAGCAGTAAACGAACAAAATGGATTGATGATACAAGCCCATCCATTCCGTTTGCGAGATTATATTCAGGCAATTCATCTTCATCCAAGAGATGTTCATGGTGTTGAGGTTTATAACGCAGGAAATCGTCCCGATGAAAATGAACTGGCCCAGCTTTATGCTGCAAAATATAATTTTCCTGTGACCAGTGGTTCAGATATTCATAATGTAAATCTTGTTTTACATCCAGAGGGACATTTGCCAATCGGTGGCGTTGAGTTTTTAGAACCGTTAAAAGATGTTTTTGATTATGCAACAAGAATAAAAAATAAAGAAGGAAAAATTATTTTATGAGCAGTACAACAAAAGAAAAACAGGAAGTAACCCCAGATTTTTTACGCGAACAGTTCATCAACTTTTATGGTCAGAACTCGAAAGAAGAAATCAGAATGTTTGCTTCGCCAGCAAGAATTAATATTATTGGTGAACACATTGATTATAATGGAGGAATGGTTTTTCCTGCTGCAATAGATAAATATCTCTACTGTGCAATTCGTAAGAGACCTGACACAAAAATTGTCTATAACGATTTATTTTTCCCAGGAACCTTCACCTTTGATGTAAATGAAACCTTTGTGTTTGATGAAAAAAATGATTATGCAAACTTTCTGAACGGGATTCTTTCCTGTATGAAGAAGAGGGGACAGACCCTTAATTGCGGTTTTGATTGTCTGATTGCCAGCAATGTCCCAAGCGCAGGTGGTATTTCATCTTCTTCTGCATTGGAATGTGGTTTTGCATGGGCAGTGAATGAAACTTATGGATTCAATATTTCACGGAAAGATATTGCTTTAATGGGACAACAGTCTGAACACGAGTTTATGAATGTTAATTGCGGAATTATGGATCAATATATAATTGCGACGGGCAAGAAAGATACAGCCGAACTTTTAGATTGTTCAAAAGTTGAACATGAATATGTTCCTTTGAACCTTGGCGATTATCGATTTATTGTAATGAACACAAAGAAAAAGCGTCGTCTGGCTGATTCAAAATACAATGAACGCCGTTCTCAGTGTGAAGAAGGTCTTGCTGTTCTAAAAGCTGCTAAAATTGACTTAAAAACACCTGGAAAGGTTACAAATACCGGCAATCTGGAGGATTTGTGTTCTCTTAATCCAGTTCAGTTTGAAGAATGTGCATCTGCCATAAAAGATCCTGTAATTCTAAAACGAGTTAGACATTGTGTTACAGAAATGGATCGCGTTGTAAAAGCAGTGGAAGCATTAAAGGCTAATAATCTTACAGAACTTGGCCAGCTTTTATACAGTTCCCACAATTCTCTTAAAAATGATTATGAAGTAACAGGACTTGAGCTTGATACTTTGGTCGAAGTGGCTTCAAAGCAAAAGGGTTGTATAGGTGCAAGAATGACTGGCGCTGGTTTTGGTGGTTGTGCAATTGCTCTGGTTCATAAGGATGATGCAGAACTTTTTATTGAAAATGTCCAGAAAGAATACACAGCAGTTGTTGGTTATAACGGCGGATTTTTTGCCTGTAGTTCCGGCGATGGAGTTCGTGAAATAAAATAAATTATTAAAGGAGGGAGGAGCCCCTCCCTGCGCGCCCACTTCGTTGGTCGCTACCCACCCAGCGGGCACTGCATTTTGTTTAAACGGCCCGCAACGCCCAATTAAATTTTTTAGCCAGGGGTTACGGGCTGGCGATTGAAGCCCGTTAGAGGGGGTGGCGGAAAACCTCGTCAGGGGGTTGAAGACAGGGGCAGGCGCCCCTCATAATTCATTTTAATATGGAGAAATCAATGAAATATTTGTGTTTAAGTTTTGATGACGGTCCTAATCTGGGGGACGATTCTACTATGAATGAAATGCTGGATATTCTGGAGAAGAATGGTGTACCAGCGAGCTTTTTTTTGATTGGAAATAAAATCACTGAGGATAACAAAAAGGTTATTGAAAGAGCGCTTCAGATGGGCTGCGATATACAGAATCATTCGTGGAGTCATCCTGCTATGGGTGGAATGACAAAAGAAGAAATTGCTGAAGAGTATTCCAAATGTGATGAGGTTCTTGAAAAAATTATGGGAAAGAAGGCAGAGTTTTTTAGACCTCCATATATTTCTGTTGGGCCTCAAATGTATGATGTTATAAAAGTTCCTTTTATTTGTGGAAAAGGCTGCAATGACTGGGATAACAATTTTGATGCAGAGTATCGGTATGAAAAAATTTTGGAAATGGCTGAGGATGGACTTATTTTTCTTCTTCATGTTATGGAAGGGAATAGATATACGCTCGAGGCTGTAGAAAAAGCGATTCCTGTTTTGAAAGGGCAGGGATATGAGTTTGTGAATCTTCCGACGCTTTTTGACAGGCTTAATGTTGATAAAAATATAGAACTGTCCCTGTGGAATGTTGTAAAAAATGATTCTTTGGGAAATCGGAGCTCGTTTTAGATTTGATGGGGGATTTGCTGGGGGGACAGACCCTATATATGGTGATTGGACTGTTAGAATAGAGGATTTTTTTGGGGACAGACCCCTGAAATGTTTGGGGGACAGACCACTTGATTAAAATGTGTGGGGAGGGGACAGACCTCAAGTTTACCTTTTGTGCAGGAAAGAGAAGAATGTATTTTTCAGCAAGAAATATTTATAAAAAATGGGATTCTGTAATTGTGGATTTTTCAGTGGAATGTGAAAAAAATTCTATGACTTGCTTACTGGGGCATAGTGGAAGTGGAAAATCTACGATTTTGAATATTATTGCTGGCTTGGAAAAAAATGATATATCTGATTCTGGTAAAATGCTGGAAATTGAACTTGATGGAAAACGAATTGAAAAACTTCCACCTGCGAAAAGAGATATTGGAATGGTTTTTCAGTCTGGAGCCTTGTTTAATCATTTAAATGTTGTTGATAATGTTGCTTATGGTTTAATTTCGGTTGGAATTAATAAAAAAAATGCCCGTCAAAAGGCTAGCGAATATCTGTCTTTTTTTGAACTCCATGGTTTTGATGCAAGAATGCCTCAAACTTTAAGTGGTGGGGAAAAACAACGGGTAGCTTTGGCTAGAACTTTGATTATGGAACCTAAATTGGTTCTTTTAGATGAGCCTTTTTCGGCATTAGATACAGAACTTCGGAAGAAAATGGCCACTCAATTAAGAAACTGGCAGAAAGAGCTTGGCTTTACCGCCATCATGGTTACTCATGATGAAGATGAAGCCAAGACTGTCGCTGATAACACAATCCGATTATCGTAACACAATCGTATGGTGTTTCTTTAGAAAATCATCGTTCCTATACCACGATCACTGAACATTTCTATGAGAAGGCTATGAGGGACCCTTCCATCAATGATATGGGTTCTTGGGACTCCACCTTCTAGGGCTGTGAGACAACATTCGATTTTAGGAATCATACCGCCAGCAATCATTCCTGTTGCCTTTAGAGAACCAATTGCTGTTCTTTCTATGCGTTTTATTAAGGTTGAAGGGTTGTTTATATCTCTTAATACACCAGGAACATTTGTAAGCTGAACAAACTTTTCTGCTTTAAGGGCAACGGCAATCTTTGCAGCTGCGGTATCAGCATTGATGTTATATCTGGCTGTATCTCCTTGTTCGCCCAAGGCTACGGTGGAAACGACAGGAATAAAGCCTTCGTTTAGTAGAGAAACTAATATTTCGGGATTAACTTCTGTTACTTCTCCTACAAAACCTAAATCTTTTTCTGTTTTTACAGCTCTGAGTAAACCTGAATCAACACCGGAAAGACCTACAGCTTTACCGCCTTTTTGAAGAAGCATACCTACTATATCTTTGTTCAGTTTGCCAGTCAAAACCATTTGTACTATTTCCATGGTTTCTGCATCTGTGTATCGGAGTCCATCGACAAATTTTGATTCTTTACCAATTTTATCAAGCATTTTATTTATTTCTGGACCACCACCGTGAACTAGAACAACTTTAATTCCAATTGTATTTAAAAGGACGATGTCTTCCATGACGGCAGCCTTCAATTCTTCATTCAACATGGCATTACCGCCGTATTTTACAACGACGACTTTTCCACACCATTGTTTGAAATAAGGTAAAGATTCTACAAGCACATTTGACCAGGTTTCTACAGGTAAAGTATTTTCTTCAGTCATAATTAGTCTCCATTTGGATTGATTAGGTTCGGTAATCACCATTTATTTTTACATAATCATAAGTTAAGTCACAACCCCATGCAGTTCCTTCTGCAGAACCTTCTCCGCATTGTACGAGGATTTCGACAGCTTGTTCACTCATGATTGTTTTTGCAACAGATTCGTCGAATGGAAGAGGGGTTCCGTTTTTGTAAACTTGAAGGGATCTGTCCCCATGTACTTCAAAGTCTTCGTAATTTTCAAAGTATCGTTTGGAATCGGCTTTACTTGTAAACCAGATACTAACTTTATCTGGGTCGAACTCTATGCCTGAATATCCCATTGCACAAAGAAAGCGACCAAAATTAGCATCACTGCCAAACATTGCAGCTTTTACTAATGAGGAACAAATGATTTCTTTAGCAAGTTTTCTAGCGGATTCAACTGTAGCAGCTCCTTTTACATTGCATTCAACAAGACGGGTTGCTCCTTCACCATCGGCAGCAATTTTTTTAGCCATTATAATATTCATTTTGTTTAGGGCTTCAAGAAAAATGTCATAATCAGGACCCTCTGTTGTGATTTCTCTATTGCCAGCCATTCCGTTAGCCATAATTGTAAGGGTGTCATTTGTAGAACTGTCCCCATCAACGGATACACAGTTGTAAGTTCCGAGAATTGATGAATTAAGAGCCTTTTGAAGCATTTCCGAAGATATGGCGCAATCTGTTGTAATAAAACTTAACATAGTTCCCATATTGATATGAATCATTCCGGATCCTTTGCACATGGTTCCCATTTTACAAATCTTTCCATCAATAACAAATTGAACTGCACATTCCTTAAAATGAGTATCCGTTGTCATAATTGCAACACGAGCCTGCTCATGTCCATTTTTTGAAAGTCCATTTTTAAGGATTTCGATATTGTTTTCAACTTTTGTTACATCAAATTGGGCTCCAATTACCCCAGTTGAATAGACAATTACATCATCTGTGTTAATACCAAGGGCATTTGCGGCTGACTTTGCCATTCTAAGTGCATTCTCCATGCCTTGTGAGCCTGTACAAGTGTTTGCATTTCCACTGATTTCAATAGCAGCTTGTGCTTTCCCATTGATAAGATGTTTTTTGGATAATTTTACACTCTCTGATTGAACCCGGTTTTTTGTAAAAACACCTGCTGCATTACAGAGTTTTTCAGAAAAAATAAGAGCAGTATCGTTTGTTTTACGGCTTGCTTTAATTCCGACTCTCATTCCGTTTGCTGTAAATCCTTCGGGGGCACAAACTCCTCCTTCTATAAATTTAATTTCACTCATAGAATAAACCTTCTGATTAGACTTATTGTATATTTATGCAATAAGAATGAATAATTATACAGATATTATACAAATTTGATGGGGTTATGTAAATGGAGTTTTTAATTGAGAGGGATATTAGATAGGGTATTAGATAGGGGACAGTTCTGTTGGAGCATTGCTGGATCAATATTGGAATTCATTGGATATTGGGTATGAATGAAGATAATTTAGGATATGTGTAATGGAGTATTAAAATCTAAAGATTGAGGGGGGGAAGAATGAGGATGGAATGGGGACAGACCCATATAACAACAAATTATAATATTTCTCAAAAATTTCTTCTGGTTTTAGAAAAATAAGGAGATATTTATAATGGAGGTACTTAATGTCAAGAAAACCAAGGAAAATGGTCGAATCCGGTGTTTATCATGTAATAATGCGAGGAAATGATCAGCAGAATATCTTTTATGATGATTCCGACAGAAAGTTTATGCTTGATAGAATCAGAAGATATTCAGTTGATACAGGTATTGAGATATATGCATTTTGTTTTATGAACAATCATATTCATTTTTTAATAGGTAGAGGAAATGAAAATCAAAGAATGGCTAATTTTGTCAAAAAACTGGCTTGTTCGTATGTTTATCGCTTTAATCACAAGTATGAGCGCTCCGGACATTTATTTCAAGGTAGATATAAAAGTGAACCGATAGAGACTCCAGATGATTTAAAATATGTATATCGATATATAATAAAAAATCCTGAGAAAGCAGGTGTTTGTTCATATAAAACATATCAGTGGCAATCATTGTTCTATGAAGATGATAAGGAATTGATAGAGCAAGATTTTATCAATCAATTATTTTCTTCAAAAGAGGATAGAATGAGGTATTTGGAAGAAAATGAATCCTATAATTATATGGAAGCGTATACTCATACGAATTGGGATGATGATGAGGTAAAAGCGCTATTTATCAAGCAATTATTGGGAATCGATAATTTATTCTCTATCGATAGGGATAATTTAGAAACTAAAAAACAGACACTGCATTTTTTAAAATCAACTGGCCTTTCAATTAATCAAATAGCGAGGATAACAGGAATAAATCGGTATTTGATTCGTAATGCATAAAATAATAAATATGTGTAACTATTCACCACAAAAAATTTACAAAAAATCGACATTACCCACTGTTTAAA
>JAKSTL010000199.1 GCA_024402595.1 Treponema sp. | reverse complement strand
AAAGCTTATTTTTAATTCTTTGCATGGCTTCAATATGCATAATCCAATGCCGGCTTAATGGCATTTTTATAAGTCCGGTAATATTTTTATTGCACCAATAATCAATAAGCCATACAGCCTCTTCGTCATGGGAAATGGAACCGTTTTCAAAGAGGCGTCTTTTATCTTCTTCGCCAAAAATTCGTTTTAGTTCAGTATATTTAAGTTGTTTTAAAAACGCATCCGTGCTGATTTTTACTGCCCCCGCATATTCGTAAAGAGCATTCACATTCAATACTTTTGAAAAAGCTTCAACTTCATCAGATTGCAACTCGTTGCCAGTAGTAATGATTTTACTTCCTATTTTCTCCTGCCAATCACCACTGAAAAATATCTGTTTATCGTTGAGAATCAATGAATGAACAACAATATCCTCAATTCTAAAAATGTGCCATATAGAAAAAGCAAGAGTTAAATTGTGGTATCCTTTCGCGTTCTTATAAGGCATTTTCCAAAACACCTCTACGGGATAGTCGTTTACAATCTGCGTAATCTGAAAAAAAAGATTTTCTCTCAGTTCAAGAAGCAATTTTATACCGTCATCAAAAGTCTGCTGCTTGCTGATAAATTTTTGCATTTGTTTATTCTGATCAGACCATTCTTTGTTCATAATTTTAATTTTAGTTGAATATATTTTTCTAAACAATAGAAATACGCTCTGTAAACAAATTTTAAAGACTGACGTGATCGGTGCATGGGTATATTTAACTGAAACTTAACAGAACTTTATCTTTATCTTTACAATCCCCAACTACACTTTAGCCATGAAAAAATACGAAAAATTGTGGGAAATTATTTTCCTATGTAATCAATTTAATCATTTTTTCTATTATCTGTCACAATATGTTTTACGCCATCAACAGGATTTTTTAGTTCCTCTCTAAAAAATTCCGGAAAATATGTAATCTCACTTTTATCATCAACCCAGATAAGATTTTCTTTGGATTTATCATCTGTAAAACTTTCACATACTGGTTCAAAATCTTCCGGCGTTTTCATATAGAAAAAATAGGAAACCTCATAAATAAGCTTGTCATTTGCTCTTCCGTAATCACCATAAAAGAAATTTTCATGAATAAAACCAAGTCTGTCTATTTCCAGTTTTCTTCCAGTTTCTTCATAAACTTCCCGTACAATCGCTTCTTCTGCAGTCTCGCCAAATTTAATTCGTCCCCCAACAGAATAAAGATAATCATCCTTCTGATTCCCAACCATCAAAAATTTCCCATTCTTCCTGATAATAGCGCCAACCCGCAAATTTATAAATCCATTATCAATTGCAACTGTACAATCCGATGCCATAACCTAATCCCCCTTCTACACAATAATTTTTCTACCCAACTCTACAAAAATATTTTCCTACTTTGTCTGTACCTATAATCTTTTTCTTCCATTTCCCAACTATAGCGTTCCCCTCCCTTCGCTCGGGTCGTGCCTTCCGTGGCTCAGTAACCCTCGGCGTCCTCGCTCACTTCGTTCCCTGCGGTCGCT
>JAKSTL010000198.1 GCA_024402595.1 Treponema sp. | reverse complement strand
AAAATACAGTCTTTCAGATCAGATAAAACTTTCGGCTGGAACTTATGTTTTCCTTCCAGGTCCAGATGGTGACGGAACTTACGGCAAGCTTAAGGATTTAAGCACGATTTACATAAAGGCTCAGTACAGTTTTTAGTTTATAGTTTTTAAAATTCCTTTTTTATCGGGTTGTTCTTTTCTTAATATAAGAGCGAAGAGACAGCCCGATTTTTTTTGTTGGGGATTATGTTATAATTCATTATCTATACAAACAGAGATTGATATTGGGAATAATTAACCGCAGATTGAAACGTATGTTCTGAGGGAGTTTATGAAAAAAAGTTGTTTATTCTGTTTTCTATTATTAAGTGCATTATTAATTAGTTGTTCTCAGAAAAATCATAACTGGGTAATAGAAGAAAACCGGCATGATGCTTACTATTACTATACTATTAAACAGGCACCTGACTCATTCAAAGAATTTACTGGGACTAATATTTATTATAGACAATCCAGAAGCAATGCAATTTATGCGTGGCTTGTTTCTCATAAAGAAGAAATCGAAAAATATCTGCTTAAAAATGATTTGCAGATAGGAACTTCCAAATTTGGTGACAAGTATTTATTTCTTCCAGACGGATTTTTTGTAACTCAAATAAATCAGGATGAGCTTTCGTATATTTGGGATATTTTAAGCAGTTCATATGCTGGTTTTGCGGAAATGCAGGAAAAGGGCTTTTCTAAAAAGAAGCTGATGGCTGTTAAAGATTCCCGGGATTTCCATAAGCTTTTTACTAAATATATAGATGATTGTCATTTTACAATCAGAATCAGAGATTATTGTTTTGACAAACCAACTGCAAGAGATGAAGGAACCTTTGCCAGTAAAGATCCTGCGGGTACTTATTTTGAAAAAGAAACTCAGAATGCCTATTACATCAGATTTAATGATTGTGTTAGCGAAGAGTACATGACGGTTTTTCCATCTTCAGTTTTGAATGCTTGTAAAAAAGAGTTCATTATTTTAGATGCACGTTCTAATAGAGGTGGCAATATTTCGCCTCTCGAAAATTTCGGAAATTATTTGAATAATACTTATTACCAGTGGACTGTAATCTGCCTGCAGGATAACTGGAGCTTCAGTTCTGGAGAATTGTGGCATAAGTTTGGTACAAAGGATGTGAAATTTAAAACAAAGCTTGTAGGAACTCATTCAGGGGGAGTGCAGCGTTTTGGTACAGGGGAACATTATAACGAAAAACTGGATGTATTTGTTTATGCAGGCCAGTTTCCAATGGATGGTTTGATTCCAGATAACTGGCTCGGTGAGGGAAAAGGTTATGAACCGCAAATTTGGGCCACTACAGAAAATATGAAAGAAACTTTGGAAAAGCTTGGTGTTGTTTTGGATGATATAGAGTTTAAATAATAGGGTAGTTCTGTCAATAACAATTGATTTAAAAACGGGGCGTTGCGGGAAGTAAGTAAAGCTAAAAATTGCTTTCGCAATTTTCTTAACGCTTTGCTATAGAACACCGGCCGCCAGCCGCCTTACACACCCCGCAGAAGGGGTAGCGGAAAACATAAGCAGCTTGCTGCGTCGTTTGAAGCGAGGGGAAGGCGGTAGATTGTAAAGTCAAGTGCAACAAAAGACTTCATAAGG
>JAKSTL010000197.1 GCA_024402595.1 Treponema sp. | reverse complement strand
AAGAACTTTGTTTTGAAAAAATTGGGTATGTTAATAAGTTAACTAAACAAACAGAGATTATTATAACAACAAGCGAATTCAAGTTAAAACAAAATGGATGCCTCCTGTAAAATACAGGGAAGCATCCATTCGTTCTGCCTAGTTCATAATATGTGTCCAGTATTATGGGTACATATCATTTTTGGAGTGTCGTCAACCTAAAAGTTCTTTAGATATCTATTTTTCTGATGTTTATTATGGAAATGGGTATAGTATAAAAAAATAGTATTATAATAATTCCTTTAGTGATGAAATACACAAATCTTCACCAAAGTTCTGCGGATGGTTTTTTCTATTTATTAAGATTGCATACCCGCCTGCGGTTTTAATTGTTTGGACATCTTTTTCTTCATCGCCAATAAAGCAAATTTGAGATGGAGAACAGTCAAACTTACGTGCAATTTCAAAAATGCTGTTTGGCTCAGGTTTTCTAAAACCAACTGACATGGAACTTTTTACGCACGACAAATCAAATTCAAAGCCGATTTTTGCAAGGTCTTCCAGAAAGCTTTCGTGTGGCATTCCTGTAGGTAAGTCGGATAATACACCAATTTTGCAGCCGCGTTGTTTTAGTTCCTGCAGGACATATTTAGTCTCTTCATATACAACTAATTTTTCCTGGAAAAACTTGTAAAAGCTTTGGGCAATTTGTTTTGGGGCTGCCGGAATTTTTAATGCGCTGTTCACTGATTCAAAAACTGTGGTATCGGAGATTTCGGTTTTTCTTGGGTAGAAACGGGCGTTGTAGCTTTTAAGAATTTCTGTGGCTTGGGAAATGACAGTTTGGGAAAATGTAATGTTAAAATCGCGGGAAACGTATTCGAAAGCTGTGGGATAGTAGTCTGCCCACGCCATTGGAAGATTTTCATAATCTGCAAGAGTTCCGCCAAAATCAAAAACTAAGTATTTAGAAGGAAGCATGAGGTATTATAGCATGAAAGGAGAGGATGGCGCCAAAAAAATACCCGATCTTGCGACCGGGCATTCTGCTTAAAAACTATCACTGCAATAAGAGAAAATATGGCGAAATTCTTGCGATTTTTATTTTTGTGTTTTTAATGTTGCCAGAACTTTTACAATAAATAATGCAAAAAATAAAATGCATGGATCAGGCTGATTTGTCATGGCAGAAAGAACTATTTCAAGAGAGCTGAACATTCCTGACAAAATCAATTCCGTTTTTTGTTTACCAGCAGACTGAATATTTTGCAGCGCCAGTTCCAAAGCGCCGAATAAAACACTGCAGCCCGTAAGCACCAGAAAAATGATTTTGACGAACGCGGATATGTGGGAAAGTTTCAAAAGATTTACAATTTCAATTTTGCCTTCGAAACGGTCTGCAAAAAGTGGAATTATAAAAAGCAGGATTGCCAGAAAATCTGTAATTCCAAAAATCAGGGAACGAAGGATTCTGGAATTATTTTTGGTTTGAGTATTTGCCAGATCAATCAGCTCATTGGAAGATAAAAGCTCATCAACAGAAATACTAAAAATTTCGGAAAGCTTTTTTAAGGAATCAAGATTTGGATAACCTCGTCCTGATTCCCATTTTGAAACGGCCACTCTGGAAACGCAAACTTTTTCTGCCAGCTGTTCCTGAGTAA
>JAKSTL010000196.1 GCA_024402595.1 Treponema sp. | reverse complement strand
GCAACAAAAGTTTCTGTTCCACCCCAATTAAGTCGTTTTTTAAACCACATTCTAAGTGCAGATTTCAAAGGTCCCCAAGAACGAGCCGCGTTTCCTATTTTTGTATCTTCATCCTGCTGCTGAAGTAGAACTTTTACACAATGATAATTAAACAATTTTTCAATATCATTTCTGGACATTTCGTGTTCCAGTAAATCTTCGTCTTTTGTGTTGCGAATATCACCAAATATATTATCAAAATCAGTTAAATCTCTATCAACAATCAATTCATAATTCAGAGTTGGATTTTCTTCAATATTTTTCTCTTCTATTGCATTAATACATTTTTCAACAGAATCAGTTTCTTCAAAATTAAAAAACTGATCAAAAGATTTCATAAAACTTGTCTGGAATTTTTTAGCATCCACAAAGTCACCATAATCTGTTCGGGAAAGATAATCAGCCTGAAGAAGTCCATTAAAATCATAATATTCATACCCCAAACGAGGATGAGATAGGTAAACTCCAGGTTTGTTTTTATCACCCCATTTTGCAGCTTCAACCTGATTTTTGTCATAATTTGTAAAAAGATAACCACAGCGTAAATCTGGATACGCAACATAATCATCCTTAAGCTCAGGTTCAGACATTCTTAAAATACGGCCGATTGTCTGAGTTTTAAATGTTGGTGAATTAATTTCACGGAACATTACAAGAATATGAGCACGTGGACAGTCCCATCCAGTTCCAGCGGCTTCCTTAAAAAGCATGTAATCTACGGGACAGTCATTATCGCTAATAAATTCCATATTCTTTTTATTGCCATCAAACCAAAGGGCAATTCTAGAGTCATCAATCCCTTTTTCGTGAAGTATTTTTAATACAATCTGTTCCTTAGTTTCCTGTCCAGCTTCAATCAGTTTTTTATCATCATTTGGTAACTGAATCAAAACCAACGGATTCACATTTTTATTAAGGCGTGCAAACTGAGCTTCAATATCTGCCTTTTTATTCATAGCAAGAACAATTAGAGCTTCGTCCAAGTCAGTATTACCAAGTTTTTTTATATCTTCGCTTGCCTGACACTGAATCTTTTCTTTTATTAAACCTTCTTCAACAACATCTGAATGTTCCACTTCTACAAAAGCAGCTTTATTATGTTTTATAGCACTTGCATCAGGAATTTCCTTAGGAGTAGCAGAAACATTTACAATAATTTTTGGATTTGCAGGATTAATTACATTTGTATATGCCGCATCGGTAACATTTTTATGACTTTCATCAATAATCATAATGATTTGTCTGCCATCTTTATGAGTAGCTTCAATTACATCTTCAAAATAGCAGCCACTTTCTTTTGCGTTTTCAGGATTTTCCGGGCGACGAAGCAATCGGTCTTCGGCTTTAGTACTAACAAGTTTCTGCCAGTTCAAAAATAGAACATCATTTTTATTAAGTTTGCCCTGATTAAAATCTGCAACCGTAATCAATTGATTTTTAAGATTCTGACTAAAATACTGTGCAAATTTATCTCGACTCTGCATGGCAAGATCATCACTAAAAGTAATCCAAATCCAGGCAATATCAGCATCCCAATCCGGCTGTTCAGACATCTCATTTATAAATGCCGAAGTCATAAAAGTTTTTCCACTTCCCGTTGGACTTTTAAAAA
>JAKSTL010000195.1 GCA_024402595.1 Treponema sp. | reverse complement strand
GCTTTTACTTCTGCATCCGTAAGAATTTCCAGTTCTTTTGATGATGATCCAGGATGACACATAATTTCCGAAACTCCTTCTGGAAGCTGGTTTATAATAGAAAGAAATGTTTCATTTGTGGAATTTTCATAGAAAACATCAACAAACCAGTCTGGAGTTTTTATACCCATTTCTTTTGTAAGCCTTTCCTGTTCAATAAAAGCCGGAACCCCAACCTTTTTCATCATTGGAATAGATTTAAATGGATGAAGCATTCCGTAAATAATCAGCTTGGAAATTGCCGCTGAACTTCCTCCACCATTTGAAACTTCGATTTTTTTGTAAGAACTGATTGGAACTGGATTTCTAACTGGCACATTAAGACGTGCAGCTTCTTCCCGCACAATCTGATGATAAGGAGTATAAAGTGCCAGAAGATGATTGTGATAATCCAGATGATCCAGTGGAACTCCCGATGAGCGGAAAAGTTCAATCTGAGCATGGATTTCTTTTTTGACTTCTTCGTACGACATATCAGCAATGTGGGTCAAAATCTGATCTTCATTCCAAAATTCTCCGGTCTTTTTGTTCACAAGAGTTGGAATTTCTTCTGGAGGCAAAACCGGTTTTCCCAAAGTTATGTTCAAATGAATACCAATTGGAAAATCAGGATACTGCTGATGAGTTTCTTTCAAAAGTTTAATTGAATCTGAAAAATTGACATAAGCGGTTGTAGAAGTAACAATTCCTTCAGTATAGCACTTGATGATTGCATCGTTAGTTGCCTGGTCATAGCATAAATCATCTGCATTAATGATTAAAAAACGCTGATTGTTTTGCACATAATTTTCAGAAGTTCTGTCACCTTTTGGAACACCGCGGCATGAAGTTAAAATTGAAGAGGTCAAAATAATTATCCCTAAAAACTTATTTACTTTCATTAAAATACTCTCCCATATGTCTGAAAATTGATTTTTTGAATTGATCCACTTTATTCTGAGTTAATTCCCCGGAAAGAAGATAACGAGTAAAACAAAAGAAAACAGGGGCATAGAACTGTTCTGCCGCAAATGCCGGGTCATCACAAGAAACAATGCCAGCATTTTTGAAAACTGTAAAAACAAACTGCTGAATTTCCAAAGGTTTTTCAAAAAGCCAGTAATTGTAAAGCTCATGAACCTTTGGATTATTCAGTTGGTCAATAAATAAAATCCGGATTACTTTATTGCAAAAGGAATCTGCAAGATAATTATCCACATATTCAGTTAAAATTGTTTGAAAAAGTTTTTCCCCAGCTTGAACTCCATATGATAGCTTTGGAAAAGCCGAATACATTTTTGAAATCAAATTTTCTGACCGATTTTGGAATTCCGCTAAAAGTTCATCTAAAATTGCCTCTTTATTCTGCACATGATAATAAACTGTACTTTCTTTAATGTTTACAACAGCACATATGTCTCTAATTGAAACCGCAGAAAATCCTTTTTGCGAAAATAAATCTAAGGCGGTATTTAATATTTCGGATTTTGTATTATTCATTCTATTCTAACACTCGTTAGAATTATATCTAACAAATGTTAGAATAGTCAATCTTCTTTATTATTTCATCAACTAATTTTTAAGCAGGAACTTACTGATGGCTGGAATCAAGCTAAAAATATGGAATTACCAGCA
>JAKSTL010000194.1 GCA_024402595.1 Treponema sp. | reverse complement strand
AGGGGACCACTGAAAAAGTCCATGAAACATCAAGAAGTTTAAGAATTTACAAACATCGCAGAAAAAAGTAAAATTTCAAAGGTGGTGTTTGTATGTTAAACAATCAAAGTGAATTAAATTTCAGTCCTTATTCAGATCTTTACGATAAGCTTATTCCAGAAAATCACTTATTCAGGCAAATAAAGGAACTTGTTGACTTTTCGTTTATTCGGGAAGAATTGAAAAATAAATACTGTCTGACAAATGGAAGGACAGCAGAAGATCCAGTGCGAATGTTCATTTATCTGCTTTTAAAATGCATAAACCCTCTCTCTGATGTAGATCTGGTAGAACGAGCACGATACGATTTATCTTATAAATTTTTACTTGGAATAAATCCCGAAGATGATGTAATAGACTCTTCATCCCTTTCAAAATTCAGAAAACTGAGGCTGCAGGATTCAGAGCTTTTAGATATGTTGATTGAAAAGACCTGTCAGATAGCAATTGAAAAAGGAATAATGAAATCAAAATCTATTATCATTGACTCAACTCATACAAAATCACGATACAATAATCATCCAATCAGGGAAGTTTTAAAGGAACAGTCAAAAAAATTACGACATGCAGTTTACGAAGCTGATGAAAAAACAAAAAAAATGATGCCTGAAAAAAATGCAGAAGATTCAATAGAGAAAGAAATTGAATACTGCGAAATTCTTGTAAAAACAATTGAAGATATGCCAGTTGTTCCAAATCTTCCAGCCGTAAAAGAAAAACTCAATCTATTAAAAGAGACCATGGAAGATACCAGGGAAGAACTTTATAAATCAAAGGATGAAGATGCTAAAATCGGGCACAAAACAAAGGATAGCTCTTTCTTTGGCTACAAAACACACATTGCAATGACTCCTGAACGAATTATCTGTGCAGCAATCGTTACAAGCGGAGAAAAGCCTGACGGACAAGAGCTTCCCGAACTAGTAGAAAAAAGCCGAAAGAATGGAATCAAGGTTGAAAATGTTATCGGAGACAGGGCATATTCAGGAAAAGATAATCTGGATCTGGCAAATCAGACAGATAAAGATGGAGAAGAAAATTTCAGATTGATTTCAAGATTAAATCCTGTAATTACAGACGGAAACAGAAAGGAAGAAGAAAATGGATTCATTTATAACAAAGATGCTGAAACTTACCAGTGTAAAGCTGGATTTCTTGCGGATTCAATGAATATAATAAAAGACAGACGAAAAGGTCGCAACATAAGATATTCATTTAATTTTTCAAAAATAAAATGTGAAAACTGTCCATATAAAGATGAATGTCATCCAAGAAAAAACAGAGGGAAAAATTTTAAAGTCACAATAATGTCTGAAACTCACAAAAAGCAGAAAGAATTTCAGGAAACAAAAGATTTTAAGGAACTCTCTAAAGAGCGTTACAAGATTGAAGCAAAAAACAATGAACTAAAAAATGTTCATGGTTACGATCGAAGTGTCGGCAATGGCCTTTATGCAACTAAAATTCAAGGTGCCTGTGTAATCTTTGTCACGAATTTAAAGCGAATAACGACTCTTATGAATGAAAAATAAGAAAAAATAGTCCTTAAAAAATTTATACCTTACAAAAATAAAATCAGGTATAACAGAGTTCTAGTTTATTCAGTTTTTTTAGTAAAAAAACTGAAA
>JAKSTL010000193.1 GCA_024402595.1 Treponema sp. | reverse complement strand
GAACCGAAAGTTCATATCCTCTGACTGTTACTTCAACAGGATCTCCAAGTGGTGCAACTTTTCTTACAAAAACTTCCACGCCTTTAGTAAGTCCCATGTCCATGATTCTGCGCTTAATGGCGCCCTCTCCAGAAATTTTCACAACCTTTACAGTTGTTCCCGGTTTTACTTCTTTTAATGTCATATATCCTTCCTAAATAATTATTTTTCCTGCCAGTTCTTTGCTGATTGCAACACGCGCATCTTTAATTTGAATAATCACATTGCCGCACATAAATGAAACTACGCTAACTTGAGCGCCAACAACAAATCCAAGATTTTTAAGATGATGTTTTGTTTCTTCCAGACCGCCGATTTTTTTTACCAGATATTCTTCACCAATTTGAGCCATGTATATAGGCATTTTTTTCTCCAAGCCTCACTAAGATGAAAAGCTAACAAGTACCTGTAAATAGGAGCCGATTACAAATACCCGTTAGCTATAACTAACAGACGGGTGAATTATAGTTAGTTATCACTAACTTTGTCAAGTAGTTAGTGTGTACTAACAGATTGTTAAGAAAAGGCAGAAGAATGCGGATTATAATATGATTATTCCCATCAATACAAATTTTTAGAGATAGCTGCTGAAACAAGTTCAGCATGACACTAATAAAAAAATAAACCAAGACTTTATGCAAAAAATAATCAAATGACTTTATAATAAAACTATGAAACTTGAAAATATTGATAAAGGCAACAACTTTGACTGGGGGAAAACTTCCAAAGATTACGCAAAGTACAGGGATATTTATCCTGAAGCTTTTAATATTCTTCACTATGTTTCCTATGCAGAATTGAAAGTAAAAAATTGAGGTCAAGATGAAAAAAATTGGTTTGATTGGTGGGACAGGTCCTGAATCCACATTGGTTTATTACAAAGAATTGAATACTCGTTTGAATAAGGCTGCCGGGGGAAAGGCTTTTCCCGAAATTGCAATTGAAAGTCTTGATTTATACAAAGCGCTTGGTTTGGTTGGTGAAGAAAAATATGATGAGCTGGCCGATTACATTCTGCAGCGTATAAAAAATCTTGAAAAGGGTGGTGCAGAAATTATTGCCCTTACCGCCGCCACCATGCATGTAGTTTATGACAAACTTAAACCTAAGGTAAAAAAGCCTTTTATCAGTATTCCAGAGGCGGTGGCTGAATATGCCTTCGCAAAAGGTTATAAAAAAGTAGGGCTGCTTGGAACAATCTTTACAATGGAAAAAGATTATTTGAGCAAAGCCATTACAAATGCAGGAATTGAAGTTTTTGTTCCTACAAAGGAAGACCGCCTGCTTGTGCATAACCGCATTGCCAACGAGCTGGAATATGGCATTGTAAAGGAAGAAAGCCGGGCAGAACTCATTTCCGTAATCAAAAAGATGCAGAATGATAATGGAATTGAAGCTGTTATCCTTGGTTGTACGGAGTTACCTTTAGCCTTAAACAAAGATAATTGTCCTGTAGATTGTCTTGATATTATGGAAATTCATATTCAGGAGCTGGTAGATAAAGCAACTAAAACTGTTATGGACAATAAGTAAGCATAGATAAATGCAGATTGTGGTATTATATTTTAGACAGACAAACAGAAATTTAGCGGAAATTTGAAAAATGGTAATCAGAATTGTAGAAGGAA
>JAKSTL010000192.1 GCA_024402595.1 Treponema sp. | reverse complement strand
TCTGATTTCTATAATTATTTTCATTTCCATTCAAATCAACTTCTTTTATTAAAATTCCATAGCAATTAAAATATCTTTTAAATCCATTTTCCTGTTCAACTAAAAATCCACCTTCCGCAGTATTTGTATTTGAAACATTCAGATTTTCATCAAGACTATAAATTACAGTATGAGCAGCCGTAATTGAACTTACAGCACACCAGGTTCCAGAAGCCTTGTATTTAAAAATACAATCATTACCATCTTCATCAACATAGATAATGGCATCTTCTGGGTAATAATATTTTTTATAATCTTCAAATCTTCCATACCTGACATATCTATTTAATTCATCTAAAAGCTGATTTTTCTCTTTAGCATCAAGAGCAAGTTTTTTATAAGTATTAATCTCATCAAGTAAAGCAGAACAATCATCATGTATTTTATTGATTTTCTCATTTGGATAACCTGAAAACTTCTTCTGATAATCCTCACAAACTTGAAGCATTTTATTTATAGAATCTAAACATTTTTCCATCTCTTTCAGACTGTCATCCATTGGCCCCGCAGTACATCTGATAATTCTTGAACTTAAAGAACAGCTCCATTCCAAACCAAAACCTTCTGCATAATTTTTATAATTTAAGTTCCTGCTTATTTTCCATTTTTTGCCATAATCCTGTGCCTCAAAATCAATATATTCTGCGACATACTTACCATTTCCAACATTGACAGGATCCCCTGAAAGCTGAGTATCCGCATAGAATTGTCCTAATTCCAGATACGCTTTTTTCATTGCATCAGCGGCCTCTGCCAATTTCTGTTTTGATTCTTCAACTCTTTTTTTATACTCCTCAACTTTCTCTTCAGCAGTTTTCAGAACCTCTAAATCTACACAATCCGGACATTCAGAAACCTGTTCTTCCAGATTCTTTAATTCCTGAATTGCTTCATCCAGTACCAGCTGCTCTTTCATCAACTCTTCAACAGCTTCAGCCGCCGCCATTTCTGCAATCTTTGCAGCTTCAATACGTTGTGCTTCGCGCGAGGCAAGTTCCCCTTCCATTCTGGTAGCCGCATCTGTAAATCCATTTTCCTTTGCATATTTAATACCTTCTGTTAAAGCAACATCGGTACAGCTCCCCAAATCCTTGCCCTGATCTGCAGCAGCTGTAATTGCAGCCTGAGCCTCATTTTCACTAAAAATCTTACTGACAGGGATAAATAAAAAAATCACACACGCTAATAAAATCTTTCTATTCACACTTATTCTCATGGACTACTCCTCAAATTGAAAATAGAACAATTTATCTAAAAAACTGACAGACTGATTCAAAGTTGGAACATAGCCATAACTGTCTTTAACAAAATCAATCTGATTATAAGTTTTATCCTTTACATAATTTGAGTTATATGAAGTTTGAAGCAAACCTCCAGCTCCCAACGTTTGAAAATAAACTCCAAGCCCTCCTCGCTCCCGGTCAGAAGCCCAGTTTTTCTCTATGCAATCTTTCTCTACCTGGTAAAATTCCTGAAATAAAAAATCTAACTCCGGATTATTAAAATAGATACATAACTGCTCGCATAAAGAATAAACATCAAAATAAATATCATAACCTTCCTTACCGTATGAATATTTTTCTACAGGAGAATTTTTTGATGCATATATCAGGGAAAAAACCTCATCTCTTACAGCGGAAGATTCAATAAGTTCAGCAGCCTTACTTAATATTCTGT
>JAKSTL010000191.1 GCA_024402595.1 Treponema sp. | reverse complement strand
AGCGTGGGACTTGAGTCTCAGCTTGAGAACCTAGCCTTATAGGCTAAGAGCAAACCACCCGTTTGACGGGTGGTTATGATTGTTTAAAATATTTTCCCAAAAAAAGTAACAAATCCCAATTTTTTGCGACTATAATTATGTAATCGATTACTAAAAATACAAAAAGTTGGGGTTTATTTTGGATTCACTTCTTACAGATGAGCTGATAGAGAATACATATCTTTACTGCTGGAAACGGGTGGCTAATAAAGACGATGCCAGAGATATTGCTCAGGAAATTGTTATTGATGCCATGATTGTTCTGCGTAGTGGTAAGAAAATCGATAATTTTTATGGTCTTTACTGGAATATTGCCAGCCATAAAGTTGTTGATTTCTATCGTCATAAGAAGCCTGTAAAAATCAGTCTTGATGATGTTGAAAATGTACTTTTAGGATTCGATAAATCTCTTGGTGATTATGTTCATCAGGAGGAAATTGATAATCTTGCAAAAAGCATGAATCAACTGGCTTCTATTCATAGAGACATTCTTGTTCGCTTTTATGTAAAAAATCAGAGTGTTAAAGAAATATCCTCAGCCTTGAGCATTCCAACTGGAACTGTAACAAAACGTCTTTCGGATGCTCGAAAAAAACTTAAGGAGAGTTATGAGGATATGGAAAATCAAAAGAATGAAAAAAATGAATCTCAGATAGAAGATTATTATTTGAAATTTACTGGTGCCGCATACAATGCTTTTGAAGCAGTCAGCGGACTTTTAGACCGTCAGATTTTGCTTGTGTGTCGGGATCAGGCTAAAAATATTGCTGAAATTGCAAAAGAAGTCGATGCACCTCCGATTTTTGTTGAAGAAAGTGTTAATCGTCTTGTAAAAGCTGATTTGATGTTTGAAAAAGAAAAAGGCAGATTTCTTACAGACTTTATTTTTATTCCTAAAAAAATTGATTATGAAGCTATATGCCGCAGTCGAAAACTTGCCAGAGAAATGAAGTTTCAGGAACGATATTTTGAAATCCTTAACGGAATGAAAGATGAGATTCTTGCGGAAAATTTTTACGGAAATAATTTTGATTGGGAATATCTGCTGCCATATTTTATCATCCGTTCAAACAGGGAATTCAGAAAAGTTTTAAGCGGCGATTATATTCGTGAAAAATACATTACTGATCATTATGACAGAATCTGGAGACATTTTTTTGCAGTTGCTTATTACGGTGAAGAACCGGCGGGAGATCCAGACAAGGAAAATATAATTGGTCCTGGGTATAACTATAATGTTTTGTATGACCTGAAAAGTGGTCACATTGAAGTTCACAATACAATAAACACTATGAAATATGTCCGTGAAGACAAAAATTATGAACTGAATATGGACCGTTATGACTGGATAAATAATGAAAATATTGCCTTATATAAAAAAATTACTGAAAATCCTGCTGTAGAAATCAACAAAAATGAAGAAGAATATCTGGCAGAGTTTTTAAGCAAAGGTGTCGTTGAAAAAACTGCTGAAGGATACAGGGGAACTGTCCCTGTTATCCCTTTTAGTCTTGTGGATAAATGGTGTAAAACCTGGAGTGAAAAATTCCATAATCTTGCCATTGAGTTTACAGAAGCACTTTATCAGGATCAGAAGGATTTTGTACTTCCTCTTATTCGTAAAGATTTGAGATTTGCTTCCACCTGGTCCTTTTTTCCAATCAGTTTTGATCTAGATTCCGTTTTAATGGAATTTGCAATTGATAA
>JAKSTL010000190.1 GCA_024402595.1 Treponema sp. | reverse complement strand
AACAATGAACGCGGACAGAAATGGCACGAGCAGCTTGTATCCAGATACGGAAAGGCAAAGGCCATGAGCCTTATCGCTCAGAAACTTGCAAGGACAGTGTTCTACATGCTCAAGCGAAAGGAACCTTTTGATCCGGACAAGTTCTATGGTGAATGACAGGACGGAACGGTGAGCACCTCGCATAACTGAAGCAACAAACGGCGAGTCTCTTGAAAAATGTGGATTATATGCTGCATGACAGCCTTACACTTTCTGACTACATGCCGTGACTTCTAGACTCTTGAATAGACACCGTTCCGGTCCTTTTTTTATTCTGTTTTGATTTGAAATAACAGGCTGACTGTCCTGGCTTTGACCTGCCCATATAACTGTCGGAGCAGCTGCTACCACTTAATCTTGCTTCAGGCTTAGCCGGGTACCGATGAAATTCTTCAGCACTTCTTTTAGTGACTGACTATATGTGTTTGATTCAGGAAGCCTTTCCTGCAATCCGCTTCGAATGACGATTCAGTTTCTGCTTTTTTGTTTTGAATCTGAACTTCATTCTTCTCAAAAAAGAAAGCTGCCTTAAAAAAGACAGCCTTAGGATATTATTTTTTATGAAATATTATTGACAAGGCGGGGCCTTATATGTGTTATGTGTTCCTTCTTACTCCAGATATCCACCGAAAATCCAGCCTTCAAGCCCCTCAGGAATAGGATTTTTATTAATACCTTTTGTCGCTCCGGGCATGATTTTTATTTTTACCCAATTACTTTCTATATTATCAATAATATCTTTTTTTCCTATTTTAGTAATTTTTACTTTGGAACCAACATTGATTTTTGTCATTAAAAATCCTTTTGGTGGAGGATTTGTTAAGAAATCAGACAGAACTGCTATAGTTCTAACTTCCTTTTTTGTGATATATTTTACAACTTTCTCAGGTTGGATTTCTTCTACATGGACCGATGCTTCTTCAATCTTTTTAGGAAACGTTTTCTGGATATCTTCAATCAGCTTATTTGGTTCCGGCATAATAATCTTATCATCATAATCACTTGTACCATCTGCATGTCGAGGCCATTTTACTTTTGATAAATCACATTCATTATTCAACATTAAATTCTCATATTCCTTCAAAGATGAGTTGTTGATCCTACTGAATTTATGAATGATCATGTTATCAATATAAAAATCAAGATAATCCCCATCAAAAACAAATTTTACTGAATGTCTGTAAGAGTCATCCTTAGAAAAATGAATTTCTTTATTTATAGATATTGCGTGGGTGTAAGCCAGATTATCTTTAGCTAGTGACCATAAGTCAAATTCTATTTCATTCTCTTTTATTTCATAATCGCCCAATACAAAAAGATACGGACTACAATATATCGTCATTGTAAGATCTTTTTCTTTATCCCAGACAATTGAACTATAACGTTGTTTATCTATACACATTTCTTCATAAGTATTCTTTATTACAGATAGTCTTTTATTTGGAACATATTCATACCAGTAATGATAGAAATTATGATATGATTCATCATAGTCGGCAAAGTCAGAATCAAAGATGGGATCATCAGGATTTTCATATTCTTCAGGGAAAAACTCAAGATACTTCTCTCTCTTTTCAGATTTTAAAATCTCAAAGTCTTCTGCCATGTAATACTTTTCTTCCGAGAAAAAATTATTGCTTTGTGCAAAAAATACAGTTCCAATTGTGCTTAAAATTAGTGATATTAATATTTTTTTTAACATTCTCATTATTCCGTTGCCACTGGCAATCCACATAACATTGTTTTAAACCGCAGCGGGCTTGAACCGCTGTCGGATTTGAA
>JAKSTL010000019.1 GCA_024402595.1 Treponema sp. | reverse complement strand
AACGCACGACCTTCCAATTAGGTAATACAATAGCAAATGCGTTAAAGAAAAGCGCGCCCGCGGTTTTCTAGCATTTACTTACCTCCAGATGCTCTATCCAACTGAGCTACTGGGTCTAAAAATCCAAAACCAATGAATCGCATGTTTTATTTATTACAAAGTCGTACCAAATGCGATTCGAACGCACGACCTTCCAATTAGGTAATACAATAGCAAATGCGTTAAAGAAAAGCGCACCCGCGGTTTTCTAGCATTTACTTACTCTCCAGATGCTCTATCCAGCTGAGCTACTGGGTCTAAAAAAAATGTGACCATAATCACAATAAATACCGATAATCTAGAGAAGTCGTTTTATTTATTATCAAAAAAAAGCGGATGACTGTCAATCATAACAAAAAACATTTTATGTTATAAAAGGTTATGTTTCTAAAAAATATTCTGGAGTTTAAAATGAAAAAAATCCTTGTTGCTTCTACCAATAAAGAAGTTTGCGAAACAGTTTATACAGCTTGCGAAAAGTATGCGGAATATTTTGATTCAGTTTTCTGTCCAGATACAGATGATGCTCTTAGTTATATCGATTATGAATTACCAGAAATAAAAGTGCTGGACTATTCATCCACCGATATCGATTGTCATAGAATCTTGGCCGGAATAAATCAAGATCCATGGCTTCATAATGGGGGAATTATTGCCGTAGTTCCAAATCCTGCTATGGCATCAAAAATAGAAGAGCAAAAAGATCCAAACATCATTATTGTTCAAACATTGTATACCTTTAAAGAAAACTTTCAGCGCCTTTTACGAATCCTTCAAGGCAATCAGCATTTTTTGGTAAATCGAGGAATGCAGGATAGAGTTGGCGGTCAGGAAAATGGAAGTTTTGTTTGTGGAAACGATCCAATGGATATTCGTTTGTATACAAGTTTTTTGGTAAATTATTTGTATTGTACCAATCGAATCAGTGATGATGGCCGTTATGCACTTCAAACCACATTGATGGAACTTTTGACCAATGCTCTCGAACATGGAAACTGTGATATTTCTTATGATGAAAAAACAACCTGGCTTGAAAATGGAGGAAATATCCTTGATTTAATAAATAAAAAAAGACAGGAACCAGAAGTTGCCGCTAGAAAAATCCATTTAACATATTTGATTGGAAAGGAAAAATCAACTTTTGCAATTCAGGATGATGGAAAAGGCTTTGATTGGCGAAGTAGAATGGAAAAAGCCCAAGATCCACTGGCTCTTTTTTCTGAAGAAACTCATGGTCGTGGAATGGCCCTTTCAAACAGTCTTGTTAGTGGATTAACTTATAACGATAAGGGTAATAAAGTTTCTTTTGAAATAAATAATCTTCTGAATGCATCTAACAATGTTCCAGGAATTATGGTTCCTTTTGCCACAATAGAATATACAAAGCATCAGATTGTATGTAAGCAGAATGAACCTTCAAATGATTTGTACTTTATTGTTTCTGGTCGATATGGCGTATATGCCAACGGAAAATTGATTTCTGTTCTTACTCCAGCAGATATGTTTATTGGCGAAATGGCATTTTTATTGAATGATCGTCGTTCTGCTACAATTCTATCTGCCGGTGAAGGTAAATTGATTAAGATTCCAAAGACTTCCTTTTTGAACCTTATTCGAAAAAATCCACATTATGGTATTTTCCTTTCAAAACTTCTTGCCCAGAGAGTTGTTCGTCAGAATATAAAAACTCTTGAACTCTCTGCACAAATTGAAGATTTGAAAAAAGAATTGGAAAATTAGAACAATCCAGAAATTACACCATCGTCGTCAATATCAATGTTTAGAGCGGCTGGAGCTTTTGGTAGGCCAGGCATAGTCATAATGTCACCTGCCAAAGCAACAACAAAACCTGCTCCTGCATACAATTGCACATCTCGTACAGGGAAGATAAAATCCTTTGGAGCTCCAATCAATTTTGGATCGTGAGAAATGGAGTTTTGGGTTTTAGCAATACAAACTGGAAGCTTACCGTAACCATTTTCCTCAAAAGATTTAAGTTTTTTCAATGCGGCAGAATCAAACTCCACATCTTTTGCACGATAAATCTTAGTTGCAATTGTTTTAATCTTTTCTGTCAATGGTAAATCTAAATCATACAAAGGTTTGAAATCAGCTTTTCCACTATCTGCCAGTTCGCTAACAGCTTCCGCTAATTCCTTTGTACCTTCTCCACCTTTTCCCCAGCCTTCACAAAGGATTGCTTTAGTTCCAAGATTTTTACACAAAGATTGCAGGAGTGCAATTTCTTCATCAGTATCTGTTATGAACTTATTAACTGCAACAACTGCTGGAAGTCCAAACTTACCAATATTTTCAATGTGAGTTTTAAGATTTTCAAAACCTTTTTCCAAAGCAACACAATTTGGTGTATTTAAATCAGCTTTTGCAACGCCACCATGCATTTTAAGAGCTCTGATTGTAGCAACAATAACAACTGCATTTGGTTTTAATCCCGCTGAACGACATTTTATATCAAGAAATTTTTCTGCTCCCAAATCTGCTGCAAATCCAGCTTCTGTTACAACATAATCTCCAGAGGCTAGGGCGCAAATTGTGGCGTTTATACCATTACATCCATGGGCAATATTTGCAAAAGGTCCACCCTGAACAAATACAGGATTTTTTTCAAGAGTTTGAACCATATTCGGTTTAATTACATCCTTTAACAAAGCTGCCACCGCTCCAGTACAATGTAAATCACCAAATTTAACATTTTCTTTATTATAATTCTGTGCAATTACAATATTGTTTAATCTTTCTTTAAGTTCCGAAATTGTTTTTGATAAACAAACGATGGCCATAATTTCAGAAGCAACAGCAATTGTAAAATGATCTTCTCTAGGAACGCCCTGAATCTTTCCACCTAAGCCGATGATAATATTTCTAAGGGCACGGTCGTTTAAGTCCACACAACGCTTCCAAGAAATTGTGCGTGGGTCAATATTTAAAGCATTTCCCTGCTGCAAATGATTATCAATAAGAGCGGAAATTAAATTATTGGCAATACTAATAGCGTGAATATCGCCAGTAAAATGAAGATTGATGTCTTCCATTGGTACAATTTGAGCGTATCCACCACCACAAGCACCGCCTTTTACACCAAAACATGGGCCAAGACTTGGTTCTCTAAGGGCAACTACGGCTTTTTTACCAATTTTATTCAAACCATCTGCCAATCCAATAGAAACTGTAGATTTTCCTTCACCAGCGGGAGTTGGCGTAACTGCTGTAACTAAAATGAGTTTGCCTGATTTTGTAGAGGCTTTTTCCTGTAAAGTTTTTAACTCTTCAAAAGAAAGTTTTGCTTTATAAGGTCCGTATAATTCCAATTTATCAGCAGTAATATCAATTTTTTCTGCAACTTCGGTAATTGGAACCATTTTATTTGCCTGTGCAATTTCAATGTCTGTCATAAAAACCATCCTTGGATTTTCAATCGTTTTGTTAGAGGGAACAAGTTGATAGCAGTGTTCAATCTAATAAAGATAAATCACATTTGTGGTGAGCCGCATAAATCTTTTTTATAATACATTTGTAAGTTCCAGCTCTTAATTCTTTTAGATTGCCACTATATTTACTAATGTCCAATGCTCTATTGTAATCAGTTTTGTATATTCTATTATATTTTAGTATATCAAACGAAAATTTGGAATAGAATCTTTTTCTTCTTTTGTTTTGATTATTTTACATTTTCCTTATATATTGTATGTAACAGAAAACGGAGGATTATATGAAAAAAATCTCATTAATAACAGTTTTGTTTATGGTGCTTGCAACAAGTCTTTTTGCAGCTCGTTATGATGAAAAAGCATTTAAAACAAGTGTTCAGAAAAAACTTGGACACAAAGTAGAAGTTTATGAAGAAACAATTATTGAGGCAACATATTTGTTTTATTCAGAAACAGACGAATGGTCAAAAGATACTTGGAATACTGCTGTAAATAAGGCGGCAGAGCTTTGTAATAATAAAGCTGCAATTGCGGCGGCAAAAACTGGTAATTTTGGTGGAAAACTTATCAAATCTTTAATCGTTGCCACAGAAGATGCTTCAAAGAAGGTTGGAAAATGGGTTGACGAAAAAAGTGATGAATACGACAAAAAGAATAAAAAGAAGTAAATCGCCTTTTATTAAAGATGTCTTGTTATTGGAAACTAATCATTCGTTAGTTTTCTGAATCATTGGTTTCCAGTAATTCAACTTCATCATCCGAAAGAAGCCTGTATGCTCCAGGTTCCAAAGTTTCGTCCAAATTAAGATTTCCCATGGAAACTCGTTTTAAAAAGGCAACTTTGTTATTAACGGCGGCAAACATTCTTTTTACCTGATGATATTTTCCTTCAGTAATGGTAAGAAGGGCCGCTTGAAGAGATGGATTTTCCACTTTTGTGTTGGTTCGGGAGAGGGCTTCTTCAAAGGATGAATTAGAAATGTGCTTTTTGTAAGTCTGTTCGTTTGCCCATTGAATCTTAGCTGGTTCGCAAACAAAACCTGATTCATTGTCTTCTGGGCCAACTTCAATACCTTTTTGGAATAATTGTTCAATCTGAATCTTATGTTCTTCAGTTTCGGCGTGTTCTAGAATAACAAAATAAGTTTTAGAAATGTGAGTTTTTGGTGAAGTTACACGATGAGTCAGTTCGCCATTGGTTGTAAAAAGCAAAAGCCCTTCTGTGTCCATATCCAAACGACCAATTAAATGCAGCTTCGATTCCAAATATGGAGTATGAAAATCATCATCCAAAAGATCAAAAACCGTCTGATGTTCACCATCTTTGTTGGAAGAAACTGTATGCATAATTTTGTTCATCATAAGATAAATCTGATCGTGTAAATCAATTTCTTCGCCATCGATAGTAATAACATCAGCGTCAATATCAATTTGTGTTCCAGCATCAAATATTCGTTTTCCGTTAACAAGAACTTCAGAAATCCGAAGTAATTTTTTTATGTCTTTTCGGCTGCCAAGTCCTTCGTGAGCAAGAAGTTTATCTATTCGTTCCATGGAACACTCCTCTTATTTTTATTTAATCTGCCAGTCCTTCATAGACCAAACTCCAGAAATAGAAAGGAATAAGTCGTGAGGTTTTGATTTATCACAATCTGCTGGGAATGTAAGAACGCCTGTAATTGTACCAGTGCTATTAACAGAAAGGGTTCCTAATTCAATTCCACCTTTTACCTTGTCCAAAGAAACTGTAAGAGTTCCTTTTGTAAGATTTTCAGGAACTGTAATTGTAATTTCCGAAGCTCCCTTAGAAAAATCTACACCTCGAAGCATTAAATAAGCATCTTCTTTGGTTGGGAATACTTTTTCTGCTGTAATAACCATATTTCTTGAGTAACGAATTGTGCTAGCAGAAACCTTTTCATAAGGATTGAAAAGACAAACCTGCTCTGGTCCAGTTTTTGTAACTGATTGAATAGGCCAGCTTCCATCTTCGTTAATGGCAAAATCGTTAATGAACAGACAGCGATAACCGCCTTTTTCCAAACCAACTACTTTTTCCAAAGTTTGTGTGTGGTAAGCAATATACCATTTATTTTTGAATTGGAAAATCCAGTGATGATTGTTTCCCCAAGGTCCAAAATATTTTCCAGGATTTAACAAAGATTCTCCCTGATAAGTAAAAGGACCAAGAGGATTATCAGAAGTCATATAACAAATTGAAGCAACACCCGGTACTTTTTCGCCTTTGAAACTTGAACGATCAGCCCAGTTTGAACAATAAGAATAATACCATTTTCCATTGATTTTATTGATGCCGGAATCTTCAAATAAGAATGGAGCGTCAATTTCCTGTGGAATACCAGCAAGAGAAATCATATCGTCATTTAACTGAACACAACGGGCAGATTTTGGATGTTCAATGTCTGATTCAACGCCGCCACCAAAATATAAGTAGCCGGTTCCATCATCATCAACAATAACTGCTGGATCGAACAACCAGTAAACACCTTTCATATTTGGGAAGCTTCTGTTTACCAAGGCGCTGCCTATTGGGTCAGTGAATGGACCTTCTGGTGAATCTGCGGTTAATACACCAATTCCGTTGGCACTGTCGGCAAAATATAAAAAGAACTTGTCTTTTCCATCGATTTTTTTACAGCAAATTGCAGGTGCCCAAGAGTTTCTAGCCCATTTAGCTGCTCCAGAACTACCAGCTACTTTAATTACGCCCAAATCTGTCCAGTTTACCAAATCTTTAGATGAAAAAACATTCAAACTGTTGATTTTATCGTAACCGTTGTCGTTTTTTCCAAAGTTTGCTTCTACCTGTTGAGTGTCGTTTGTTCCGTATACATAAACTGTATCATTGTAAACCAAAACAGCAGGGTCAGCAGTAAAGCGTTGAGTTGTAATTGGATTATTTTCGCTCAAGGCTTTTGTTGCTTTCTCTGCCATTGCAATTTGCATGGTCGAAGCAGGAAAGTGTCTAACTGTTTGTTCTGTAGATGTTTCCAATGATTTATCTACAGTATTTGAATTACTTGCGCAAGAAGTTGTTGAAATTGTTGTAGCAGCCATAATTATAATTGTCCCTAAAATAAAAAGTTTATTTGAAATCATTTTCATACCTAGAGTGTACGATATAATTATATTTTAGTAAAACGTTTAACAGTTGAACATCCTACTTTTTACGGAGATTAAAGTGTAATCTTTACTGTAATTGGAGTAGTTGCACCCAGTTCTTCTGAACGACTTGAAGGAGAAGCATCTGCAATAATAATTTTGTATTCACCAGGGATGAGTTTTGCATTTCCTTCTTCATCAATTGTTTCAAAATCTTTAACAGAAAGTTGTAGAGTTACTTTTTCGGATTTGCCAGCTGGGATTGTAAGCTTTTTGAAGGCTTTTAATGCACAGCAAGGATCATCTTTAGAAGGATTTTCCTTGGCTACATAAATCTGAACAACTTCGGCCCCATCTTTTGAACCAATATTTTTAATATCAGCAGAAACTTCAATTATTTCTCCATCTTTTTTTGCAGAAGCATTTTCGAACTGCCATTTTGAATAGCTTAAACCAAAGCCGAATGGGAACAATGGTTCTTTTTGAATATACTTGTAAGTGCGGTTTTTCATGGAATAATCATCAAAGTCTGGTAAATCTTCTGTGGCGGCTGGGAATGTCATTGGTAAATGTCCGTTTGGATTTACATCTCCAAAAAGAACATCGGCAACTGCATTTCCACCTTCTTCACCAGGATACCATGCAAAAACAATTGCATCTGCAATTTCATAAGGAATGGCGATTGGTGCACCACCAGTTAAAACCAGAACAATTGGTGTTCCGCGGTCGTGCATTGCCTGCAAATAATCCAACTGATGTTTTGGAAGTTCAATGGTTTCTCTGTCACCTTTTACAGTTTCTATAGAATCACCTTCTTCACCTTCCATCATACAATCAAGACCAAAACAGGCGATTACTACATCTGCACTTTCTGCCATTCCAAGAGTCCATCCGCGCTGCTTACTGTCTGAGTACATTCCAACTCCAGGATGATAATCAATATTGATTTCTGGCATATTTTGAATCTTACCGATAATTCCTTCAAGAATTGTAACGATTTTTGAGTTCAGACCGTAGTAATTTCCAATAAGGGCTTCAATGTTTGTGGCGGTAGGACCAATAATCATAATTTTCTGAGATTTTTGCTGTATTGGCAAAAGATTATCTTTGTTTTTCAAAAGAACGATAGAATCCTGGGCAACTTTTTTTGCTAATGCTCGATGTTCAGGAGAGTCAATGTCTTTTCTATCCAAAGTTCCCCATTTAGATTTTTCAGGAGCATCAAACATACCCAACTTAAATCTTGTTCGTAAAAGGCGACCAACAGATTCGTTGATTTTTTCTTCAGAGAGAAGTCCCTGTCTAACTGCATCAATTGCGGCGTGATAAGTACAACCACAGTTCAAATCACAACCATTGTTTATGGCAAGGGCGGCACTTTCGGCAGGTGTTTGTGTAACTTTGTGGTTAGCATGGAAATCTTGAACAGCCCAACAGTCACTTACAACATGGCCTTTGAATCCCCACTGTTTGCGAAGAACATCAACTAAAAGGAAATTGCTTCCACAACAAGGTTCATCATACAATCGCTGATATGCACCCATAACAGATTCTACGCCATTATCAACAAGGGCTTTGAATGCTGGGAGATAAGTTTCCCATAAATCTTTTTTTGAAGGTTTTACATTGGCTGTGTGACGAGTGTTTTCAGGACCAGAATGTACGGCAAAATGCTTTGCACAGGCGGCTAACTTTAAGTTTTCTGAATCATCACCTTGAAGTCCTTTTACCGCAGCAACGCCCATTTTTGAAGTGAGACAAACATCTTCGCCAAAGGTTTCCTGACCACGACCCCAGCGAGGATCTCTAAAAATATTGATATTTGGTGTCCAGAATGTAAGTCCTTTGTATTGACTTCTGTTGTTTGCTTTAATGGCATTGTTGTAAATTGCACGGGCTTCGTCGGAAATAGCTTCGTACTCTTTTTTTGCCAGTTCAACATCGAAGGTTGCGCCAAGACCAATTGTTTGTGGGAAAACAGTTGCTGCTCCTGCGCGACCAATGCCGTGAAGACCTTCATTCCACCAGTTATATTCAGGAATATTCAATCGTTGAACAGCCATGCTTTCGTGAAGCATTAAGGAAACTTTTTCTTCCAATGTCATTTCGTTTATTAAAGCTTGAATTTCGTCTTCTCTTTCTGAGACAGTCATTTTATCCTCCATACCATTTGCAATAATTATTTGTAGTTATTTATAAAGTCCAATTTTATTGAACAAAAATTTTTTTTATAGAAAAGTTATGTTACAATAATAGTAACTATCTATTTTACCCGATTTTTTAATAATTGGCGAATTCTTTATGAGAGGTTCAAATGGTTGATTTTGATTTCTGGATGGCGTATGGAGCAGATGAAGGAACAATTCCTATTGATTTATACGGAAATTCAGCTGTATTAAAAAATGCCTTGAATGAATTAAAACGAGCCAGTTCTAAAATAGAAAATGCGGGGCGGGTTGTAATTGGGAAACTGGATTCATTGCCAAAAAAATATCAAAAGCATATTACAAATTCTGATTTAATTAAGGACGATGGTTTTGTGGTAGCAAGAGTGAATGCAAATCGTCGCAAGCCAGAAACAAAATGGGATGAATGCACGGTAATTACAGCAAAAAACGAAAATGGAGTTTTGTACGGAGTTTTTTCTTTTATAAGACACGCTTTGTTGGAAAATTATGCATCTCTTGTTCAACTAATGGAAAATCCTGATTACACAAATCGAATTGTAGATTGCCGTGGTTTGTACGAACTGATTCATAAAAAGACAAAAAGTTCAAAAAATCAACCAAAACTTCCTAAACATTTTATTCATTGGGAATTAAAGGCATTTTTTAGAGTTCTTGCCTCCATTGGAATTAATACGGTGATTTTTGAGGATGATATTTTGATTCCCGAGAAAATTCTTGGAGAGTGGGGGTTAAAACTTATTCAATCCAATGATAGCGAAGAAAACGACAAGTTGAATTTTCCTGATTTATCTACGAATACAATTTTAGACGGCTTAAAGTTTCAAAAAGATTCCTGTGGTTTTTATGTTTTAGGTAGAAGAAGCTGGAATAAAGAGCTTTCGGAAGATTTTATCATTAATGAATGGAATACATTAATCAAAGGATTTGCGGAATAAAAAATGAATACTAGTGAAGAATTAAAAAATCTAAGCAGAAAAGAGAAAATTAAACTTTTTAATGGTAATGGCAGCTGGAAGTCTTATTCAGCAAATGGAAAACTCCCCGAAATTGTAATGAGCGACGGTCCTCATGGTTTAAGAAAACAGGAAGTGGAAAGTTATGCCGATATGAATAAAAGTAATATTGCCACTTGTTTTCCTACAGCCAGTTGTATTGCTTCTTCATGGAATAAAAAATCACTGCAAATCCTTGGTAAAGCAATTGCCTTGGAAGCCCTAAAAGAAAATGTCCAGATTATGCTGGGTTGCGGAATGAATATTAAGCGTTCACCTTTATGTGGCAGAAACTTTGAATATTTTTCTGAAGACCCTTTTTTAAGTGGTGAATTGGCCGCAGATTATGTGGAAGGTATGCAAACAAGTGGAGTTGGGGCTTGTATAAAACATTTTGCCTGTAATAATCAAGAAAAACGCAGGCAAACTTCCTCTAGTAACATTGATAAAAAAACTTTGCACGAAATCTATCTGCGAGGTTTTGAAATTGCTGTAAAAAAATCAAAGCCTGTTTCCATAATGTGTTCTTATAATAAGATAAATGGTATTTTTGCCGGTCAGAATAAGTATTTGTTAACTGATGTTTTGCGAAAAAAATGGGATTTTGACGGTATTGTAATTTCTGATTGGGGCGCCTGTATTGATGCCGTAAAATGTGTAAAGGCAGGAATGGATTTGTCAATGCCAGATTCTTGTGGGTATTTTGACGGACAGCTTGAAAAAGCATTGAAAGATGGCTCTCTTTTGGAGCAGGAACTTGATGTTGCAAATCAGCGGGTTGTAACTGTGGCAGAAAAAGTTCAAGTTTGGCGGGAAAAAGCGTTGAATGACCTTGGTGTAAAAAATAATCAAGTCTCTGTTTCTTACGATGAACAGTATAACATAGCATTAAATCTTGCCCAGGATTCCGCAGTTTTGCTAAAAAATAATGATTTGTTGCCTTTGAAAGTGGAAAAAAATCCTGAATTGCTGGTAATTGGTGAACTTGCGGAGTTTATGAAGTTTCAGGCTGGTGGCTCAAGTCATATTACCACAAAAGAATATCCTAATGCCCTCAAAGCGTTGGAATCGGAAGGTTTTAAACTTGATTACGAAAAAGGATATTATTCGGGCTTTTGTAAAAGAAGCAAGGCTCAGAAAAAAAATGAACCTTATATTTTGCCAGCGGTGGAAAAAGCAAAAAAAGCCGCAATGGACAATAAACCAATTTTGTTATTCTGTGGATTGACGGAATCTTTTGAAGGAGAAGGTTTTGACAGAAAGGATTTATCTTTACCAGAAGAACAGCAGGTGCTTATTCAAAAGATTTGCGAAATTAGTAATAAAGTTGTGATTGTTTCTTTTAGCGGTGCTCCTATAGATTTATCTGTTACAAAAAATGCGGGCGCTATTCTTCAAATGTATTTGTGTGGAGAAGCTTGCGGGGCTGCTGTTGCAACTCTTATTTCGGGTAAGAAAAATCCAAGTGGAAAACTGGCAGAAACTTGGCCTTTAAAAGTGGAAGACACTCCTTGCTATGAAAACTTTGGCCGTGATACAGATGTAATAAATTATAAGGAAGGCTCTTTAGTAGGCTATCGCTGGTATGAGGCAAAAAATATTCCTGTGCAGTATCCTTTTGGCTTTGGATTAAGTTATACAACCTTTGATTACACAGATTTTTCGGTCCAAAAACACACTTCCTCTGATGATGACAATTCCTTTTTTACCGCCACCCTCAAGGTAAAAAATACAGGCTCTGTTGGCGGCAGTGAAATCATTCAACTTTATGTACAACGCACCCACAAAGAAAACAAAAAAGAATGCATCAACGAAAATATCAAAGAATTACGAGGCTTTGAAAAGATTTATCTAAATGCGGGCGAAGAAAAAACCGTAGAAATCTCTTTAGACACCAACGCATTTAAAGCCTTTGATGTAGACTCAGAAACTTTTGTAACTGTACAAGGCAATTATTCTATTTTTGCAGGAGCTTCCATAAAGGATATTAAATGCGAAGTTTGTGTAAAAATTGAAGATGGAGTGACTCCAGAACAAGTTGAAAAAACAGACAATCCTTTTATTCAGGAAGAAAACACAGATTTTACTAAAAAAGTTTTTACTCTTACAGACAGTTTGGGAGATATGGCAAAATCATCATTGCGAATAAGATTTCTTACAAAACTTTTGACAATAGGAGTCGTTTTATTTAGTAAAGAAAAATCAAAGGAAGATCCCGCTGTAAAAATTGTTATTTCTGCAGTTTTGGAAAATCCATTGGAAAGTTTAATCAGTACCAGTGGCGGAATAATTTCTTATAAACTGGCTAAGCGTTTTGTAAAATGGGCGAATTAAAAAAAGTGAATAAAATCAATTTTTGGTTTTGTATATTTTGGAGGAAAAATGTTAGATAAAAGAACAAAATGGTGTTATACAGCAGGTGCAACAGGGCGTGATGCTGCTTATGCAATGGTCAGTATGTATTTGATAACTTACATTCAATACACAATGAAGCTTACAGTTGCTCAGTTTGCGGCAATTTCGGCAATTATGATTGTCTGTTTAATTTGGGATGCAATTAACGACCCAATGATGGGAATTATTATAGAAAACTGTCATTTAAAAATGGGAAAGTTCCGTCCGTGGATTTTACTTGGGTGTATTCTAAATGCCATAGTCATAATATGTATGTTTTCTATTAGACCAACCGGCTGGGGCTTTGTAGGATTTTTTGGTGTCAGTTATTTACTTTGGGGAATGACCTATACAATGAATGATATTGCTTATTGGGGAATGCTTCCAAGTTTATCCAGTGATGCAAAAGAACGAGACACTTTGGTAACTCTTATGAGCATTTTTATTTGTGTCGGTCAGTTTTCTGTGGCTGGCGTGGTTCCAACAATTATAGCTGGAAATGCGGTTAATGCTTACAGGATTTCTGCTTTGGTTGTTGCACTTTCATTTATTGCCTTCCAACTTCTTACTTTTTTTGGTGCAAAGGAACAACCTCATGCAACAGAAATGTCCGAAAAACTATCCTTAAAAGATATGTTTCATATTTTTGCCCGTAACGACCAGTTGATTGTTTCTGGAATTGCAGTGTTCCTTTTTCAAGTGGGACAGGGACTTTTGATAATGTTTGGAATGAACTTCTTCTATTTTGAGTTTGGTTATTCCGCTGGTGGAAATCTGGTATTTATTTTTACTGTAATGTATGGATTGGGAACTTTGCTTTCTCAGGCAGCATATCCTTTCTTAACAAAAGCCTTTAGCAGAAGAAAACTTTTGATTTTCTTTACAATCACCACGGTTGTGTTTTATGTAGCATTTTTCCTTGTTGGCATTGTGATTCCAAAAAATCCAGTTGTAATTAATATCATTGGTTTTTGTATTTTCTTTAGTCAGGGTGTTTTCAATATGGTGCTTATAGTTATGTTGAATAACACTATTGAATACGATGAATACAAGTATCATGAACGACATGACAGTATAATTTCGGCAGTTCGTTCTTTTGCAACAAAGTTTGCTGGGGCCGTAGATCAGGGAATTACAAATCTTGTTTTGATTTTATCTGGGGTTTATGTAATCAGTCAGAAGGTTTCTGGTCTTGAAGTTGCGGCGGGAACAGGAGAATTGACAAGTGAACAGGTTTTGGCTCAGGCAGATTCATTTATTCAAACAGCTACACGGGCTCAGCTTATTGGACTTCGAGTTGGTATGACCTTGATTCCAATTCTTGCTATTGGAATTGCGCATATTTTACTCAATAAAAAATACAAAATTGATGAACAAGAATATGCTAGAATTGTTGAAAGCTTAAACAAAGAATAGTTATTTAATGTCTAATCAAAGCACGCTTTGGTCAAAGTTTAGACTTAGTCGTTTTCGATGATGGTATAACCTCTAAATAAAAAAAGGCATTGTCACAGAAAAATGGTTTCTGATAGACAATGCCTTTTTTGTTTATAAATCCTTATTCGACAATAAACTTATCCTTTGTAGCTCCGCATTCTGGACATTTGTAATCAGCAGGGACATCAGCCCAAGCAGTTCCTGGAGCAATATTGCTTTTTGGATCACCTTCGTCCTTATCGTAAACAAAACCACAGTTATCGCACTGCATTCTTTCCATAGTCGTACCTCCTAAAAATGTACATAAGTATAATTATATTTGCTAACTCATTTAAATAATGGATTCACTAATTTTGTCGCATACTGGCAAAAGGGTCTACTGTTCTGTAGATTTCTCTCAACTTTGGTTTTTCAATTTTACCAGTGGCATTTCTTAAAACTGGTGCAAAAATGATTTTCTTTGGTCGCTTATACTTTGGCAAATCCAAACAGAACTGATTGATTTCTTCTTCAGTACAAGTTACACCAGGTTTAAGTTCAATAATAGCTGCGGTAATTTCACCAAGACGCTGATCTGCAAGTCCGATTACAGCAACATCTTTTATTTGTGGCATTTTGCTTAAAAAGTCTTCAATCTGAACTGGATAAATATTTTCACCACCTGTAATGATAACATCTTTTTTGCGGTCTACCAAATAAATAAATCCATCAGAATCTTCCATGGCCATATCGCCAGTGTAAAGCCAGCCTTCCTTGTCCAGAACTTCTGCTGTTGCTTCTGGATTTTTGTAATATTCAACCATAACTCCAGGACCTTTTACAGCAAGTTCACCAACATCACCTTTGTTTACATCCTTGCGATTTTCATCCACAATGCGAACTTCCCATCCATAGCCCGGAATACCAATAGCACCAATTTTGTGATCGTTGCCGCATCCAAGGTGAACACAACCAGGCCCAATAGATTCAGAAAGTCCATAGTTTGTATCATAATCGTGATGAGGGAAATATTTTTTCCAATCTTCAATCAATTTTTTAGGAACAGGCTGTGCTCCAATATGCATAAGACGCCACTGATCCAATTGATAATTTTTAATATTTACATCACCTTTTTCCAATGCAACCAAAATATCCTGAGCCCAAGGCACTAAAAGCCAAACAATTGTACATTTTTCATCGCTAACCGCTTTTAAAATATTTTCCGGCTTAGTTCCACGAAGCAATACCGCTTTTCCACCGCTAATCATACTTCCAAACCAGTGCATTTTTGCTCCAGTGTGGTAAAGTGGTGGAATACACAGGAAAACATCATCTTTTTTCTGGCCATGATGATTTTGTTCTACAGCGGCAGAATGCATTAATGCCCGATGTTTGTGAAGAATAGCTTTTGGAAAACCTGTTGTTCCTGAACTAAAATAAATTGCACCGTAATCATCATCAGAAATATCAATATTAAGATTTTCTGAAGAATAATTCATAGCAGATTGAATATAATTTTCAGAGAACATAGGAGTTAAACCTTCTCCAACATAAATTAAAAGACGGCCTTTCATAATTTTGTCAGAAATTGCTTCCAATCGACCAATAAACTCTGGTCCAAAGAAAAGAACAGAAATATCTGCAAGATTAAGACAATAATCAATTTCGTCGCTGGCATAACGGAAATTAAGAGGAACTGCAAGAGCGCCGGTTTTTAAAATTCCAAAATAAATTGGAAGCCATTCAAGACAGTTCATCATAAGAATACCAACTTTATCTCCTCGACGAACTCCCCGTTCCAAAAGATAGTGAGCACAACGGTTTGCTTTTTCGTTAAAAATCTTCCAGGAGATTTCTCGACGATAAGGTAAGTTTGGCTCTGGCTGTGTTAAATCGAATTCCTTCCAGGTCATTCGGCGTGTATCTTTTACTTCTGGGTTAAGTTCAACAAGAGCACAGTCGTTGCCATAAAGCTCGGCATTGCGCTCCAAATAACTAGTAATTGGCATTTTATTAGTCCTTATTAAATAATGTCTTTTTATTATAATTCATAAAACGGAAAATGGCAAAAAATCATTCTTATGATGGTTGCATAATTTGAGGGGAAATTGGAATTTATACTACAGTTTAATCAAGCTTTTTGTGGGAGTGTAGTATAAATTGCAAAAAATTGAAAATTTATACTACATCAAACAAATCGCAAATTATTGAGGTGTAGTATAAATGTGTTTTTTGTGAAATTTATAGCATCCTTTTTTTTTATTTTAGTGAGTTTCAGGAAGCGAAATCAATTATTGTATGTAATAAATGGTAAAAATTGCTGATTTATACTACACAGACTGAAATCGCTGGTGCGAAGTTGTAGTATAAAAATGAAAAAAATGAGATTTATATTATGGACGGAAGATTTTTACAAAAACAACTGTAGTATAAAAACTCAAAAATTCCCACTTTATACTACACTTTTAAAATATAACAAAAAGTTATACCAAAAACACCTAAAAAACACGCATAAAATCTACAAAAAAAGACAAATTCTTTGTAGGAGGTGCGTTTTGACAGAAGACGAGCTTGTTTGTGAAGTAAAAAAACTTGAGGAAGAACTAAAAAAATACAAAAAAAAGCTACATCCAGAGGAATTGGGCAAAAATCTTGGAAATCTGCGAATTATAAAACGCAATAAACAGTTTTATTATTACAACATTAAGGAAAAAGGCGATACAGAAGGGCATTACATAGGAAAAGAAAACCAAAACCTCGTAAAACAGATTTCAATTAGAGATTATGAAAAAAAAGTTCGGCGAATAATAAAAAATAATACAGCCGCCATAAAATATTTCTTAAAAAAGTTTACACCAGATGGCGTTGATAAAGCCTTTGAGAGTTTACATCCCGGGAAAAAGCCTTTTGTAAACCCAGTAAAAATGACACAGACAGACTTCATAGAAAAATGGAAGCAGAATAAACTTGAAAGCCACAATTTTCATTCAGATAATTTGAAATATACTACAAGAGGTGGTGTAGCGGTAAGATCAAAATCGGAAGTTATAATTGGAAATCTTTTGGAAGAATATAAAGTGCCTTTTAAGTATGAGCATCCACTAGAACTGAACAAAAATGGTGAAACAATGCTTTTTCATCCAGATTTTGTGTGCCTGAATCCACGAACAGGTAAAGAAATTTTATGGGAGCATTTTGGAATGATGGACGATGAAGAATATAGCAATAGTGCTGTGTCAAAAATCTTACTTTATGAAGAAAATGATTTTATACCTGGGCGTAACTTTATTTTTACCATGGAAACCTCCAAAAAACCTCTGAATGTTGGACTTGTAGAAAAATTGGTAAATCAATGGCTTGTGTAATTTGTGTAATTTTTTAAATAGAAAATCAATAGTTTGAAAAAAACGACGCAAACTAATTAAAAAAACTTGTTGTTTTATTTTCCAAAAAAACATAAAATCAAGGCGTGTATTTCAATGGAACAATGTGAAAATCATTGACTGAATGCGCAACGGTAAAAAAATTGGACTTTATTACAAGCCTTTCTACTGAATCAAAAGTGAAAATTGTAAAGCCCGAAAAATCTAGACAATCACTGGGAAACTGGGAAGATTTGATTTTTTCTGCACAACAGGATTTTAAGTCCGGAAACTTTGGTACACGCTGTTCTTTTTGTTAAAAACTACAGAGAACATGCTTTCCGTATGGAAGGTAAACCTTTTATTTTGGGAATTGCGCAGATTCGATTCCTGGAGAACCAAATGAAAAATACTAATTTTTCTCTTTTGTCAAAGCTGACATTCACAGCTTTATTTGTTGTTAGCGCTCTTGCTATTTCTTCCTGTAAACAGCCTCAAACAGAAAACCCGCTTTCTAATTCAGAAAAAAAGCCGGTTGAACTCTCTGCCGATGATTCCTTAATAGGAACCTGGTCTTGTACTTATGATAATGGTTATGTTGAAACCTATGTAATTACAAAAGATGCTACCGATGCTGGTGAATATTCTTATGCGGGAAATAATCTAAAAGTTTTAAAAACTGATGAAACAAGTGGTTATATTTACATAAAATATACTCGTGCCGCCAATGCAGATTGGACTTATTCAGAAACCGCACCAGATGTAGGAAAATGGTATGCCGCTCATTACAAAAATCTTACAAAAAACAGTATTTCAATTTCTTGGGCTTATTCTCAAACAGGAAAAACTTCTACAGAAACTTTGGAAGAAGCTGTAAAAGAGTTTACCATTGAAAATGGTTATTTTGGTAGTTATTCAGATTTAACTAGAAAAGAATAAGTGAAATATTTTTTTCGTTATTTTCCGATAATTTTATTTTTTTTCGCAACAATGAATCTGGTGGCAGAAGATAGTGAATCAATTCACGAAATACGGCTGCCAGATTTATTTACCTATATTTCTTTACACGCCAGTTCGTCTTTAGTTGAACAGCGACAAGTTTATACCGCAGAAGAAATAGAAAAACTGGAAGTTCAAGATTTACCATCTTTAATGGCAGCGGCTGGCGTTCAACTAATTTCTTATGGACCTTATGGGCTTGAACAGAAACCAAGCATTCGTGGTTTTACCGATGAAACTGTTCGAGTTATAGTTGATGGTATTTGTGTAAACAATGCTCAATATGGAACCTTCGATTTTTCATCTCTCAATGTGGATAATATTGAAAAAATAGAGATAATTCGTGGTGGTTTTACAGAAGGCGTACAAGATGAAGGCGCTGTTGGTGGTGCAATTTACATATTTACAAAAAAACAGCAGCTTGGACATCATTTTTTTGCGCAAAGTTCTGTTTCGTCCTTTTTTAATGCACAACATCCTATAGACACTTTTTCTCAAAGCCTAAGTTATAACGGTCAACTTGGAAACAGCAGTTTTATTAAAGCTAATGGAAAAGGAACCTTTGCACAAAATAAATATCTCTATAATGATTATAAAGACCTTTTACTTCAAAGAGAAAATGCTTCAGTTTTAGATGGAAATGCAAACTGTGAGATTTTACATTTTTTTGGAGACGGAAATACATTTTCAATAAATAATCTTTTTTATGGTGGAAAAAAACATACACCCGGACAAGAATATTCGGCGAATCCTGGTATTCAAAAAGATTTTGATAATAACTTAACAATGCAAGTGATTTTTCCTCTTTTGGCAGATTGTTTGCGATTGGAAAACTCAATGGCCTGGTTAAGTAATATTCGCTTTTATGAAGACAAGGTGATGATCGCAAAAAATACATCTTCTGAGCATTATGTAAACACCTTAAAATATGTGCTCAGCGGTAATTATTATAAATATGACTTTTTGAAAGAAAGCTTTGGACTCACTTTTGATTACACCAATCTTTCTTCTACAGATGACGGAAAGCATAATCAGTTTAGTGGAGCGGTAAAAAATACAGTGGGTGTTAAAACAGGATTATTTTCTTTGACATTTCCGTTGGCTTTTAGGTTTTGTAATCAGAATGTGGCATTGATTCCTAAGGTGGGGACAGTCCTCAATTTTTCTCATGTTGATTTTTTATTGGATGCCTATAAAATGCTTCAATTTCCAAATATGGATGATTTATATTGGAATGATGGTTTGAATTATGGAAATCCAAACTTAAAACCGGAAGAAGGTTGGGGCGGTGATTTTACAATAAATGTTCATGATGTGTGGCTGCCTTTTTCTGTTTGTGCATTTACCAATTATTATAAAAATAAAATACAATGGGCAGGCTCTGAGGTTGTAAAAAATGCATGGACTCCTCAGAATGTGGCAAAAGCTTTTTATTTTGGAATAGATGGTAGTTTTGAAAAATCCTTTTGGCAGAATAAACTTGTGCTAAAAGGAAATGGCGAATATTTGTATACAAGTCTTTTGAATAAAAACAGCCCTTCCACATATAAAAAACGGATTATGCTAACCCCAGATTTTGTTGCAAGTTTTAGTGCAAGTTTTAATTTCCCTAAAAAAGAAAAATTGCCTGGTTTTTCCATGACTATAGACGGAAATTATGTGGGAAAACGCTACACCAAAAATATAAACACCAATTATTTAGAGCCGTACTTTTTGTTGAACACCAGTATTGAGGCATCTTTTTTCAAAAATGATTTTGAAATTGTGCCTTATGCAAAAGTTGAAAATCTATTAAACACTCAATATCAAACCGCGGAAAATTATCCTATGCCGGGAATGAGCTTGAGTGTTGGTGTTAAGATAAAAAACTAAATTAAACTTCCATTATCTGCTGAATTGCGGCGTGTTCGCTTGCGGCGGCAGAATCATTGGAACTTGTGCGGAATGGTGCCAGCGGTAGTCCATTTTTGCAGAAAATTGTTACTGGCCCATAATTGAACCAAGCGTATCTAGCAAAAACTGGAGATGCAACTTTTTCACTGCATAAAACAATGGTGTTCTTAGGTGCAGAAACTCCATCCCCAAGAGTAAACTTTGCAGGATAATAATTTCCATCAGTGCCAGCAACTTCAAAACCAGTAAAATCAGCAGGAACCGTGTTGTTTTGATTTTCTTCCATCTGTTTGTAATAATTGAACTCTTCTTCATCTGCTCGAACTTCAAAACCTTGTTCTGCATTTTCAAAAGTAAGAATCATTTTACCATTTTTTGTGCAGCAATCATTTTGGGCAATAGAATATGCAAGAATTGGCGAAATAGCTGTATTTGACGAAACTTCGTAAACTTTTGATAAGGCAATTTTTGCCATTCGCTGACCAAGAGTTCTTTTTGCCTTTGGATGAATGTCGTTATATTGACCTAAATCTAATGCGCAGGTCATCCATGCATTTTTAATGGTTCTATGCACTTTTTCCTGAGCTTCGCGAATAAAACACCAATGCTTAAAATCTTTATCCTGTTTGTAACGATGAGCTGGTAACTGAACAAAAATAAAAGGAAGAGAATTGTCCTGCCAATCTGTTCGCCAGTTGTCTATCATTCTAGAAAAAAGTTTATAGTACATAGCGGGTTTATGATCATCACTTTCGCCCTGATACCAGATAAATCCATTTAAAGTGTATGGAAGAATACGAGATAACATACAATCATAAAGACCTGTTGGACGGTAAGGATTTTTGCAGGATTTTGGACCAGGCCACAAGGTTGGACCAATTCGCTGCTGAATCTCATCCCATTCAATGCCAGGAACTGTTCGGTAAAGTTCATTGCATTTTTCTTGCCATTCATCATTTGCTTTTACGTATGCATCGTATTCATCTAATTGCTGCTGAATAGATTTGCCTTTAGTTGCTTCTTCCTGTTCATCAAGATAAGTTTTTAATTCAGAATCAACTTCAAGATATTCCTTTCGCATCCAAGCCGAAGCACTTGTACCGCCCCAGTTACAACCAATAATTCCAACGGTAACATCTAAATCCTGGCTAAGCTGTTTTCCAAAAAAGTAACCAACAGCGGACCAAGATTTTTTCCATTCAGAATCCCAGGTTTGCCAGCAAGTATTTTTTTCTGCTTCATAGAAAGCATCATCTTTCCAACCAATTTTATTTGTATAATAAAAACGCACATTTGGATTTACTTCTGGATTGTTCAGTTCTTCGGCGGCTTCCGTACAGTTTTGAAGTTCAAACTCCATGTTACTTTGACCACCCGCCAGCCAAACTTCGCCAATTGCAATGTTCGTAAACTCTATGGTTTTATTTTCACAGGTAATTTTAAGTTTACAATCTTGTTGTGCAACCTGTGGAGGAAGTTGAACAAGCCATCGTCCATTTATTGCTTTTGAACTGTTTGTTGCAAGTTCGTCATTTTTTGTTGAAAGGGTAACAACAATATCAGAATTAGATTCTGCTGTTCCAAAAATAGAAATATTTTTATTGCGCTGTAAAACACAATTATTAGAAAAAACAGCTGCTACGGTAAAATCTGTCATAAAAACCTCTTAAAATGATTATAAGTTCTGTTATAAAAACTGAAAATATAAAAATACTATAAAAATCTAACAAAGAAAGTTTGATTTCTATAAATTGGCGAGAGAAAAGATTTTTGGGTAGCGAGACTAAATCAATTCTTCTATGTAATTGTGAGAATCTTCTCGTTTTAACACAATGATGGTCAAATCGTCATCAATAGGAATACCGTTTGTAAAAGTTTTAAGGCTTGTATACAACTCATTTAAAATTTGGCCAGAAGGTTTGTCTGTATTATTTTTTATAATTTCCATAATGCGTTGTGTTCCAAACTGTTCTTGTTCAGGATTTACAGATTCCGAAAGACAATCTGTGTAGCAAACAAGAATATCATCCTGTCTCATTGTAAACTCATTTTGCAGGAAAGAAACCTTTAAATCTTTCATTCCAATGGAGCCGTATTGTTTTGAAATGTCCTCTGGTTTTATAGAACTGATAGAATCAGTCTCTTTTGTATACAAAATTGGATATGGGTGTCCAGCGTTTGCCATTTGAACAGAACAAGCATCATCTTTATCAAAATCAGAGAACTTGAACAAAACCCCCGTCAGATAATTTTCTACATTGCCTTTGGAGCGGATAAACTCGTCGTTAAACTTCATAAGGGTAGTAGAAACTTTTTCTTTTGTTTTTAATCCAGAGTTAAACAGCTGTGAAATTGAGTTTTTGGCCAACAAAGTAATTAAACTAGAAGCAATTCCGTGACCAGAAACATCAAACATAGAAACACCATTTAATTTTTGTTTGTCTGTGTAGTAATCGTACAAATCGCCGGAAACTTCAGATAAAGGCTGGTAACAGATTGCAATATCCCAACCACGGAAGTTTCTGTTTGGATAAGGGAAAAACTTTTGTTGAACAATGGAGGCCATTTCCAAATCTGCCTTTGCTCGTTTCATAGCTTGTTCTAATTCTGTATTTGCGGCGGTAAGTTTTTCTGTTTTTAATTGAACTTGATTTTCAAGATCTGTGTTCAAAAGTTGAACAGTTTTATGAAGACTATAATATTCCGAGGTTAACAGGAATAAGAAAGCAATAATTGTGCCCTGCCAGCCAATAAGGGAATAGAAAGGGAATACAGTTTGTGGCATTGCTGCTCGTAAAGATAAATCAAGTACAATGGATAACAGCATAGGTGAGAAGCCGTATAAAAGTTGCTTTGATTTTTCTTTGTGGTATTCCATGCTAAAGGCTTTTATCAAGTAGAAAATACCAATAGCAACTTGTGTAAACCCAAGAATGAGCATATAAGGACAAATCCGCATAAGAAAATTAAATGACGGACTAAAGGCTGTAAGCAAAACTTGTACTGATAAAATTAGATAACTAACAACTTTTATTGTTTTTGGAATATGAAGTTCCAAATAAGAGGTAATAAATAATAGTACCATGAAAAAAACGAAATATGACGGAATACAAAGCTGCAACTTTAACATGGCTAAATAACTAAATGCAGAAATAGGTATTATGTCATTATAGAAGTATGGCATAAAAACTAAGGTTGCAATATTCAAAAAACTAAAAGCCAAATATTTTTTTTCTTTTAATCCAAGGAAGTAAAGGAAAAAATAAATCAGACAGGCACAGGACATTCCGCCTTGGAAAGCAAAATAAATGAGAGAATGAAAAAGTGTGTAAATCTGAGTGTATTTGCTGGTATCTCTCATGCGTCCAATAAAGGCATTTGGAGAAATACGAGCTCTGCCATGACACCAAACTTTTAAAAGTATTTCATTTTCTCCATCTTGATTCAGCTGTTCTCGTGGAAGGTTAAATGAATGAGCCCCGTACATGGAACTGGACTCTCGTGGAGGAAACATTCCAACCATTCCTCGTGTGTTTGAATTAAAAAATACCATGTAAGAAAAATGCAAATAAGGAATGACCAGCTGCAAATCTTGATTTTTTAATGGTTCTGGAACACGGAACTTGTATCTAAGAAAAACAAAACATCCGTCTTTTCCAACGCCTGGAAGTTTTGAAATATTGTAACGAGAAAAGTCGGTAAATGGTTGAAAAGATGTTTGTTTTGAACTGTCATAATCGGCAAAAGGAGTGCATATTGCCCATTCCAGTCCATCTTTTAAATATATTCGCGATTCATTCTGGCAACTGGAGAAAAGAGCAGAAAGAAGAAGAACTAATCCAGTTAATAAACAGACTCTAGTTTTCTTTGTAAAAATCATTTAGACATTATAACACGGCTTTTAATAAAAAAGATATTTTTTTGTAATATTTTTATGTTATTGCAAAATGGCGGGATAAAACAAACAAACATTTTGATAGAGAGGATTTGTAATCATTTCTACCTAAATGTTTGTTGTTATGCAATAAAAAATGTGTTTTTGAAAATTATGCTTCTTCTGAATCCTTTTGCATATTGATTCTGCGGTTTGAATAGTGGAGGATTGTGAAAACCCAAGTAATCAAAACCAGGCATAAAGCTAATACTACGGATGCCATAAAAGAATGAATAAAGTATGAGGCAATAACAAAGGCACAGATAATTAATTGCAAAGATAAAACATAGAACAATGCACTTCTTCCACTGTAACCCATATTCAAAAGTTTGTGATGCAAATGAGCCTTATCTGGAGACATAATAGAACGATGTTCTCTTTTTCGACGCCAAATTGCTGCAATTGTGTCAAAAATTGGGAATGAAGTAAGTACAATCATTATGATAAACTTGTTGTATTCAATTTCTGGAGTTGAATTGTAAAGTGGAATAATTGCAATCATAAATCCAAGGAACTGACTTCCACAATCACCCATAAAGATTTTTGCAGGAGGCCAGTTAAAGCACAGAAATCCTAAAATTGCAGCGGCAAGAATATAACAGATGAATGATTCTTCTCTTCCCGAAAGTGTAAAAAGAATACCCAAGGTTGTAATTGCTGTAATGGAAAGGGAGCCACAAAGTCCATCCAAACCATCAATCAAATTGTAGGCATTGATAAGACCAAGAATCCAGCCAAAAGTAAGAATAAAACTTAGAATAGTTGGAAGCTGCCATCCAAAAATCTGTGTAAAGCGATAGCCACTAAAAGAAACTATACCTGTAGCGCACAATTGAACAATGAGCTTTACAATTGCAGGGAAAGTAAAAATATCATCAAGAAATGCAAAAACAAAAACAATCACCGCAGAAAGAATAATAGGAAAGTTCTTTTTTGTACTTACATTTGGATTCAATAACAAAAAGATGACGATACAAATAATAGAAGCAAAGAAAACACCAAAGCCACCAAGACGAGGAATGTCTCCCGAATGGATTTTCCTTTCATCGTGATAATCATACAATTTCTTTCTCTGACAAAACTTAATGATTATAGGCATTGAAAGCAGGGAGAGAAGAAATGAAACTATCACTAAAGTAACATTTATTAACATATCATTAATATAACTGTAAAGTAGTAAATTGACAATAGATTTTATAAAAGATAGTTATTCCGTGTATTTATCTTTTTCTGTTTTGTATGGAGTTTCTACATTGTCATAAGTGATTGTAGCTCCAGTTACAGTTATGAAATGGATATCTTGTCCATCATCTTTAAGGGTATCAGTTTTTAAACCGGTTGTTGCATTTGAAATGTTTACCGTGCCCGATGCAATGGTAATGTTTTTATCAGCTTTAATACCGTTTTTTGCATCTTTTAAGTTTAAAACAACAGATTTATCAGCCTTGATTGTAAAAGTGTTGCAATTTACGGCAGAACTGTCAGAATTACCAATAATATTGTAAGTTCCGCTACCTTTGAACTCAGCATCATCAGCTTTAATGCCGTGACCTGTTTCTGCAAAAATATAAGCTGTTCCGCTGCCACCAAGTTCCATATTTTTAGATTTATCAGCAACAGAATCGTAGCAAGTTATTACGCCATTTTTAGAAGATTCTCCGCCTTTTGTAATAAGATAATTGGTTGTATCTTTTGCTAAAGAAATCAGTGTTTTTTGCTGGCCAAGGATTGCTGGATTACCAGAAGTATTTTCTATGAACGCATTGTTAAGGGTAAGTTTTGCATTTTTTGTAGTATTGATGATTTGACCATTGAAATAACCAGAAATTACAAACTCCATTTCAAGGTTTTCTTCATCTGGAGCACCAAGAGTAATAATGCCATCTTCATTTTTATATGAACCGCCTGTAATTGTAAGTTCACCATATTTTGTTTTTTGACTTTCGTAATCAAAGGGATCAGTATTGTCGTTAGGAAGATTGTTGTTGGAGTTATTGCTTCCATTGTCGTTAGAACTGTTATGATTACAAGAGATTGTGAGCGCTGCCATAAAAATTAAACAGGCTGTCCAAATAATTGATTTTTTCATACATCACCTCGCATATAGATTTTATAATAATTACAATGTAATACCATTTTTTACCAGCAATTCTCGGGCTGAATCAACACTGTCTGTACCATGAAGATTTTTGATAGGTGCAAACTCTTTTTCTCGCTCAACTTCAAAGGCAAGATTGTCATCCATCATGTGAATCATATCAAGAACCAAAAGTTCAAACTTATAACCATTTGGCTCTGTTGGGCTAATAAGTTCACCATTTTCGTTGATGTAAGGAATCTTTTTTTCTACCACATGAACCGAAAGCTGATTATTTACAATTTCTTCAAGCTTATCTAAAGCAAAAAGATAATTGAGCGTTACGCCATACTTATATTGAAGACTTCCGTCCTCTGCACGAGCTTCTGCCATTTCTTTTGACATTTCGTAATATTCAACAATGGAAGGTTTACCATCTTCAAGACAAAGAAGGCCCATTTTTTCGTGAGGTTCAACTTTGCGAACAACTTTAGAAGCACTCTGGTAATTTCCAAGAATTGTAGCGCCCACAAAAACAGGGTCGGCAATTCGCTGAAGTACATTGTCTACGGCAAAAATATTTATCCATTTAACATTTCGCTGGTGAAGGTCTTTGTCTAATCCTGCTTTGACCATAGAAGTGAACCATCCGCCATTGCCGTTTGGAGATGTAGCAAGACGGCCTTTTTCTTCCAGGAGAAGTTTTCCTTTATAATCAACAGCACAAGCCATATCCTGAACAAAAAACTTGATGTAATTTTTGTCATATCCAAAATAGTTGTGTTCTTCAAAAAAACTTCGGGTGGCATTATCGTTCTTTTCGCTAGTCATTATATAGAAGGGAATGTATGTTCCGGCGAGTTTTACAACATCCAGCAGGTTGTTTACAAGGCACTCAAAGATGTAAAGTTCACGACTTGTGCCCACATTAAAACAACCCTTTGGTAAATCAAAACCAAGTCGGGTTCCCATTCCACCAGCCAATAAAACTGCGGCAACTTCTCCTTTTTGAATGGCCTTTATACCCGCTTCCTGATATTTTTCTTTGTTTTCCGCAATTTGGGCTATGGAAACTGCTGGAGGTTCGGCAAAAGTTCCTCGTGGAATCTGTGTGTCCGTTCCAATCATTTTGATGTCTGCCCAATTTATATTTTCAATTTGTTTTAAAAATTCCGCTTTTTTTGAGTCTGAAAGAGAGTCGAAATCTTTTAAAATGTGTTCCTGTGCATTTTTAGTAAGAATTGCTTCTGCATCTGCTTTTGTAAACATGTTTTTCTCCTGATTTCCTAAGAGTTTTTCGCTAGTTTGTGGTTTATTCCAACAATTCAAAAATAAACTATAAACCGTGTCTTACAATTATAACCGAAAAGCGGGGAAATAGGAATGGAAAAATAAATCAAGGAATTACTTTAAAAAAATGGGGAAAAGAATAAAGTTGAAAATGGATTAAAAAAGAAAATCAAAAAATAAAAAAAATAATCTTGGAAAAAATCATCAAAAGGATAAATGTATTTTCCCAAGATTAGATTTATAACTGTTGCCTTTATTCGCTTTTTTGTTTAGAAGTTTGCTCAGAGCTTTGTATAGATTTTTCTTCAGAATTATGTTCAGATTTTGGAATAAAAGCTCGTTTCAGCAAAATTGGAACAAGCATAGAAGAAACAATAATTAAAAGAATCACCGCAGTAAAATATTGAGAATCAATCAATCCGCAGGAAAGTCCTTTTGTAGCCACAATCAGTGCCACTTCCCCGCGAACCATCATTCCAAGCCCAATCTGGTAACTTTCTCGCCAGTTATATCCAAGACATTTAGAAATGCCGCCACAACCAATAATTTTTGAAACGCAGCCAATAATTACAAACGCAATGGCAAACCAAAGCAAATCCATGTTCATACCAGACAAATCGGTTTTTAATCCAATTCCCGCAAAAAAAACAGGACTAAAGAACATGTAAGAGTTAATGTCTATTTTAGATTCCATGTAGGAAGCATCGTGAAGATTGCATAAAACAATGCCCGCAATGTAAGCGCCCGTAATATCAGCGATGCCAAAAAACTTTTCTGCACAATAAGCAAAAATCAATGCCACACCCAAAGCATAAATTGGTATTCGGTGAGAGCGGGGATGTCTTTTGTCGTACCATTTAAACAGCTTGTAAATAATAAAACCAACAACCAAAGCACACACAAAGAAAAGTACAGTCTTAAGGATAATAGAAAAATATCCGCCGTTTCCCGAACTAACACCAAGCACAATAGTTAAAACAATAATTCCAAAAACATCATCAATAATGGCCGAACTGATAATCGTCTGCCCCACATCAGTTTTAATTTTTCCAAACTCTTTTAGGACCGCAACGGTAATGCTCACGGAAGTAGCGGTTAAGATAGTTCCAATAAAAACGCTTTTAAAAAACTCAATCGTTCCAAAGCCCGTAAATCCAAAAAAGCACATCGCCATAATGGTTCCCATAATCAAAGGAGTAATAACACCAAAGGCCGCAATGATTGTAGATTTAATGCCAGATTCTATAAGAGATTTCAAATTAGTGCTCAACCCGGCAGAGAACATAATAAGAATAACGCCAATTTCCGACATATACGAAATAAATTGATTAGCTTCATTGTAAATAACATTGGAATCAGTGCCGCCATAATTATGAAACCAAGGAATAAAACGCAGCAAAAGTCCGGCCACAATCATACCCGCAACTTCCGGAATACCAATTTTTCTTGCCAAAATACCAAAATATTTGGCGACAATAACAATAAGACCAACAGAAAGTAAAATTTGAAGAATAATTTCTGTATTTGGTAAATTCATTAGAATGCCTCTAAACAAAAAAATTTGCCCACAATTATAGTCTTTTGCTCATAATTTACAATAGAAAAACGGTGAATTGTTTAGAAATATTATGAAAATTATAGAAAAATGTAGAAAAATTTTATAAAGAGGGGAAACAAAAAAAGGGGCTGTCCAAAACTTTAAACAGAGCGACCATTGCGTCCTTCGCAAGACTCAGGAATCTCCTCAATTACCGCTAAACTTGCTTGTAGAACAGCCCCTTTTTTTGCTGGCCTTCCCCTCGCTGCAAAGTCCTCGCTTCGCTCGGCCTTTTCCGCTACCCCTTCTGCGGGCACAAAATTCTTATAAAAAATTTTATACTCATAATTTCTGTAAAAACACCGCGGCCCGCAACGCCCAAAATCTTAGAATTTTTCATAGAATTTACATCGCAATTGACATTCGTCCCCCAATTCGATATAAATTCTCTATGAGAATAAATACAAGGGCGTTGTGGGATTATAAAAATTTTTAATTCACGGCGCCTTTTTGCGTTTAAACTATTTTTATGTTTTAGGAGAAACAACATGAAAAAGACATTGGTCGCATTGATGGCTTTGCTCGCACTTAACACATCAGTTTTCGCAGCAAAGAAACAGAAGAAGGCAAAGACTCCTTCTTTTAAAGTTGGTGTAATTTACATTGGTGATGAAAATGAAGGCTACACAGAAGCACACATGAAAGGTGTTGCAGAAATGAAGCAGGCTCTTGGTCTTACCGATGCACAGGTAATCGAAAAGAAATGTATTCCTGAAGATGAAAAAGCTTATGATGCAGCAATTGACTTGGCAGAACAGGGTTGTAAATACATTATCGGAACTTCATTCGGTCATGAATCATATCTTATTCAGGTTGCAAAAGAATATCCAAACATTGTTTTTGCTCATGCAACAGGATATCAGGCAGCTATGAGTGGTCTTAAAAATATGCACAACTTTATGCCATCAGTTTATCAGTCACGCTATGTTTCTGGTATTGTTGCTGGTCTTAAATTAAACGAAATGATTGCTTCTGGCAAAATCTCTGCCGCAGAAGCAAAAATCGGTTATGTTGGTGCTTATCCTTATGCAGAAGTTGTTTCTGGATATACATCATTCTTCTTGGGCGCTCGCTCAATTTGTCCATCTGCTACAATGGAAGTTCGCTATACAAACTCTTGGGCAGATATGACATTGGAAAAAGAAACAGCAGAAGCTTTAATCGCAAACAAATGTGTTTTAATTTCTCAGCATGCAGATACAACTGGTGCTCCAACAGCTTGTGAAGCTCGTGGTGTTCCATGTGTTGGTTACAATGTTGATATGATTGCAGTTGCTCCAAATGCCGCTCTTGCATCTGCCGCATTAAACTGGGGTGCATTCTACACAATGTCTGCTAAAGCTGTTATGGCTGGAGAATCTTTCGATGTAGATTGGTCAAAAGGATACTCTGACAATGCAGTTTACATCACACCAATCAATGCAAAAGTTGCTACCGCTGATGCAGTTGCAAAAACAGACGCTGCAATTGAAGGAATCAAAAATGGTTCTGTAAAAGTATTCGATACAACAACATTTACAGTTGGTGGAAAATCAATCGAAACTTTAATTGCCGAAGGTGGCGACTGGGCTAAATATGCAGCTTATGTTTCAAATGGTGCCTTCAACGAACAGAACGGTTTTGCTGCTCCAGCTTTCGATTTAAGAATTGACGGAATCGTTGAAAGATAGTCAGCAAAATCTAGTTTTCTAATGCATCATTTAAAAAATCTAGAATGAGCATTAGTAATTTGATATAATTAAAAGCCGAAGGTTTGCTAATTTTTTGCAGATTTTCGGCTTTGTTTTTTTAATTCACACTTAGAAATATGATGTCATGAATTATTATGGGAGCTTATATGTCAGATTGTGCTGTCGAATTGCGAAACATAACAAAAAGATTTGGATCGGTTGTAGCTAATCATAGTGTAAATCTTTCTCTATACAGACATGAAATCCTGTCTATTCTTGGAGAAAATGGTAGCGGAAAAACCACTTTAATGAATATGATTGCTGGAATCTATCGCCCAGATGAAGGTCAGATAATTATCAATGGGGAAGAAGTAGCAATTCATTCACCAAAAGACGCCTATAAATACAAAATAGGAATGGTACATCAGCATTACAAGCTTGTTAATGTTTTTACAGCGGCCGAAAATATTATTCTTGGACAAAAAGTTGACAGAGTCCTTGATATGAAAAAAGTTAAAGCCGATATTCAAAAGATTTGTGACACCTATGGTTTTAATCTTAATCTTGATCAAAAAATATATGATATGTCTGTTTCACAAAAGCAGACCGTAGAAATTATAAAAGTATTGTACAAAGGTGTAGATATTCTCATTCTTGATGAACCAACCGCAGTTCTCACACCTCAAGAAACAAAAAGCCTTTTTCAGGTTTTAAGAAATATGCGGGAAAATGGAAAATCTGTTGTTATAATTACCCACAAACTTAATGAAGTTATGGAAATTAGTGATAGAGTTTCCGTTTTAAGAAAAGGCGAATACATAGACACCGTGGCAACAAAAGATGCTACAATTCAAAGTCTTACAGAAATGATGGTTGGTGAAAAAATCAGTCTGGATATTCACCGTTCTGAACCAGTAAATAGCCGTGATGTTTTAAAAGTACAAGGTTTAACCTGTCTGAACAAAGAAGGATTAAAAGCCTTGGATAATGTAAGTTTTACAGCCCGTAGCGGAGAGTTCCTTGGTATAGCAGGAATTGCGGGTTGTGGTGTTAGGGAACTTTTTGAATGTCTTGACGGCATTTTTAAATATTCCTCCGGAAAAGTTACCTTTATAAAAGAAAATAACGAAGAAATTGATTTAACAAATAAATCCACACACGAAATTAAAAAATCCGGTGCAAAAATTGCCTTTGTTCCAGAAGATCGCCTTGGTATGGGTTTGGTTGGACTTATGGGAATGACAGACAATGTTATGCTTCGAACATATAAAAAAGGCCGTGCTCCATTGGTAAAACGAAAGGAACCAAAAAAAGTTGCGGGTAACATTAAAGAAAAACTAGAAGTTGTAACGCCAGGAATAGAATATCCAGTTCGCCGCCTTTCTGGTGGTAATGTTCAAAAGGTTTTGGTTGGTCGCGAAATTAGTTCTAATCCAGATGTTTTAATGGTTGCTTACCCAGTTCGCGGTTTGGATATTAATTCGTCCTATGCAATTTATAATAAATTAAATGAGCAAAAAGAACGGGGTGCTGCCGTAATCAGCGTAATAGAAGATCTTGATGTTCTTATGGATTTAAGTGATCGCATTTTGGTTCTAAATAACGGACGGGTTTCTGGTATAGTAGATGCCCGAACTGCAACAAAAGAACAAATCGGTTATCTTATGACCGCCGATGTAAATACACAGACTGAAGAGGTAGAAAATGTTTAGTATTCGTTTAAGCAAAAAAGATAATCCTCCTTTATGGCAGACCTTACTTATAAAACTTGCTGCCATATTTTTAGCATTGCTGGTTTGTGCGTTAGTTATAATTTCTGTTACAGATTTAAATCCTTTTGAAGTTTATGGTGGCATTTTTAATGGTGCACTTGGAACAAAGCGTCGTGTTTGGGTTACAATTCGTGATACTTTAGTTCTTCTGCTGGTTGCTGTAGGTTTAGTTCCAGCTTTTAAAATGCGTTTCTGGAATATTGGTGCAGAAGGTCAAATGCTTATGGGTGGTCTTGCTTCTGCCGCGTTAATGATTTATGGAAGTAATATTCCAAACTGGCTTTTGCTACCAATGATTATGGTGTGCAGTTGTCTCGCTGGTGTGCTTTGGGGAATTATTCCTGCATTTTTTAAATCAAAATTTAACACCAACGAAACCCTCTTTACCTTAATGATGAACTATATTGCCATCCAGATGATTTCTTTTAGTGTGGTTTTCTGGGAAAATCCAAAGGGTTCAAACTCTGTAGGAATTATCAATCCTATGACCAATGCAGGTTGGTTTCCAAATCTTTTTGGTCAGCGTTACGGATTGAATCTTTTAATTGTAATTCTGGTAACAGTTTTTATTGCCTTTTATCTTCGTTATACAAAACACGGTTATGAATTAAGCGTCGTTGGCGAAAGTTGGGATACAGCTCGTTATGCAGGAATAAATGTTCAGAAGGTAATTATAAGAACAATGGCCTTGTCTGGTGCCATTTGTGGTTTGGCAGGATGTCTGGTTGTAAGCGGTGCAAGTCACACAGTTAGTACAAGTCTTGCTGGTGGTAGAGGATTCACAGCCATTATTGTTGCCTGGATGAGTAACTTTAATTCTGGAGCCATGGTGCTAATTTCTTTCTTCCTGTGCTTTATGGAAAATGGAGCAATTCAAATTGCTAGTCAGTTTGGTTTAAATGAAAATGTTTCCGACATCATTATAGGAATAATAATATTCTTCTTAATAGGAAGCAGCTTCTTTAGTCGCTACAAGGTATCTATTGAAAAGACAAAAGGTGCTGAAAAAAGTATTGAAAAGTAGAAAATCTGTGTAGTCGTAAAAAACTGATTACGCATTACAAGTAGAAATGGAGTTTTTATGATAATTCTAACATTTATACAAAAATCAATAGTGCAGGGAATTGGCATTCTTTATGGTTCCATTGGTGAAATTGTTACTGAAAAGTCGGGAAACTTGAACCTTGGTATTCCGGGGCTTATGTATATGGGCGGTATTGCCGGTTTGCTTGGTGCTTTTTTTTACGAAAATGCCGTTGCAAATCCTAATTCCTTTGTGGGAATGATTATTTCATTGCTTTTTGCACTTCTTTGTTCTAGCTTGGGAGCTTTAATTTACAGTTTTCTTACAATAACATTGCGTGCTAATCAAAATGTAGTTGGTTTGGCTCTTACAACTTTTGGTATTGGTTTTGGTAACTTTTTTGGAGGTTCAATTTCAAAACTGGCTGGTGGAGTTGGTCAGGTAAGTGTTGCAACTACCGCAAAGGCATATCAGGCTACAATTCCAGGGCTCAGCAAGATTCCTGTTGTGGGAGAATTGCTGTTTTCTTATGGATTTTTAACTTATGTTGCCATACTCCTTGCCTTTTTAATTTCCTTTTATATTCTAAAAACCCGCAGTGGCTTAAATCTTCGTTCAGTTGGTGAAAATCCTGGAGCAGCAGACGTGGCGGGAATCAATTTGAATAAATACAAATATATTGCAACTGTAGCTGGTGGTGCTATTGCGGGGCTTGGCGGTTTGTATTTTGTTATGGAATATTTAGGTGGAACTTGGACAAACAATGGTTTTGGAGACCGTGGATGGCTTGCTGTTGCATTGGTTATTTTTAGTTTGTGGGATTGCCGAAAAGCAATTTTAGGTTCATTCCTGTTTGGTGCCTTGTACATTTTGTATATGTATATTCCAGGATTAAGCAGAGGTGTTCAGGAATTGTTCAAGATGAGTCAGTATTTAGTGACTATTGTTGTTTTAATTATTACCAGCATGCAGCGTAAACGAGAAAATCAGGGGCCAGAAATGTTGGGAATTGCTTACTTTAGAGAAGAAAGATAATAAGTTTTGGAGAAAAATATGAACTTTTTGGAAGAAAGAATTATAAAAGATGGAATTGTAAAACCTGGAAATGTATTAAAGGTAGATAGTTTTTTGAATCATCAGATTGATGTTGAATTGATGGATATGATGGGCGCTGAGTTTAAAAAGCGTTTTTATGGTAAGAACATAACAAAAATCCTTACAATAGAATCTTCTGGAATTGGAATTGCTTGTATAACCGCTCGTTATTTTCATGTTCCAGTTGTATTTGCCAAAAAAACACAAACCGTTGTTCAAGATGATGATAAATATTCCGCTGATGTAGAAAGCTTTACCCACAAATGCACAAATCATGTTTTTGTATCTAAAAAATATATTCAGCCAGAAGACCATATTCTTATTATTGACGACTTTTTGGCTCACGGTCAGGCAGCCTTTGGTTTAATGGAAATAATTAAAAAAGCCGGCGCAACTTTGGAAGGTATTGGCATTTGTATAGAAAAAGGATTCCAGAATGGCGGCAAACAGCTTAGAGATACTGGTGTTCAATTGGAATCTTTAGCAATTGTAGAAAGTATGAATGACCAGACTGGCGAAATTGTTTTCCGTAAATAATTAAAATACAAATTATAATTGTGAATTGTAAAACTTCCCCAAAACTGATATTCTGTATTTTATGGAAAATAACGCATTAAATACAGAAAACTCAGTTGTTACACAAAACTCAAAAGATGAGGAAATCAGTTTAATTGATTTATTCGCCGTTCTTTGGCAGCGAAAATGGTTGATTATTATTATGACTGGTTTAGGGGCAGTTTTATCCCTTGTTATTTCAATTCTTTCTTTATTGCTTCCCCCTGAAAAATCTTTTATGCCAAATAAATATACACCAAAAGCCCAAATGCTTATTACAGAGGATTCATCTTCTGGTGCAAGTTCTATGCTTGGAAGTTTGGGCGGCCTTGCAAGTATGGCAGGTGTAAATGTTGGTGGTGGTGCTACAAACAGTGCTTTGGCCGGATATCTGGTTAATTCTAATACAATTCAAGACAATATTATTGACCGTTTTAATTTTATAGAAGAATGGGAAATTGAAAAATCTCCAAAAGCCGAAAGCCGTAAAGCCCTTAAAGAAAAATTAAAATCTAATTTTGATGAAGATACTGGTGTTTTTACCATCAGTTTTGAAGATAAAGACCCAGTTCTTGCCCGAGATGTAGTTAATTTTACCGTTGATTTGCTGGAACAGCGCTTTAATGAATTGGGTGTAGATAAAAACAAACTTCAAAAACAAAATCTCGAAGATAATATTAACAACACTTATTCAGGAATCCTAGATTTGCAAAAACAGATTCGTGATATTGAATATTCTGTATCAAATGTTTATTCCGCAAAAGGTGCTCCTTCTATTATGATGGATACATCAATGGTAAAAATGGAGCTGGCTGTTCAGGAAGAAATCTATAAACAGTTAAAATCTCAATACGAAATGTTGAAAGTAACAATGGCTAGCGAAAAACCTGTTTTCCAGATTCTTGAATATGCAGAGATTCCTGATCAGAAATCGGGACCAAGTCGTGGAAAACTTTGTATTATTATCACTTTTGCAGCTGGTTTTCTTTCAGTTTTTCTGGCCTTTTTGTTGAATGCATTAAAAAATATTAAAAACGATCCAGACGCTGTGTCTAAGTTCAAAAAAGAAAAATAAAAAAAAATAAAGGAAATAAATATGAAAAAAACAGGTTCTTCTATTTTTATAAAACGCAGAGTGTTTAAACCTTCATTTTTTATTGCCGCAGTTATGTTTGCAGCCATTAGTTTTAGTGTTTCTGCGGAAGATGCATTGGAAGATTATTCTGCAATCAATTCTATTGCTTCCAACGATTTTTCTAATACAGTTCAGGTTGCAATGTCTAATGCGGATTATATGGTAACAGCAGGTGATATTTATTCTTTAACTTATTCTGCCAATGGAATACCTGTTTCTTATACAATTCCTGTAGATCCAACTTACAAGATTCGTGTTTCAAATCTTGCAATTTTAGATGCCAGTGGTAAATCTTATCTTACTTTGAAGCAACAGGTAGAAGAAATTGTTCAAAAGAACTATCCAATGTCTGGTGTTCAATTTGTTTTGTTAAATCCTGCAAGTTTTAAGGTTGTAATAAAAGGTGAAGTTTCTTCTGTTGTAGAAAAACAGGCCTGGGCATTAACTCGACTGTCTGATATGGTAGCTGGCACCACCACTTCTTATTCTTCAATTAGAGATGTTACAGTTACTTCTCAGAATGGTAAAAAAAGAACCTATGATTTGTTCAAGGCTCGTCGTTTTGGTGATTTAAGTCAGAATCCTTTTGTGCGTCCGGGAGATGTAATTACAATCAATAGAATTGCTAGAGTTGTTTCTATAACTGGTGCTGTTGAGCGTCCTGGAAAATATGAACTTATGAAGGGTGAAAACCTAAAAACTCTTGTTTCTTATTATGGAAACGGACTTACAGAACTTGCTGATACAAGCAGAATTGAATTGGTTAGAAACCGTGAAAATATGGATGAAGGTGGTGAAAAGCGCTATCTTTCACAATCTAATATTGATGATGACTTTGCTTTGCTAAATGGAGATGTAATTACAATTCACAGTAAAGCATCATTGTTGCCATATATTGTAATCGAAGGAATTATAAACTTAAGTGACACAGCTACTGCAAACCAAATAGCGGATGATTCAATGGCCGCTAAAGATATAATGCGCCGAAGAACAGTAAAGTTCTATGACGGAGAAAATTATGGAACTTTTGTACGACGCTATAAAGGACTGTTCAACAGCTATTCAGATTTATTGAACGCATACATAGAACGAGACGGAAAGAAAATACCACTTAATCTTGAAGAAATAATCGAAGATGAAACATTCATGAGCGAGTATCTGGTGCAGCGGGATGACAAGCTTGTGGTACCATTCATGCAGCATTTTGTAAATGTAATGATAAACGGTGAAGTAAACACTGTAAGGGAAGAAGGAGCATGGCCATTACGAAGACTTTCAACAGTTCTGGAAGGAAACCTTACAGCATATTCTTCAACAAGAGATGTAATAGTAACTTCGGTAGATGGAAAAGAAACTCATTACGATTTATTCAAAGCAAGTCGTGACGGAGATTTGGAACAGAATCCATACATCAGAGCTGGAGAAACAGTTACAGTTCTTAGAATGGAACGGAAAGTAACAATTGGAGGTTCTGTAGAGCGCCCTGGAACTTATGAAATCAAGTCTGGTGAAGGTCTTAAAGATTTGGTTGAATATTACGGACATGGACTTGCAGAACTGGCAGATACAAGCAGAATTGAATTGGTTAGAAGCCGTGATAATATGGAAATGGGTGGAGAAAAGATCTATCTTACCCAAAAGGATATAGACAACAATTTTGAACTTTTGAATAGAGACTCTATAGTAATTGAGAGTAAAGCATCATTGCTGCCATACATTGTAGTAGAAGGTATCATCAATATGTCAGAAGCTGGAGCGGCGGAAGATATATCGGATGATGATATGTCAACAAAGGATATGATTCGTCACAGGACCGTAAAGTTCTATGATGGAGAAAATTATGCCACTTTGGTAAGAAGAGTGAGAGGTATCTTCAATAGTTATTCAGATTTGGAAAATGCTTACATAGAACGGAAAGGAAACAAAATACCGCTGAATATTGAAGAAATACTTGAAGATAAGCTGTACATGAGTGACCATCTTGTAGAAAGAAACGATAAACTTGTAATTCCATTTATACAGCATTTTGTGAATGTACTGATAAACGGTGAAGTAAACACTGTAAGGGAAGAAGGAGCATGGCCATTGCGTAGACTCTCAACAGTTCTGGAAGGAAACCTTACAGCATATTCTTCAACAAGAGATGTAATAG
>JAKSTL010000189.1 GCA_024402595.1 Treponema sp. | reverse complement strand
TCAGTTGTGTAAAATGTGTAAGCCCGCCGGTCAGAGCGGGCGGTGTTCTATAGCTAAGCGTTAAAAAAAATTGCGATGCAGCAATTTTTTAGCTTTACACTCTATATCCTGTCCATTCGTCAACAGAAGCAGGAATGAGAAGGCCTTCTTTTTCATAGAATCTAAGAGCCTTTACAGTCATCTGACTCAGCTTTGAAAACTCACCAATCTTCAGCATTTTGTTCGTCTCCTTACAATATGAAGTCTACGGTATCCTCTAAGGGGAGAGTCAAGAAAGATTTTTAATTTTTTATAAACTCCACACACTTCTCTTTCATGTGAATCTTCTTTACCTGCCAGCCGTATTCCAGGAGTTCTTTCTTATATGTCAGAAACGAATGGTCCAGAGGAACGCCTGCAATGTTTTCGATTTCATCGTATGTGAGTTTCAGAGTATCACTACTCTGCTCTTTTATGTATTCCCAAAGCTTTAGATATTTACTCATAATGATTTACTAGTTATTTTTTTATGCAAATATTAGGATTTGCCTTCTGCATAGTTGCAACAAAATCTTCAAATTTCTTGGTTTGAAAATTTACTGGAATATCGATTTGAGAAGTCCCTTCTGCTGTTTTTATAATCCAATAATAGGTTCGGGATTTACTGGTTGAAGTTCCAATTTTTTTTCCAAAGAAATTTATATCCTTAAAGTAAATAACTTTCTGCTTTTTAAAACTTCTTGTAATCAGTTTTTCGTCATCATATTCAATTCTTGCCATCAAAACATTAATTCCAGCTACAAGAAAAGCAGAACCAAGACCAATAGAAAAAAATAAAACGAGAGGAAAAAATCCTATATGTTCAATTATAAAAAGATAACCGCAGCCTACACAAAAAATTGCCACTATAAATGAACATACCGCAATAAAAATTCTGACACCCAAAGATTTTTGAAGAATTGTCATACTCACCTTTTTGACTTTTCAAACATCTGTTCCAACAGATATTTTCCCGTCTTCGTTTTAAAAATATTCTTCTTCATTTCTGGAATAGAATCACGTTTGCAGTAACCTTCCATCAGATTTACGATGTAATCCGCTTCAACGAGAATCTGGAAATCAATTCCATCAATGGATTTGTATGTGTGATGGTGTCCGATTATAAAGCAGATTCTTTCAACATCTTCTGCGGGTAATCCCAGCGGTTTCAGCAGATTTTTTGCAATGGCAGGACCTTCCGCTTCTTGGTGTTGAGGCTGACTATTTCCATATTTTTCCTTGCTGATCTTTACGCCGATATCATGAAGATATGCCGCAAGTTCAGTAATCAGGAGAGTATGTTCATCAACATTTTCCATTTGGGCAATCAGAACACTATATTCATGAACTGCCATAAAGTGATGAATGTTTGGGCCGTCTGGGTCATAATCGAAAATTGATTTTAGAAAGTTGTTGAAATTCATATTCTATTCCTACTTCAGACTCAAAATAATATCAGTCTTGCCTTTCCCTGCTGCAAGGAAAGTTTTGATTTCTTTTATATAGGTAATATCAAGTTTTCCAAGCATTGTGTAACTCCAGCCGTTGTTATCATAGAAGAAGCTGATGGAGTTTCCCTGATAAAGAACGATGTCGCCAGGAACTGTATCAATCTGCGAATTATCAATTGGGAGCCTTGTTCCGAAAGTTCCGACTTTTTCAAATCCGCCGTAGTCATCAGTTTTTACAGTTACATTGCCTTTTGCAAGAAGTTCAAGAAGAGCTTTTGTTGCAACATTATCAACCAGAGTTGCTGTTTTTGTTACGCCATTTACAGTTACGTTTATTGTTGTTTCCATAGTTTTTTCACCGTATCCGCAAATTAAATTTACGTTTACCTAATTATACCACAAATTAAATCCATT
>JAKSTL010000188.1 GCA_024402595.1 Treponema sp. | reverse complement strand
CAGATAAAACGACAATTGGGGCCAGTGACAGTAAATATGAACTTGCCGCAGGAGTTGGTAAGGAAGTTACAGGTTCAGATTTTGATTCGCTTTATGAACTTGGACAGAAAAATTACAAGATTTTTAAGGATAATCTGGATTCAATGCATCCTGCAGCCCGTGAAGCACGTCTTAAAGATCTGGAAATTCATACAGACCGCCAGGTTAATCCATTTCAGAAAAAAGACGGCTGGAAAATGTATCAGCTGACCGCTCTTAATAAAATTGATCCAACAATGGAAATTCAGTTTGTTTCTCCAGAGTTTGTTTCACTTTCGGCAAAACCGGGAGAGTGGGAACTGGTTAATCCAGAAACTGGAACTTTTATGAATTGGGTTTGCGACGGTCATCCATGTGTTCTTTATACAAAATATCAGCTTCCGGACAGTACCCTGGTCCGTGCAGAAGATCCTGAATATGTATCCGGCATAATAAGAGATACCGGCCGATAATATCAGCATTTTCCTGTTGCCCTATACATAATCCCCTAACTTTTCTCAAAACTGGAATATAATCTACCGTTCTCAAATATGCGTGTTATAATGCAGTTATAAAAAATAAAGTATTTAAAAACACACATTACAGAGGTAATTCTATGGAGAAATCTATCGTTGATATTCTTATTGTCGGTGGTGATCCAGCATGCAGCTTATTCTGGATGATGGTTATGAAGGAGATTTTCTAAAAGTTGAAAACGGAAAATTTGTTTTTCAAAAATCCGGTTTCAGCGTTGATTATTCCGGTGATTTAATTCCAGTCTGTCACAAATATTATCACTCACCAAAAAATCACATTATGCATTTTGCACTTCCTGATAATAAACCTTTTGCTTACAAGTTTGATAAACAAAAATTGCTGAAGGATTTGTATGAGGAATGTGTAAAAGCTGGCGTTCAAGTTATGCTTGGTGCCAAAGCTGTTGGTGGCAAAGATAATGGAGATGAAGTTGAACTTCAGATTCTTAGGACTTCTGAAGAAATCTCTGTTTATGGTAAAAAGCTTATTATTGCGGAAGGGGTGAATCCCACAATTACAGAAAAATTCGGATTAAATGAAGGTCGAATGCATATGGCCACAGCCCTTGTAATGAAATATTTTCTTAAAGGGGTAGAAGGCATAGAAAAAAACAGTTGGAATCTGTTCTATGGACGTGCATATCATTCTAATGCAGCGGTTATTATTGGGCCTAGCATTCATGGTGATGACATTATGGAAATGACAATTACCGGGGATGCAAAAAATCGTCCTACAGAAACTTTTGAAAAGGTTGTAAAAGAAAGTCCCTTAAGTCCAAATCTTAAGAATATTGAGATTGTAGAAAAACAGGGGTGTTCTGTAAAAGCTTATAATGCATCTAAAAAGCCGTATAAAGGGAATGTCATTTCCATTGGAGATGCTGCAGCAATGGTGGAAGTTGAAGTTCAGGGAGCTTTCCTGTGTGCGTTTAAGGCTGCCGCCGCAATTGAAAAAGAACTGTATGGTAAAAACGGATTTGAAGAATATAATGTGTGGTGGAATGATTCGTTTGAATTTTGCGGTGACCAGTATCTTAGAGTGGCTCAGGGGTATGCACTTGTTCCTGTTTATTCAGATGATGAGGTGGATTATCTGTTCAGTCTTGTTGAAGGGGAAACCTTTGAAGGTACCTACAGTCAGTATAAAACTCCTAAACTTATGTGGGATGGAATTCGCAGCCATGAAGATAAAATCAAGACAGAACGTCCTGATACTTACCAGAAAATTCTCCGTATTAATCAAATGACTCTGGGAGGAGCCATTCAAAAGTAGGTGAATGAAGTGCTTAGTTAAACGTTTAACTAAGCACTTTTACCTAACTTTATGAGACTAAATTGTA
>JAKSTL010000187.1 GCA_024402595.1 Treponema sp. | reverse complement strand
TTTACGAGTGACAACCGTTAAGAAAATTGCGAAAGCAATTTTTAGGTTTACTTATAATAAGAGGTAGAGGTTAAAAATATGAAACTTTTAATTGTTGTTGATATGCAGAATGATTTTAGACGATTCACATGAAAGAAAAGTGTGCAGATTTCGAACAATTAAAGTAGTGGTAAGGAGACCATCATGGCAAAATTAGTAGCATTTTATTCGAGAGCCGATGAAAATTATTTTGGCGGTGCAATGAAATATGTTGAAGTAGGGAATACAGAAAAGATTGCCCGTATGATCGTAGATATTACCGGTGCCGATATTTTCAAGATTGAACAGAAGGTTCCATATGCTGCAGATTACAATACCTGTATTGCAGAAGCTAAAAAGGATTTGCAGAACAAAGCAAGACCTGAACTTGTAAAGGTTCCAGAAAACTTCGATCAGTATGATGAAATCTATCTTGGTTATCCAATTTACTGGGGAACCATGCCGATGGCAGTTTATACTTTCCTTGAGAGTTTTGACTTCACCGGAAAAACAATTCATCCATTCTGTACTCACGAAGGTTCAGGTTTAGTTTCTACAGAATCAGATATCAAGAAAACTGCAAAAGGTGCAACAGTCACAAATGGACTTGCTATCAATGGAAGCAGTGTAGACGGTGCAAAAGCAAAAGTTCAGGCATGGGTATAGCAGATAAGTAGGGTATTCTGGTAGGCAGATTTGAAATATATACGCAGTGGAATTCCTAATTTAAAAAATTAGTCTTTTTTATATATACTCACAATTGCAAAGGGGCCGTCTTTGCCCCCATTCAAATAGTATTCCCCGGTTATTTTATAGCTCCGTCTAGGAATATCTCCGTTAATTACCTCTTTGTTAAACATTTCAAAAAAATCCTCATAACTTAAATCAATGTATGCCTTATTTAGAGCTTGTTGAGAAATAGCTTTATAGAAAAGGCTGAGTTTAAAGGAATCTCTTTTTTTTATAGTTTTTAATTTTTCCAGGATAAGTTTTTTCACTAATTCATATTGCGATGGGGTAAGCATACCTCTACTATACACTCGTTTTGTATTTTTTGCAAAAATTTAAAAAAAATCAAAAAAAAGTGCAAAAAATTTTGGCAAAAAATAGGGTAACTTTAGCTATATATATAGGGCTCAAAAAAATTAAAGGATTGGAGACTATATATGAACAGAAGAAGACCTTTTAACAGAACCCCAGATTACACAGGAGAACCTTTGTCTTCCCTTGGAAAAAAGGAACTTATGAATCTGGCATATTATTTATATCAGATTACAGATGGAATGCACAATGAACAGATTTTCAATAATGAAAATGCCTATAAAATGTTTTTTTCTCTTGTTAAGCTTTTGGAAGTAACTGATCGATTTTATGAAATTCTGGAAGTTAAAATTCAGGATTTGGAAAATGAAGGTCTTCTGAATCTTTATGTTGAAACTGAAGATGAAGAAACTGGAATGAAAAGAAGCAGAAGGCATTATAAATATTTTGAAGACTACGATATTTCTGATGTTCTGGAAGTAGAAATTACCGAAGCCGGAGAACCATCCAGAAATTATTTCAGATGTCTTTTTTGTGAACAGAAGGGTACCTTTGCAAAACTCTTAGGTTATACTTTCTTTTCTGATTTGCCACCTGTAAGCTGTATGGATTCCTGTTCAAAAATCAGTATTCCAAAGGCTGTAAAGAAAAATGCTGAATCCTATGAACAGATTAAATTTTTAAGTGATGCCTTTGAACTTTCTGTCAATGAAAGCCGTTATTTGTTGCAGCGTTACAGAAGAAGTACTATTCAGGGTTACGGCGACCTTATTGATTCCCTTGTAAAAAATCCTCGTGATAAATACTGCAAGCTTTTGGGAATTTCATCTTCTGAATATG
>JAKSTL010000186.1 GCA_024402595.1 Treponema sp. | reverse complement strand
GCTAAATCCTCGTTTTTTACAAACCTGTTGGCACTACATATTGTCTATCTTTCCGGCTTACGAGTGTTTTTGTCAGTCACTGCCTTCCTTCCCGTATTTTTATGCTTAAATTTCTGATGTTCACAAGGGAATATTTTCAGACTTTATTTCTATAGATATATTTGCTTTAAAATACAAAAATGGATCATTTTTATGAAAAAAAATATAAAATTTCGGAGGTGTATTATGCAATATACAAATTTTATTATTCCAAAAGGCGGTAATTCTCAAAATCTGGATGACTTAAATTCCTTTTTAAGAAAACACAAAATCATAAGTGTGGCAAAAGAATTTTTTCAGCAGGATGGAAGTTGGAGTATTCTTGTGGAGTATCTGGAAGTAGATGATAATCCAAGATATTTACAGAACGGTAAAAGTGGTAAGGTGGATTATAAACAGATTCTTAGTGAAGAAGAATTTGCTGTGTTTTCTAAACTTCGGGATTGGCGTAAAAAAGTTGCGGGAGAAAAAAATATTCCGCCTTATGTTATTTTTACAGATAAACAGATGGCAGAAATTATAACCAGCAAAACCAAAAGTAAATCTGATTTACAAAAAATTAATGGAATTGGAAAAGAAAAATCTGACCAATATGGAACTGATGTTCTATTCATATTAAATGGTAAAAAAGATGAAGACGACGAAATCCCTTTTTAATGAAATAACAGAATACTCTAATCTTGAACTTGCCTATTACAAGGCAGGAAGAAGAAAACACACTACTGCAAGTTTTTTGCATTTTAGAAAGAACAAAGACATTAATATTACTGATATTCAAAAAAGGTTGATTACTGGAAAATACGGACTTGGAAATTATAAGCAATTTACAATTTATGAACCAAAAGAACGTATTATAACAGCGGCGCCTTTTGGAGACAGAGTGATTCATCATGCAATAATTAATGTAATGGAAGAAGTTTTTGAAAGAAATCTGATTTTTCACACCTATGCTTGTCGTAAAGGAAAAGGAACTCATGCGGCAATAAAAGCTTTGCAAAAAAATATAAAAGAAAACAAATATTTTTTGAAGCTTGATGTAAGAAAGTATTTTGATAGTATTAATCATAGACTATTAAAACAACTACTGACAAAATTAACAGGTGATAAAAAATGTTTAAATCTGCTATATGCGATTATTGATTCTTACTGTCTGAATAAAGATGAAGAAACAGAAAAATGGCGGGGACTTCCAATTGGGAATCTTACAAGTCAGTTTTTTGCAAATTTCTATCTTTCAGGATTAGACCATTTTGTACTTGAAAATTTAAAACCCAAGTTTTACTGCCGCTATATGGATGATATTATCATTCTTAGTGATTCAGAAAAACAATTGAAGTTTATTTATAACGAGATGAAAGAATACATAAAAACATTTCTTAATCTTGAGTTTAAAACTCCTGTGTTTGGTTTAACAGAACGAGGTATTCCTTTTTTGGGTAAACGAGTTTTAAAAGAAGTTGCAGTACTTCTGGTAGAAAAACGTAAACTAAAAAAAAGAAAGATAAAAAAGATTGATTACCTTGTACGGATGGGGAAAATTTCTGAAGAAAAAGGAAGTGAAAGGATAAGGGCAATAATGGTAGATATGTAAAAAAAAACTTGAAAGGAGCGTTCGGTAATAAATCCATAAAACCTACCAGCACCTTTTAAGTTTTGCCAGACCTTACAACACTATGCTACTTCTAGCTTCTCATTCGAATAACTTCTGAACAATTATAGACAGAGTCATCCACGACAGTTTTGGTACACCTATAAAACCTGACAAATCCATGCCAGTAAAAAAAAATACGTGTGCTCGGCGGAGCAACAAACGCGGAAGCCCAGATTGTTGTTGCGGTTGTCCGGGTTGTTGTTGTTCCGGTTAGCAACAGAACAG
>JAKSTL010000185.1 GCA_024402595.1 Treponema sp. | reverse complement strand
TACATTTATTTTGCTACCATTTTTAAGCCTTATGTAACTGCAGAAGTTGTAAAGATTGAAAAAGCAAATTGTAACTTTGAGAAGTATACAGTAAATTTGGAAAAATATGATAACCCATCTGACAGAATTGAAGATTTTACATTTTTTGCAAATGATAACTATTTAGGCTTTACTTTATATTTTTATCGAAGTAGCTATGGTTGGGTGACTACAAGAAATTATTATAATATTTTTGAAATCAAACCTAATGATGAAGAAGAACTTGAACTTGTACTAAATGAACAGCTTACACAAGAGTTAAACGGCTTCCTTACTGATAAGATTTCGGAAGAATATAAAGGAGATCCAGAATATCAAAAATTCGAAATTATAGATTCTATGATTGATAAAGATAATAATATCTATTCTTTGTTTGCTGGTGCTGAAGCTACCGTCCTTTATTGTGGAAGTTTTGTTAAATTTACTTTTGATGGAACTGACTATACAAGTTATACTAATTACTATCATTCAACAAATGCAATTGACTTCCATAGTGATGATTCTATGAGAACAATCTATGGTCCAGAATCCAAGTATTCAAATCTTTTGTTTGGTCCACAAAAGTTTTTGCTTGTAAGTGAAGAACCAAAAAAGCTTGTAATTGCTGATGATGGAACATTCTTCTTTACTAGGGGTGGAGATATCTATTTCTCTAATATTAACCGTGTTGTTTTTGTTAATTTGGAAGAAAATGTATCTGTTGAAGCAGTTACTCTTGTAGAAGATGAATTTGAAAACTATATAGGATATGATAGCTACGACATTTCTTGCAGAAGTTATCTTAATGCAAAAAAACTAATCAGCAGAAGTAACGATTAAAATGCGGAAGCCTTTAATTTCTATTTGCATTCCGGTTTATAATTCTGAAAAATGGCTGGAAGAATGTCTTGAAAGTATTAAAACTCAGAATGTAAAAGAAATTGAAGTGCTGGTTTTATGTGACTGCAGTTCGGGCTTAAGTGATGAGGGCTTGAACTGCAAACAGATTGTTAAAAAGTTTAAAAAATCAGTTAAATTTCCAGTTCATTATATTGAACATTCTCAAAATCAAGGTCTCGTTGAAGTTCGGCGGGGCCTTTGTTATTCGGCCATTGGAAAATATATTTTTATGATGGATAGTGACGATATTCTGGCTCCACAGGGCTTGGATATTTTGTTACAGGCAGCTCAAGAAAATCAGGCAGATTTTGATATTGTTCATGGAGATTCTAAAAACTTTTTCAGTTCTAAAAAAAATGAACTGGAGTTTACAGAATACGGAAATAAAAATTATGTAAAACCTTGCTGTTATTACAATCAAGATGTTTTAGACAGTTTTTTAACAAAAAAATATTCATCCTTTTTGTGGGGAAAACTTTATAAACGAGAATTGTTGCTTTTAGCTTTTGATAAAATCCCTTACAACTATTGTAATCTTGCAGAAAATTATCTTATTTATTTTTTTACGGCATTTTTTGCAAAATCTTATTGTGGCATTCAAGATGTAGTTTACTATTATCGCCAAAAATCTGGAATGACAGCTGCCAATAAAATAGAAAAAATTGAACAATGGAAGTTTAATTGTTCTGCGGCTACGGTTTTTTCAATTCTGTTTACATGGCAAAAAGAAGAAACTGAAATTACTGGAAAAAATCCTTTGACCGCTGAAGAAAACATGGCAATCCAAAAAGATGCTGTCCGCTATATTCAAAATAATTTACAAGCTATACAAGAACTTGTAATTCCAGAACTCCAGCAAGAAGCCTACACCATCCTTTGTGACTTCTGGGGCGAAACTCTGGTAAAAAGGGTGGAAGAAAGGTTTTGTAAAGAATGAATTTTGGAGGGCAACATGCATTTTGTCATCCCAAAATGTATGTTGTAATTTCCCAATGCATTTGTCATCCCGAAATGTATGTTGTAATCTCCCAATGCATTTGTCATCCCGAAAATGCATTTTGTCATCCCGAACTTGTTTCGGGATCTCAC
>JAKSTL010000184.1 GCA_024402595.1 Treponema sp. | reverse complement strand
CTCTTGCTGTTTCTGAATATGAACTTGCCAAACTTTATCCTGTAGATTTTAAAAGTTCACTTCCAACAATTGAAGAAATTGAAAATAAGTTGGGAGAAATAAAATAAATCATTTAGAAAATCTCCCCCCGTTAGCAACATGTAGGGCTGCCGAAGGCAGGTGCAGAGCAACTTGTTGCGGCGCACCGAGCGGAATGAGCGAGCCCGAAATACTGCGACCCCAAGTTACAGCTTGCTGTAACTTGGGGAAACGGCCTGGAAAAAAAGTGACTGATTAAATTGGATAATTTTAAGTAATTATTTTCCTTTGATAAGCACTTTTCTAGCAAGATTTATTCCAACCTTATAAGGCAATGGTCGCAAAGCTTTATCCGCTTCTTTCAACAAATCTCTAATTTTCAAATGCTGAGGACAGTGCTGTTCACATTTACCACAATTAATACACTGGGTTGCAAATCCAACATCCTTGCGCAATCCCATGTTCTGTGCAAATTCAAAACGGGCACTAGATTTCTTATCGATATACATCAAATTGTAATAATGGAAAATGCCAGGAATATCGACGCCTTTTGGGCAAGGCATACAATAACGGCAGCCAGTACAACCAACTTTTTCCTTTTCCTTAATGATTTTTTTAACATTATCAACAAGAGTAAAATCTTCTGGAGTAAAAGCCCCCGCAGTTGCATCACTAGCAATACGAATGTTTTCTTCCACCATTTCCATAGAATTCATTCCCGAAAGAACGCAAGTAACCGCTTCCTGATTCCAAAGCCAGCGGAAAGCAAGTTCAGCAGCAGTATATTTCTTTTCATTTTGTGCAAGAAGTTTTTTAGCCTGTTCTGGAATATTCACAAGCTTACCACCGCGCAAAGGTTCCATAATAATTACTGGAATCCCTTTTTCCGCCGCCGCCATCAATCCCGTTTTACCAGCCTGAGAATTTTCATCAATATAATTGTACTGAATCTGACAAAAATCCCAATCGTATGCATTAAGAATCTTTAAGAACATTTCTGTTTCGCCATGGTAAGAAAAACCGATATTTTTAATTGTTCCCTTACTCTTTTGCTCTTTAATCCAATCTTCAATTCCCAAGGCCTGCAAATTTTCCCATTCGTGAAAATCTGTAAACATATGCATAAGATAATAATCAATATATGTAGTCTGAAGCCTGTTTAATTCTTCATTGAAAGTTTTTTCTATAGCGGCAGGAGAACGCATTATGTACTGAGGAAGCTTTGTTGCAATATAAACTTTTTCTCGCAGACCATTTTTTGCAAGAATTTTACCAAGACATTCTTCGCTGCCAGGATAAATGTAGGCAGTGTCAAAATAATTCACACCTTTTTCAATCGCCGCCAGGACTTCTTTTTCAGCCTTTTCAAAATCAATTGCGCTTCCTTTTTTAGAAAAACGCATACAACCATAACCAAGCTGCGAAATCTCTACCCCAAATTTATCCTTTCTATAAAGCATAGTAACTCCATTGATATTTTTTACAGATTATACATTGAAAATTCGATTGTGCACAATATAATTTTAAGGGTAAAAATTCTAATTTTCTGTTAGTTTTAAATTCTTATCATTTTGGGCCATTTTTGCTTCGCAAAAACCGGGCTTTGCGCAGTTCGCCGTCTAACCGCGGCTCATCCACTCGCTTCGCTCGGGACGCCTGCGGCGCAGCTCCAATCCCTTGTCCGTTTTCTATCTTTCCCAGATTTTTTCCCAATCCATAAAAAATTTTTCAGAATCACAGGCATATTCCAAAAGTTCTTTGTGAGAAACTTTTTCTACAAGAGCCCTTACCAATTTCTGAGCGGCGCAATATGGTGAATGAAGATTTGTAAACTGACGGAAATCAAATAAGGTTTCTTTTGGAAAATCAATTTTTTCGTTTTCGTTATACCGCTGTTCTGAAAGGTAAGTAGCCAGTCCTTCACCCATAAACCAAGTAACCTTAGAAAAATCTGGCTGAATTTCTTGATGACAAATATGAACAAATTCATGAATCACAACTTTCAAAAAATCATCAAAAGTGTCGTCTTTGTGCATCTGAGTTTTCTGATATTCTTCAAA
>JAKSTL010000183.1 GCA_024402595.1 Treponema sp. | reverse complement strand
ATATATCACAAAATATATTTTTTGTGTAAAAATAATGCATAAAAAATAAAAATATATATTTTGGAAGGGGAAGTCTCCCCTTGCGCTCCAAAGTCCTCACTTCGTTGTGGTTTTTTCCGCTATCCCCTCTGCGGGCTCAATCGCCGCCCGCAACGCCGGGCTTTATTTTACTTTAACGCATAAAAGTAAAATAAGAAAATTTTTATATTACTTTGCATAAACATCTACCTCTTCGAAATCTGCGAAATAACGATTTCTCGTAACTTATACATATTTTCCAATTCCGCATTATTATTTTGAATAAATCTAAGTATTGTATTTGATTTTTTTATATATTCTTCATAATCATCTTTCTGTGGAATTCTAGTTTTAATTTTTGATAAACCAGAAATAGTAAGAGCTGTTTGTGTTGAACCAATACTTATTTGCTCAATTTTCTTTTTGAACTCTTTACTATTTAGAAAGTCATATATTATAAAATTTGAATTATCCTTAAAATTCTTAAACCAAATCAAATTTCCATCTTTGAAATAGAATTTATCATCTTCTGTAACCATATATGAATTACCAATAGTTCCAACAGCAGTAATAAGAATATCACCTATCTTTGGAACTCCGTATTTATTAACTTTTTCTTTATATGAGTCTTCTGTAATAAATAGAGGATCTGAAATTGGAAGTCCCTTTCGTTTTTCTGTTATTTCGCCACCTCTATAAAAAGGTACTCCTTCAGAAACATATTCATCAAAAAACACTCTCTTGCTTGAAGTAAGTTCACTTAACTTTGAAAGTTCAAGCTCCTGACTATTATCAGAATTCCACATCTCTTCAAACAAACACTGTGCCGCCTTCTCCAGATTCTCATTAATCTTCTGCTTAATCTGGATGCGGTTTGTAATGGCGTTGTAGGTGTCTACAATTTTCTGCTGTTCTTTTATGTCTGGAACTGGAAGTTCAACTCGGCACATTTCGTCCCAATCAAAAATTTCGCGAACACTACCATGAGATTTATAACGAGCGTAACGGTCAAACTCTGGTCTACTGAACCAAAGCATTAAATATTCAGGCAGAAGTTTTGATGTATCTGTAATTTCAAAAACTGCATAAGAACTGGAAATAATGCACTCAGGTTCTTCAAGCAAAGCAATTGTAATTTTTTCACCATTTCTTGAAGTTACTGGTCCATAAGCAAACTGACCTTTTTTCACAATTTTGTAAGGTCTAAAATCAGTTCCAATTGTATTTGCAATTGATTCAATAAAACATTTATTGATGCTCAAACCTAATAAACGAGTAACCGATAAATCTGTATTTCTAACATCAACTGGTTGAATAAACTCTCCCAGCTTTTTCATTTCCTTCATCTACTCCGCTTCCTCATAATAATATGAATAATCAATGCCTTTCATAAACATTTCGCGGTCGTTGATTTTGTCTGTAAGGGCGTTTTGAATCAGCTGTTTGATTTTTGTGCTGTCCATTACACTTTGTTCCATTGCGGCAAGATATTCTTTTTTATTTATCTGACTCCAGTCCACGCATTTTTTAAGGCTTCTTTTAAGAATCAAATCCAGCCAGATTCTTGTTGTGCGGCCATTTCCTTCTCGGAATGGATGAGCTACATTCATTTCCACATATTTATCGATTATCTGATCAAACGAATCTTCACTCATTTTTTCAATCTGATCTAAGGTTTCTGGCAAAAATTCAGCAGCGGCAAATTTGAATCCACCTTTGGAAATATTCACAGTTCGGATTTTTCCTGCAAAATCGTATAATCCGCCAAAAAGATAACCGTGAATCTGCTTTAATCCGTTTACAGTTCCAACTTCAATGCTGTCCAAAAGTGAACTTTCAAAAAGTGCATAGGCCTTTGTTTTACTTTTTGCATCAACAGTTTCATCACTATATGTAAACCACTGAATAAAAGGAGCGGACTTGTTATTTGGAAAATTTTTTGCAAGTTCAATTACCTGACTGTAATCCATAACATTTGAAAGTCGTTTTTTGCCATCGGGAGCAGTAAGTTTGAACTGGGTAGTGACACTACCCAGTTGATTGTTTTCCTTTTTCAGCTTGGCTTTAAGATATTTCCAGTAGTTTCTGTTCTTTTCGTAATCATCCTGAGCATTTAA
>JAKSTL010000182.1 GCA_024402595.1 Treponema sp. | reverse complement strand
GAGTTTTGAAAATTAAAAATTTACTTGCATTAGTTTTTACTTTATTATTACTAAGCGAACCTGTATTTGCAAAAAGAAATAAACCTCCAAGAATTGAATTAGATTCTGGTTGGTCTTATACTCTTTTTGAAAACGCAAAAGCTTATCTTCCCTTAAACAATAAATATTTTTCAAACTTACCTGCATATGTACCGGACCACAGAGGATATATCTGGATAAAAAATACTTTTTACATTCCTCCAGAATTAGAATATAAAAATATTGCTGTATATTTAGGTCAAATAAAGGTGGCCAGTGAAGTTTATGTAAATGGAGTTCATATTGGTGCTTCAGGTTATATGCCTCCTAAAGAATTTTTTAATGGAGAAAAATCTACAGCATTTCAAATTCCTCAAAGTATAATCAAATATGATAATCAACCAAATACTATAGTTGTAAAACTCTGGGTAAATACCACCGGTAAATTGGGAGATTCACCTTTTATATCCACACCAGATTATGTTTTTCTGACCAGAAGCATGCACGATCTTTTGGCATCTGAATTTCCATTTGCAATTTCCATTTTTTTATTTTTTATAAGTTTTCTGTATATATTCTTTTATTTTATAAGACCTTCAGATAAATCCAATCTTTCCTTTGGGTTACTTACATTGTTTTCTTCGCTATATCTATTTCCAATTTGCTATGGCGAATACCCCTTTGGCAATACTTTAGATTATTTACTTTTCAATAAATTTTTTAATGCCTTTGTACCTTATACTGCAATGCATCTTGCTGTTTCCTTTATCCGTGACTTTTTAGGAAAAAAAGAAACCAGATGGTTTAAAATTTTCCGAATTATTTTTTCAGCTGTAATTTTCACAATACCATTTTTTGCTCTTACATTATGGCAATTCTTTATTTTACAGGTAATTGGTTATATTGTTTCTGGATTTTTATTCCTATACCCTATCAAAATTATTCTGGAAGATATTTTTAACAGAAGAAAAAAAGTTAACTCTCTACTTATAGGATTTTCACCGGTTTTATTAAGCCTTTTATTGGCCATAATTTTAATTACTTTTACAGATTTTCAATATATAAAACTGCTTGTCTGTTTTGGATGGCAGTTTACTATTCTAATTTTCTTAGGACTTCTTCTTGTAAATTATGTAAAACTTTTTAGTCGTGTAGAATACGTAAACACAAATCTTGAAAAAATTGTAAAACATAAAACCCAGGAATTACAGAATGCTAATAAAGCTCTTGAGGAAATAAACAACAATCTTGAACAAGAACAGAAGCGTACAGAAAGAGAAATGGAGCTTGCCTCATTTGTTCAACAGAGTTTTTATTCCTTACGTAAAACTGATTTTTCAGATTGGGAAATTGCGGTCTATTTTAAGCCTTTGCAGGGTGTTTCCGGAGACTTGTATGATTTATACATTAGAGAAGACACTATAAAAGGTTTAAGTATTTTTGATGTCTCTGGCCATGGAATTTCTTCCGGTTTAGTTACAATGCTGGTAAAAAACATCATTCAACAGGAATTCTATGAGGGAATTAATGAAGATTTATCCCAGGTTCTACATAAAATAAATGAACGAATCATAAAAGAAAAAGGAAGCATTGAAAACTATCTTACAGGAATTATGTTCCGCATAAACAAAAATGTTTTGGAATTTGTTAATGCAGGTCATCCTGAACCAATTTTGATTTGTAAAAATGATGCATCAAAATTACTTAAGAAAGAAGCTGAAACACAATGTGGTGTAATTGGTATTGGAGGAATTCCAACAGTTTTCACAACTACAAGTATAAAACTACAAAAAAATGATGTCCTTATGTTATACACAGACGGCATCACAGAAGCCGTAAACTCAAATAATGAAATGTTTGGAAAAAACAGATTATTAGAATTATTAGATGAAAACAAAAACCTTTCAATTCAGGAACTTTCTGAAAAAATAAAAACTTCCATTTATAATTTTATAGGTGATGCTGAAATCAAAGATGACATTACCTTCCTACTACTAAAAAGAAAATAGTAAATAAACTCTAGTTAAACAAAAAAGACTACCAGTATAAGGTAGTCTTAAAGATTGGAGATGGGGGGAATTGAACCCCCGTCCGAAAAAGTAAACCAGGTACATCTAC
>JAKSTL010000181.1 GCA_024402595.1 Treponema sp. | reverse complement strand
CAACAACAAAACACCTTCAAAAGGAGTCTTATGAAAAGAAAAATTGAAGCATTACCACCTGTAACTTATGAAAAAGATTTGGAAGAAAGAAGAATCCAGCTTGAAAAAATCATCAAATCAAAGCAAAACACGGTAAATGAAAAATCCAATCTGAAAAAAGCTGGAAAAATCAGGATTGTCCCACACAAAAATACCGTACAGTTCTACTTAATCACAAAAAAGAATGACACAACTGGAAAATATCTTCCCCGCCAGCAGGATGATTTTGCAAAAGCCTTGATTCAATACGACTATGACGATAAAATACTGCGCTCTGCCAAAAGAGAACTTGCAGCTATAAAAAAATTATTGGTGCACAATAAAAAATCTGGCATTCAAAAAGTTTTCCAGCGCTTTTCAAAAAACCGCAAGCTTCTGGTTGAACCTGTAACCCTTCCAGATAAAGTTTACGAAACCCATTGGCAGTCGCAAAAAAAAACTGAAAATAACTTTTTCAACTCCCCAGAATTTCTTACCGCAAACGGAGAAAAAGTTCGTTCAAAATCGGAAGTAATAATTGCAGATACTTTATTTCGCCTGAAAATTCCATACAAATATGAAATGCCACTTGAACTAAAAAATGGCAGTATTATTTACCCGGACTTCTGTTGTCTTAATCTGCGTACACGCCAAGAAATTTATTGGGAACATTTTGGACTTATGGATGATCCCGACTACATCTCAAAAGCCATCAGTAAAATCCAAAGTATACAGGAAAGTGGCTTCAACCTTGGGGAAAATTTTATCTTCACAATGGAAAAACCAGATTTTCCACTAAACCCAAAGTTCGTGCAAACAATGGTGGAAAAATATCTGGCGTAAACTACAACTTTATACCCATCCCCCAAAATCCGGTGTAAAATAACAATATGAAAACCATCGAACTTAAAACCAAGCGCCTCACCCTGCGAACTTATCTTCCTGGTGATGAAATTCAGGCTCACGAATATGCGGGTGATACTTCAATTACAATGATGTACTGGCTGCCAAATAAAACTTTTGAAGAAACTGCGGAGTATATTAAAAGTGCCATTGAAAAACGGGAACAGGGACTTACTGACAATCTTGATTTTGTGATTATTTATCAGGATAAAATTATTGGCAGCATCGATCTGCATTTTGAAGAAGATAAAACTACTGCTTATATGGGCTGGGTCTTGAAAAAGGATTGTCGTGGTTTTGGTTTTGCAACTGAAGCGGCTATTGCCCTACGTGATTATGCATTTAAGGAATGTGGAGTTACAAAGCTTCTTGCCGATTGTGATGCCCGAAACGCTGCCTCTGCCAATGTTATGAAAAAAATCGGAATGCAGTGCGTAATAGATAATGGCACCAGAACTTATCCCAAAACTGGGGAAGTGGCCGTTGAACATGTGTATGAACTTAATAAACTAAAAACACCCTCTTATAAAATTGTAGATTATTTTGAAATGTCCGCAATTCAGCAGGCAGAAATTATAAATCAGCTTGAAGCCCGTAAAGATTTATGGGGTGCAATTCCGTTCATCATCAATTGTCTTAAAAAAGAAGGACAGCCACAGGTTTCTCCAACCGACGGTGGTTTCCACGACTTGCTTGGCCCTGGCAGATTTTTTCTTATGCTGGATGAGGCAAATAAAACTGAAATTACTGTGAATAATAAAACAGAGGTCTGTCCCCGTCTGGCGGCTTTTGTTAGTCTTGCTCAAAATGATGAAGTCGATATTACAGTTCCAGGCCGAGAAAATTGGACTCCGTGGATAGGCTGCGTTTTTACTTATCCCGAATACAGAGGCCAGCGTTTGTCAGAAAAATTAATCTCTCTTGCAGAAGAATACGCCATCAAAGAATTTGATGCGGAATACACTTACATTTCCACAGATCACAATGGCCTTTACGAAAAATACGGATATGAGTTTTTTACAGAGGCAGGAACAGTCTGGGGAGAACAAACCAGAGTTTTGAGAAAGAAATTGAAATAGAGGTTGATAAATATGACAATTGAAGAAAAAAATTATATAAATTTGTTGGAAAAAATTGGCTCAGATGTACATCCGGCATTGGAGCAGCAGATAGTTGATGGCTGGATTTGTAATTTTGCGGAAGGATATTCCCGCCGTGCCAATTCGGTGC
>JAKSTL010000180.1 GCA_024402595.1 Treponema sp. | reverse complement strand
CCATGCTTGAATGCATCGATAATTTTTTCGTTATATTCCTTTTCATCCTTATATTTTGCCATCATCTTTTTCCAGAAGGCATCAACAATCTCGGAAGGATCTTCAAGAATATCTGTGTAACTGTCTCTTGTATCAACGCCGGAAATCAAAACTTCTGTTGAAACATCACCGAATTCATCAAAAAACTGCTTGAACTTAACGGCTGTCTTTTTATCTGCCGCAACAAGTTGCCCTTTGAAACCTGTTCCCTGCCAGTTATTTTTATAATGCTCGTTAATATCAAAAGCACGCATATAAATTACCTGTTCAGTTTTTTGAAGCATATCCGCACGGGCATATTTTTTCTTTAAGTCTGCTTTCTGTTCATCATTCAAATCTTTAGTATGACGTTCAAACCAAAGATCAATAGCTTCTTTGTTCTGCGTAAGTTCAACAAGACGACCTTCATACAAAAGCGGAACAACAGCTTTATCCACAACAGCCTGAGAAATTGTGTAAGTTGGCCTGATTAATCCACCGAATCTTTGGAAATTATTTTTTTCTTTTTTAAGAAGAGGAGTTCCTGTAAAACCAATGTAACATGCCTTCGGGAACATCTGTCTCATTTTCGCAGCAAAACTACCAAACTGGGTTCGATGGCTTTCATCAACAAGAACAAAAATATCAGAAGAATCATCCTGGAATTTTCTAACGCCAGCCGCTTTGTCAAATTTGTGAATAAGAGTTGTAATTACAGAAGCTTTCTTTTCAGAAACCAAATCCAAAAGATTTTTTCCTGATGTAGCACGAACTGGAGTGATTCCACAATGCTTAAAAGTATCACCAAGCTGCTCATCCAAATCAGTTCTATCTGTTACAAGTATGATTCTAGGGGCTGTAATGTCATTGCAGTACATAAGATTTTTGGCAAGCATTACCATAGTTAAAGATTTTCCAGAACCCTGAGTATGCCAGATTATACCGCCTTGGCGAATTCCATCGCTTGAGACACAGTGAATTCTTTCCAATGTAGATTTTATTGAAAAATACTGCTGATAACGAGCAATTTTTTTTGTTCCAACATCAAAAACTGTGTAGCCGTGAATCAAATCCAAAAAGCGATTTTTTGAACAAAGGGAATAAATAGCTTTATCCTGCTCAGTTGGATTCTTTTCGATCTTCAACAATTCCGACAAATCAGATTCTTTCCAAACATTCCAGAATTTTGACTGACTTCCCACAGTTGCATATTTTGCACCATTTTTATTTACAGCCATCAAAATCTGACAATACATAAAAAGATGTGGAATATAAGATTCTGTTTGATTTCTGATATTCTGAGTAACAGCCTGTTCAAGCTCTTCAGAAGGAGCTTTGCATTCAATTACACAAAGAGGAATTCCGTTTACAAAAAGAACAATATCCGGTCGAACAGTTTTTACAGAACGAACACGCTCAACAATAAATTCAGGAACTGCATAAAAAATGTTATTTTCAGGATTATTCCAATCAATGTAATTCAAACTAAAACTTTTTGTAAAACCATTTATAGATTGAGTTTCACTTGTTCCAATAATCAAAAGGTCAGTAAGTTCGCTGTTAAGGGGAAGAAGTCCATCATTTTTAAAAGGCTTTAATTTCTGAACTGCACTTTGAATACAAGACGGTTCAAAAGCATATTCTTTTCCCTGAAACGAAATCTTATTTATTTTTGAGAGCTGTTTATAAAGAACATCTTCAAGCAGAACAGAAGAAAGCTTTTCTCCACGCAGTTTATTTGCCTGTTCATAATCAACAATTTCCCAGCCAAGTTTTGAAAGAAGTTCCAAAGCTGGCTTTTGAGAAAGTGAGTGTTCTGTTGTGTCGAAGTATGGGGTGTTAGAATTCATTATTTTACCCTCCATTCACCAGTCAAAAGTTTCTTCATTAAACCTTGCTTTTGAAGTTTGTAGTATTCGAGTTGTTTTTTGAGTAAAGAAATTTCTGATTTTTGGAGATTAATTATTTCCATTATTTCATTCTGAATTTTTAAGGATGGAAGTTTTACATCAAAATTTAGCCGATAGTTTTAAGCGCAGAGCAATTTATATCTACGCTACTCACAATAAGTCCGTTGAAAACGGAGATGTTAAAGTAGATGTATCTACTTGTAAAGTAGAGATGTTATACGATAATCAAAAAAAGAGAT